>NZ_JAWONS010000103.1:0-73299 GCF_033342255.1 Clostridium boliviensis
ATAATTATAAATAATATCATTTTCAAGTTATATTTATTATAAAAGAGTTCTTTTATTCTGTCAATAGTTTTATCACATTTAATTGTTATAAATTAATTTGTTCTATTTATTTTTTTGATTGACAGAAATACCTGGTAGTGTTATCATTTGTATGTACAAACAAGAGAGGTGATGTTTTGAGAAAAAATGACACACCAGAGGAACAGACCTGTTCCCTGAACAGCTGCCTGTTTTTTACGACAGTAAAGCTTTCCAGAGTTTTTGGCAAAGTTGCAGAAAATGCATTTTCTAAAACCGGGCTCTCTCCCAGTCACTCTCTTCTGCTATCTCTGGTTAATCAGAAGGAAGAAATTCTGCAGAAGGAACTGGGAGAGACATTGTTTCTGACCCCCTCCACCATTACCCGGCTGATTGAAAAACTGGAGCGCAAAAAGCTTGTTTCCAAACGATGTGAGGGGAAATCTGTAATTTTAAGCACCACACCGGAGGGTCTTGCACTTCAGACAACCATTATGGAATCCTGGGAGTCACTTCATAGGGAATACCAGGGAATATTAACACAGGAAGAGACAGTTCTCTTTCTAAACCTCAGCAAAAAATTACTGGGAAAACTAGAAAACAATTAGGAGGATTTTTTATGCAGGAGATTTTTAACAGACGGAGTATCCGCAAATTTACCACTGATGCCGTAGAACCAGAGAAAATTGACAAGCTTCTTCGTGCCGCCATGCAGGCACCGTCAGCAGCAAACCAACAGCCATGGGAATTTATTGTAGTACAGGACAAAGAGAGTTTGAAAAAGCTCTCCGACGTATCCCCCTATGCAAAACCTGTAGCAGGGTCACCTGTTACCATTGCACTTTTAGGTAATGAAAAGGAATTTAAAGTACCAAAGGGCTGGGAAGAAGATATGGGAGCCGCTTCACAGAATATTTTGTTAGAAGCTGTTCACTTAGGTCTGGGAGCCGTCTGGCTGGGCGTAGCTACATCAAATGAGGTTACTGATCATGTACGTAGTTTCTTTCAGCTTCCGGACCATATTAAACCATTTGGTCTGATTGCCATTGGTTATCCGGATGGACAGAAAAACGAATTTACAGAACGCTACAAAGAGGAACGTGTTCATTACGAGACGTGGGCATAAGTAAAGGAGAACAGATGATTAAGGTTGTTGCTAAAAATTATATCAAAGAAGATAAAATCAATACATTTATTGAAACTGCCGTGGAACTTGTGAAAGAGACCAGAGCAAAGGATGAAGGATGTATCCGTTATGAACTGGTTCAGGATGTAAAAGATCCCCGCATTTTAACTATGCTTGAAGAATGGGAGGATCAGTCCAGCCTTGCCGCTCACGGAGGTTCCCCGCATTTTAAAAAGGCCATGGAGGCCATGAAAGATCTGGTAGAAAAACCTGGAGACAGCAATTTTTATAAAACTCTTATATAGAAGAAAGGATTGATTCCTATGAAACCTGTTTTTCCTGTGGAAAAAACCATCCGGGAGCGCAGCAGTGTCAGGTCCTATGACCCCCGTGCGCTTTCAACAAAGGAAAAAGATCTGTTCTATGATTTTATTAAAAGTTTAGATAATCCATTTTCTGTTGACGTCAACTTCCGGCTTCTGGAAAACAATGACGCCTTGAAAGGAGAAAAGCTGGGTACCTATGGAGTCATTAAAGGTGCCAGAAATTTCATTGGAGCCTCTGTTCCTGATACAGATCTTGCGTTAGAGGCGCTGGGCTATTCTATGGAGCACTTAATCCTTTATGCCGTAGCCCTGGGATATGGTACGTGCTGGCTGGGCGGCACCTTTGACCGGAGTGCATTTTCTCATGCCATGAACTTAAAGGAGGGAGATTTGTTTCCTGTTATTACTCCCCTTGGATATCCTGCTGAAAAGAAACGGCTTATGGAGTCCCTGATGCGGTGGGGCGCTAAATCAGATCAGAGAAAGGATTGGAATGAGCTTTTTTTCAAGGATAACTTCTCTACTCCACTCATAAAAACCGATGCCGATGATTTTGCATTTGCCCTGGAGATGACGAGACTGGCCCCCTCTGCTGTGAATAAACAGCCATGGAGAGTAGTGAAATCTCAGAATGCCTACCATTTCTATGAAGCGAAGACATTAAAGGAAGGGAAGCACTCATTTGATATCCAGAGAGTTGATATAGGAATCGCAGCCTGCCATTTTGGTCTGGCTGCTGCAGAAAAGAAGCTGCAAGGCGGATTTAAAAAGCTGTCGCTTCCAGATATCAGCTCTCCTGCTGAAATGATATATTTATTTTCCTGGGACCTTAATTCATAAAAAATGGAGGTAAATTCATTGAACATATTAGTAGTTACTGGTAGTCCGAGAAAGAACGGTAATACAGAAATCATGGCTTCTGCTTTTGCAAATTCAGCAAAAGAGGCAGGTCATAAAGTTACAGTAAAAAATTTAAGTATCTTAAAAGTAGAGCCCTGTATGGCATGTACATACTGCTTTTCTCATGACGGCGTATGCATTCAGAATGATGATATGAACAGCATTTTAACGGATCTAGATCAGGCTGACATGCTGGTACTGGCATCCCCTGTTTACTGGTTTGATGTATCAGCCCAGACAAAGTGTTTTATTGACCGGATGTATGCTTTCGGGAAAAAAGGGTTTCATATCAAATCCATAGCTATGCTCTTAAACTCAGCTTCTGACGGAGTTTATGATGCGGCAAATGCCCAGGTGAATTCTATTTGCTCTTATTTAAAGTGGGAAAACAAAGGTGTACTCACAATTTCCGGTATGAATGAAAAAGGGAGCATGCTCAAATCCGAAGAGCTTAATAAGGTCCGCAATTTTGCCATGAACTTGTAAACGTTCCTGCTGGTGTCACGTTTTGTGACTCTGTCACAGACATTTTTCCTCTGACGTCCTATACTGAGAATGTCAAAAACATAACAAACTAATTATAATTTTTATATATCAGGAGGCAGACAATGAAGAAAACTGTTATAATCGGCGGAGTCGCAGGCGGAGCCAGCTGTGCGGCCAGACTTAGAAGGTTAGATGAAGAGGCTCAGATCATTATCCTGGAGCGCGGCGAATATATCTCCTACGCAAACTGCGGTCTTCCTTACCATGTGGGCGATGTAATCAAATCCAGAGACGCTCTGCTCTTACAGACTCCGGAGGCTATGAGAAAAAAGTACGAAATCGATGTCAGAGTAAAAAATGAAGTATCTGCCATTGACAGAGAGAACAAAAAAATTACAGTCCGCAAACTTGAAACTGGGGAGACCTATGAGGAATCTTACGATACCCTGGTAATTTCCACCGGTTCTTCTCCAGTCCGCCCGCCGATTAAAGGAATTGAATCTTCCCGCATACAGACTCTTTGGACAGTTCCTGATACCGACCGGATCCGTGGTATGATTAAAGAAAAAGGAATCAAAAGCGCCGCTGTGATCGGCGGAGGCTTTATCGGACTTGAGATGGCCGAAAACCTTCGTCATGCAGGTCTTTCGGTTTCTTTGATTGAAATGCAGGATCAGGTCATGGCTCCTGTGGATTATGAGATGGCACAGCTGCTTCATGAAAACATTGTTCAAAATGAAGTTTCTCTTTATCTGGGTGACGGAGTCTCCTCATTTACAGATGAAGACGATTCTGTTTCTATCACACTAAAAAGCGGTAAGATTTTAAAAGCTGAACTGGTGATACTCTCTATCGGTGTCCGCCCAAACAGTGAATTGGCTAAATCCTGCGGGCTTGCAGTCAATGAACGGGGAGGAATCATTGTTGATGATACCTTAAAAACCTCTGATCCTGATATATATGCTGTAGGTGATGTGATTCAGGTCAATGACTTCACCTTTGATGATGCTGCCATGGTTCCTCTTGCAGGTCCTGCCAATAAGCAGGGACGCATTGCTGCAAATAACATTGCAGGCGGGACAGAAACCTATAGAAAGACACAGGGAACCTCTGTTGCCAAAGTATTTGACCTAACTGCTGCTTCAACAGGAGCCAATGAAAAAATCCTGATTAAGAGAGGCTTTAAAAAGGGAACCGATTATGAAAGCATCATCATTACCCAGAATTCTCATGCAGGTTATTATCCGGGTGCTGTTCCGCTTACGTTAAAGCTTCTGTTTTCTCTGGATGGGAAAACTATATACGGTGCACAGATTGTCGGCAGAGATGGTGTAGATAAGCGGATCGATACAATTGCCGTTTCCATTCGCCTTGGAGCTACAGTTGAAGATTTAAAACATCTGGAATTTGCTTATGCTCCCCCCTTCTCTTCTGCCAAGGACCCTGTTAATATGGCAGGATTCACAGCCGAGAACCTGTTAAAAGGAAGAGCTTCCTTTGCTGCCTGGGACGTGACAGAAACCAATAAGAACGCTCAGTTTCTTGATGTCAGAGAAGATGCGGAACTGATGGCTTTCGCCCTTCCAGAAGCCGTGCATATCCCTCTTGGACAGCTGCGGGAACGGTTAAAAGAACTGGATCCCTCCAAAGAAGTGATTACCTTCTGTGCCATTGGAGTCCGTGCCTATAATGCAGCACGAATCCTGATGCAAAGTGGATTTTCCAATGTAAAGATCTACCCGGGCGGTGTCAGATTCTACCAATCTACGCATTACCAGAGTGACACCACTCCAAAAATAACCGCACCAGCCTCTTTTTCGGATAACGGACAAATGGATACCAAAGATATCCCAACCACAGCCATGCGTTTGGACTGCAGCGGTATGCAGTGTCCTGGTCCTATTATGAAGGTTTTTGAAACCATGAAGGAGATGAAGGAAGGTACAGTCATGGAAGTCTCTGCCTCTGACCCCGGATTTGCAAGAGACATCGGAGCATGGTGCCGCCGCACAGGACACACCCTCTTATCCAATGAACGGAGAGGTGATGATTATGTGGCACTGGTTAAAAAAAGCTCCACTGCTTCTGCTGCCCCTGCGAAAGAAGCTGTAGATGGAAAAACGCTGATTGTTTTTTCCGGTGATTTAGATAAGGTTCTTGCCAGCTTCATCATTGCCAACGGCGCTGCTGCCATGGGCAGACCCGTCACCATGTTTTTCACATTCTGGGGTCTGACTGCATTAAGAAAAGAAGAGAAGCAGCCTGTTAAAAAGACCATGATGGAATCCATGTTCGGAGCCATGCTCCCGAGAGGAAGCAAGCGGCTGAAACTGTCTAAAATGAATATGGGCGGAATGGGTACTGCAATGATGAAAAAAATCATGAACGATAAAAACGTGGACTCTCTGGAAACGCTGATAAAGAAAGCCATGAAGGCCGGTGTTCGTATTGTTGCCTGTACCATGAGCATGGATGTAATGGGAATTCATAAGGAAGAGCTCATTGACGGAGTAGAGCTTGGCGGCGTCGGCGCATACCTGGGAGATGCGGAAGAATCCAATGTAAACTTATTTATCTGATGTTAAATATAAAAAAAGCACGGAATCAGAGGCGTGCTCCTGTTTTGCAGCATCATTGACATTTCTGTCAAGTAAAGATATACTAACCTTATTTGAAATGAGGTGACAGATAAAATGGCCAGACCTGTAAAACAGCGCCGTGTATGCGAATTGCCTGGAACAATGGAATTTGCCCCCTGCAGTAAAGAAAATTATAATATCGTAGAGATGACCGTAGACGAATATGAAGTAATCCGCTTAATTGACCACATTCATCTAACCCAGAGTGAGTGCGCACAGCAGATGGATGTTGCAAGAACTACCATACAGGCAATTTATGACAACGCCAGGAGCAAGATTGCGGACACCATAGTAAATGGAAAGAAACTGGTGATCCAGGGAGGCACCTATACACTGTGCCCCCAATCCGGTTTCTGCTGCGGTAAAGACTGTTCCCTCCGCCGGGGCCTGCTTGGACATTGCAGGGATCAGAGCCGGGCGGATATCTGCTGCGGTAAAAACCGGTTCTGCAGTAAATTGCTCTAAGTAACTGATTAACCAGGAATAAAACCGGAACCAGCTGGCTCCGGTTTTATATTTGATCTTTTCCTTCACCTCTATAAAAGGCGAATCCTTTTTTATCGTTCTGCTTTATGTAATACATTGCTTTATCGGCAGCACTGTATAATTCTGCATAGCTGCTTCCATCTTTAGGTGCAACCGCAATACCAATACTTGCAGAAACCCTCATCACAATATAATCTTCCTCCATTGTGCTGTCCATCAGCTTCATAATTGACTGCGCCATATCCACAATCAGCTGGTTTTCCCAGCTGTCTGCGATAAAAATAACAAATTCATCTCCGCCTACTCTTGCAACAATTCCGTCACTGCCCACCAGTTTATCAAATGCTCTTGCCACTCGGGTCAAAACCTGGTCGCCTACAGCATGTCCGCACGTATCATTGATTTCCTTAAAATTATCCAGATCAATCATAAAGAAAACACCGCTGCAAAGAAGTGACAATTTTCCGTCAATAATCTCTTCTCCAGACCGGTTATATACTCCGGTCAGCGGATCTTTATTAGCACGGTTAAGGAGCATCTCCTCTCTTCCCAGTTGAACGGTAATATCCTCCAGCTTGCCTACCATACGGGGTTTACGGTTTGCTATATCAGGAAGAATCTTGTATTGACAGCTGAACCAGCGATATTCCCCAGACTGACCTTTTAAACGGATTTTGCAATACCGCACCTCATCTGGTTTACTGCCCAGCAATGCCCACCTAAGCCGGTCCCCATTCTGCCAATCCTCTGGATGCATTAAATAAACGCCCCTGTTAAGCCTCACAATACCTCTCGTCTTTAATTGCTCTAAAAACAGCTTTCTTCTGGCGTTTGATGTAAATTCTATGGTGTCGGTTTCATAATCGTATTCATAAAGAAGTGTGTCTGTAAACTGGGAGAGAACGGAATAACGTTCTGATTCCAGCTTCAGCTTCTTTTTTTGTATGTAGAATAATAAGAATATCCAAAAGCAGCCAGCTATTGTCAGCACAATCAGCAGAAGTGCCGTACCAAAAAACATTCCGAAAACATATTCGGAACGAAGCATGATATCAGGAGAACAAACATAGTTAACAAGACTCCAGTCATTTACTCCTACTTTCATCACTGAGATATAGTATTTTTTCCTATATCTGGAAAGTAAGGTAGTGAAAGAATCCTCTTTTTCAATCCGTGTTTTTATGACATCCCCATACTGATTAACAATTCCATTCTTTGTGTCGGTGGTAAACAGATTCCCGGTACCATTGTTGTGATTATTGCTGGAGTAAACAATACTGCCATCCGGCTCAATGATGAAAGAATGAATGTTCTTGAACGGTGTATGACCGCCCGCTTCCTCTCCTAACTTCTTCATCTGATATGCCGAAAATAAAACCCCTTTCACCGTACCATTCTTTTGCAGGGGCTGAGCCACTGAAAATATGTAACCGCTCTCGTCTTCCGGTGAATCCTGTATATCCAGTATAACCATCTTCTCATCTAGTACTTGTTTATAAATCTCCTTTTTTCCTTCTCCGGATATTGTTTCTTTCCAATTGCTGCTTGAGACATAATCCAAGTTATAATCCGGATTATCCCGCTCCAACTCTGCCAGATAGTGATTCATCCATTGATCCTCCGGTGACAGGCCCGCGGCTTCCATCATAAATTCCAGGCTTATCCCCAAATTTTTCGCATCACCGGCCATCTTTAAGATCTGATCTTTCTGCACATCTGTATAAGACGTAAGACTTGAATAAATCAACTGATTGAATTCCTGATTCAGCTTTTTCTGCTGACTGGACAAGAAAATAAAAGCAAGGACCATCAAAATAAGAACACTGAACATGCCCACGATCACAGATGCAATCCTGGAGTCTCTTCTGTAGTTCATATAAGTGATCTCCGTTCTAAAAACATTTTCCGAAAAAAGCCAGTGGAATTAATCCAGCTGGCTTTTCCCAATTCTATATTCATTATATCTCTGCAAGAACGGTTTTACAATATATTTCAGACTTCAATTCCTCTTAATTTTATATAATCCTTAATAAGTCTGGCTGTCTGCTCCAGATCAATCCGGCTGGTATTAATTATAAGATCATAGTTGTTCCAGTCTTCCCAGTTTTCCCCTGTATAGTAACGGTAATATTCTTTTCGCTCTTTGTTAATCTTTTTTACCCTCTTTGCAGCTTCTTTCTCATCTATCTTATCCACTTCCATGGTTCTCTGGATCAGTGTGGGCGTATCAGCATAAACAAAGATTTTCACAAGTCCCGGCACATTTTCCTCATCCCGGTCTAATATATAATTCGCACACCTTCCGGCTATGATACAGGATTCTTCATTTGCAAGTTCTTTTATGACCTGAGACTGAAACCGGAATAAATTCTCTGGTTTTACAATATCTGCGTCGGTAGAGGGCTTACCCAGCTGAGGCTTTAATCCGCTGACAATCCGGTATAATAAATTATTGCCGGCCTTTTCATCTGCAAGGCGGAAAAAAACTTCTCCAACCGCACTCTGCTCTGATGTAATTGTCAGAATCTCCTCATCATAAAAATGAATCCCCAGTTCCTCTGCAAGAGCTTTTCCTACAATACGTCCGCCGCTGCCGTACTGCCTTCCTATGGTGATGACCAGATTACTTTTTTCTTTCATATGCCTGCCTCCTTTTCCCTGTGTTAAATAAGGGATTCCTTACTTCTATTGTACTCTATTATGGCAGTATTTTCAATTATTATTGCTTCGCAGCTGTATTAAAACAGATGGAACCATAAGGTCTGATGCTCATGCGGTAAGCATTGCCTTCTCCCAACGCATTTTCCATATAGGAGATATATTCATCTGTAATCTCATTGGGAAGCACTGCCATGATAACACCGGCAAATCCACCACCATGAATTCTGCATGCGCCCTGTTTTTTGCTGGAAATATACAGTTCCGTAAGCGCTAGAGCAACCGTAATTCCCTGTTCCTGATAGCTGGTATTGGTAAAGCAGTTCTGCAGCCATTTCCAGGAAGAATTCCCGGAAGCCGTAATATTAGAAAGGAATTCATCAAATCTTCCTTCCTTTAACGCAGCTACTTCAGCGTCCACCCGCTTATTCTCCTCAAAGAAATGAAGTGCACGCAGTACCGAACGGTCCCCTGCAAATTCCCGCACCTCACTTAACTGCCCGATCACATCATCTTCGGATATATCTGCACAGACTTCTTTTCCAAAAAACTCAGCCACCTTTTTCATCTCAGCAGGTACAGAAGAATAATCGGCACTTAAATCTGCATGTCCCTTTCCTGTATTAACGATAATCAGGCTGTGATTCTGGGAAGCAAAATCAAAATCAATCTGTTCTACAGCTGGCTGGGAAGGATTCTTAAAATCAATGGTGATCAGACCTCCCACCGCACATGCCATCTGGTCAAGCAGACCGGAGGCCTTGTCCCAATAGACATTTTCCGCAAATCTTCCTATATGGGCATAAGCCACTGTATCCATGCGGCTTTCATTAAAAAATGTATTCAAAATGGAACAGAGCAGCATCTCAAAGGAAGCAGATGAGCTGACACCTGCAGCACTGATTACATCGCTTGTGATATAGGCATTAAACCCGCCGATCTCATACCCTTTTTCGATAAATCCCTGTAAAAGTCCTTTCACTAAATCAATGGTGCCGGCCTTTTTATCGCTTGGGGATAAATCCGTTAAATCAATGGTAAAGCTCTGGTTGTAAGTCACGCTGACAATATTTACGATGCTGCTGTTGTTCTTTGCAGCCACGCCTACGCAGTCTAAATTAATACTCCCTGCCAGGACTTTGCCGTGGTTGTGGTCTGTATGATTACCGCTGATTTCCGTCCGTCCCGGTGAAGTAAACAAAAGTACGTCCTCTTCCGGAAAATGATTTTTAAAGTCGTTTATCAGATTCTGATACCGTATTATATTCTCTGCTGCGGCCTCCCTGCCATATAAAGCAGTCATCAGTTTTCCTGCCTCTTCGGATTCCAAAAAACGGATTGTTTCATCTGTTCTCATGCTGCAAATTCTCCTTTTCCCCATTCATTGGCAAACAAACGCCATTGTCTCGAGTATAACATAAGTGCTAAAGTTTTCACAATATAATATTTTACGAAAACCTATAAAATAATTTGACTTCCCTCTCTCCCTCTTCTATAATGGTACAATCAAAATGTAGGAGGTCCAAATGCTCTGGAACGACAAGCCTTACCACTCTCTGGATTACGAACTGAAAATGCAATATGGGCAGAAAGTCTATAAACTTGCCCTTGATGGAGGCATGACCTGCCCCAACCGGGATGGGACACTTGGTAATCGAGGCTGTATCTTCTGCAGCAGTGGCGGATCAGGGGAATTTGCAGAGTCCAGTACACTTCATTCTTCTGTTGCAGAACAGATTCAGTCAGCCAAAAAACGGGTTGCCTCTAAGATGAATACAGACGGCGGACTTTATATCGCTTATTTTCAATCCTATACCAATACTTACGCCCCTGCCGCGTATTTACGGGAACTGTTTACACAGGCTGTTTCTGAGCCTGATGTTGTTGTCCTTTCCATTGCCACCAGACCGGACTGCCTCCCTCCTGATATCATCCTCCTGTTAAAGGAGTTAAACCAGATTAAACCCGTCTGGGTGGAGCTGGGACTTCAGACCATTCATGAATCCACAGCATCGTTTATACGGAGAGGTTACCCCCTGTCCACTTTTTATAAGGCTTATCAATCTTTAAAAGAAGCGGGAATCAAGGTGATTGCCCATGTAATTTTAGGGCTTCCAGGCGAATCAAAAGACATGATTTTAGAAACAGTCCGCTACCTGGGACAGATGGGAGATCACGGCATAGACGGCATTAAGCTGCAGCTTCTTCACATTCTGGAAGGAACAGACCTGGCTGACCTTTATAACCAGGGATCTGTACCTGTATATTCTCTAAGTGAATATACGGATCTGGTCATTGATTGCATCGCCCTTCTGCCTCCTGGCGTCGTGATACACCGGCTGAGCGGAGATGGTCCCAAAAAGCTCCTTCTTGCACCTTTATGGAGCGCAAACAAACGTCTGGTGCTGAATACTCTGGCAAAACGATTCAAAGAACGAGGTATCTGCCAGGGTGACAGATACCTCGTCTGATTTAATTTCCGTTATTGTGTATTACACCATTGTCATCAATTGTGATACCAAATGAGAGATTCTGATAATACTGATAAAAATCAGCAGTTTTCTCCGGTTTTGCCAGTGTCCTTGTAAAGCCGGCACCGGAGGTACCCGGAACCAGGGAAAGCTTTGTGGTCTTGTCAGCAAAATTCACCTCTGCTCTCATAAGTGCCGTTTTGGGGATACTGCTTCCGAATATAAAATTACCCAGACTGTAACAGATTGGTTTCCCTTTATAATACTCCACTCCCTGTAAAACATGAGGGTGGCTTCCCACCACCAGATCTGCACCTGCATCAATGATCTGCTGCCCCAGCTGCCGCTGATAATTCTTTGGTTTCTCTTCCCGTTCTACGCCCCAGTGAACATAGACCACCAGATAATCACATAAATCTCTGGCTTCTTTGATCTCCTTAAGAAGGACAGCAGGATCGTAGCCGCTTACCATACCGGGCTTTTTGCTGTTCGCCACCCAGTCCGGATCAGGATAAACTCTTGAAGCTGCGAGAAATCCAAAGGTCCTTCCATTCACCTCTATGGTTTCCAGCTTCTTCGCCCGGTTCATGTCCGGTCCTGCGCCCACATAGCGTATTCCAGCTCCATCTAGCGCCGTGCAGGTATCAATCAGTGCATCCGTACCATAATCCAGTGTATGATTGTTGGCAATTGTTACAATATCAACTCCGATCTCTTTCATCATGGTTACCCGGTCAGGATTTAAGCGGAATGTAAACTGCTTGTCCGGTGCAGCCTTTCCCCGGCTGCTGAATGGAAATTCCTGATTGGCCATAAAAATATCTGCCTTGCTGATTTCTCCCCGCATCCCTTCATCAAGCACTCCATTAATACCGCCGTTTTTATCATATGCTGTCGTAACATGAGTAGATAGTAATATATCCCCTGCAAAAAGCAGATGAACCACTGGATCCGGATCCCTGGCTGTGGTTGATTCTTTGGTTTCTTCCGTCACAGTCAGTACCTCCTGGCTGCTGCTTTCTTTCACAGAGGACTTTTCCGGCTCCCCGTTCATAGAAGCCAGACTATCTCCGCTTACTGCCTCTTCGCCCCTCTGATTCTCTTTCCATTCTGTTCCTCCGATCCACCCTGCCAGCAATACAAACAGCAATATGGGAAGGATGATCAGAAATTTCATATAAACATTTGTCTTCTTCATTCTATCCTCCGATTGTTAATAATTTCCACATATATTTGATCAAATCATAACTTTTTCCACAATTACTAATGTTTTTTCCCCATATATGACCCAGCATCTCACTTTTACACAATCTATCTGTGGATAATTCATAACATTTCCCTTATATATTTTCTGGAAATAATTCCCGTTTTTACATCTTACACTGGTTCCAGGATTTTGTCAAATAAAGGGGAAGCGGTAACATACTTCAGGAGACAGCAAAAAAAGCCTGGTCTGCAGAATGGAATCTCTATTCCTGTTCCCTGCAAAACCGGCTTTTCTTTCCGTATGCACCTTTGACATGTCTGACTTAGAGAGTAACAATGATACCACCGTCATTGGCATAAACCGTTGCCACACCTGCTGTTTCCGTAATGATAACGTCCTTAAATATTCCTCTTTTCAGCATCTCCTGCTTTACAAACTCCGCTCTGTCCGGATTGTTACAGTGAGCGATAGCCAACACCTTGTTCCTGGTGTCCCCAGCTTCCTTCATGGCAATATCCGTCATGCGCACCAGTGCTTTATTAATTCCTCTGGCCTGGTCCAGCTTGATAATAACTCCGGATTCAGCTCCCATGACAGGCTTAATATTTAAAGCTGTGGCAAAGAAGGCCTGCAGACCGGTAAGCCGTCCATTCTTTCTTAATGTATCAAGACTTTCCAGTACAAAATAGGTCTTCATATCCTTAATGTAGGCTCTTACCTTATCTTCAATCTCTTCAAACGGCAGTGATGCCTGGCAGAGGGACTGAACAAAAAGAGCGATATTAAGCTGGCCGGATGATGCAGAATCAGAACCAAGTACTGCAATCTTTTTACTGTCTTTTCCATGTTCCTCTTCATACAGCTTCTTACCTAACACGGCACTGTTATAGCTTCCGCTTAAATGCTCGGATATAGTGATAACAAAGACCTCCTCTTCCTCACATTCGAATGCCTCTTTATATAATTCAGGAGACGGACATGCTGTTTTCAAAGATTCACTGCTGCTTTTTACCAATTCCAGAAATCGCTTCTGGTCAAACGTCTCATCATCAATAACCTGTGTATTACCAACCTGTAAAATTAATGGAATGATCTGAAAGTGGGGATCTTTTTTCAGATCCGGCGTCAGGTCTGTACAGCTGTCCCCAATGATTTTATAGCTCATATCTAAAATTCCTCCTGGCACGAAATTTATCATGTAGTATTCATTACTATATATTATAGAGAAACAAAGTTCGTCTGTCAATAGAATTCCCATGAAAAAAGATGGATGCCAGAAATAGCCGCCTTCTTTTTGAAGACCAGCTGTTTCTGGCATCCGTCTTTATCTTCTGTATAAACTATACTTCTGCCATGACTAACATCAGTTCATTGCTTCTTGCTATAAAACCTGTCATACGTTCTGGTGTCATAGAACCGTGGCTTAATGCCGCAAGATCATAAAGCTGCTCACAAATTGCATTGGTATGAGCACCGTCTTTGTGGTTTAACACATACTGAACCAGCTTGTTGTTGTAATTAAGAACCAGTGTCTCTCCACCTGCACCGAACATGGAAGCATCCATACCTGGCATGGTATACATCTTCATCATTTCCTGCATACGGCGAGATTCTTCAGAAACCGTAATCATGGAAGAAACCGTATCGTTCTTTAACTTCTCAACCTTTACCTCTAAATTCTCTTTATTTAATGCCTTACGGAAAAGGTCCGTCAATGCTTCTACATCAGACTTCATCGCTTCCTTGTCTTCTTCCGTAACTTCTTCTTTAAAGATATCTGATAAGTCGGAGTTAATGCATAAGAACTTCACATTTTCATTCTTCTGCTCTAAATATCCAACAAATGGATTATCGATATTCTCCGTCAAATAAACCGCATCAAGACCAGCTTCTTTAAAGAGGTTGATATACTGGCTCTGCTCCTTTTCATTGGTAATGTAGAATACGCGGTTTTCATGCTTTTCCTTATTCTCTTCCAGACAGTCAGCCAGTGTTAAATACTTGCCTTCCAGGTTCTTAAAGAGAATGGAATCATTTATCTTCTCTGCAAATTTTTCATCCTTTAAGCAGCCGAATTTAATGAATGGATGAATGTCAGACCAGTATTTCTCATAATTCTCACGATCTGTCTTGAACATACCGGTCAGCTTATCTGCTACCTTTTTCGTAATGTAATCTGAAATTTTCTTAACAAATCCGTCATTTTGCAGTGCACTTCTTGATACGTTCAAAGGAAGATCCGGGCAGTCAATCACACCCTTTAAGAGCATTAAGAATTCCGGAATAACTTCCTTAATGTTATCTGCAATAAATACCTGATTGTTATACAGCTTAATCGTTCCATCCAGGCTATCATAGTTTAAATTCAGTTTTGGAAAATAGAGAATCCCCTTTAAATTAAACGGATAATCCATGTTTAAATGAATCCAGAATAAAGGCTCTTTATAATCATGGAATACCTTGCGGTAAAAATCCTTATAATCCTCTTCTGAACATTCATTGGGGTGCTTATTCCAGAGAGGATTGGTGTCATTCACTGTCACCGGACGTTTTTTAATCTTATATTTTTCTTTGGCAGGAGATACTTCCACGGTTTCTTTCTCGCCGTTCTCCTTCTCTACTTCTTCTGTCTTGGCTTCCTCTACGATGGTCTCTACCACAGTATCTTTATCAGTCAGTTCTTCCTTTTCGATAGTCTCAAACTGAGGTTCTGCAGTTAAATTGGTTAAATAAATCGCAACCGGCATAAAGGAGCAATACTTTTCTAAAACTTCCTTTGCTCTGTACTCATTGCAGAATTCCAGGCAGTCTTCATTGAGATAAAGCTTAATGGTGGTACCAAATCCCTCTTTCTCTCCTTCTGCCATCTCAAACTCTGTACCGCCGTCAGACTCCCAGTGTACCGGTACAGATCCTTCTTTGTAGGACCGGGTATCAATTGTTACCTTATCTGCAACCATGAAGGCAGAATAAAAGCCAAGTCCGAAATGTCCGATAATCTGATCCTCATTGGTCTTGTCCTTATACTTCTCAAGAAAATCCTTTGCTCCTGAAAATGCGATCTGATTGATGTATTCATCAACTTCTTCCATTGTCATACCAATACCGTTATCGATAAAAGTAATAGTCTTTTCATTGGAATCGGTAATTACTTCAATCTTAAACTCCAGATCTTCTGGTTTCTGCCATTCTCCCATGACATCCAGCTTTTTCAGCTTTGTGATGGCATCGCAACCGTTGGATACCAGCTCACGGTAGAAAATATCATGGTCTGAGTACAACCATTTTTTTATAATCGGAAAAATATTTTCGCTGTTAATTGTTAAGCTTCCTGTTTTTGCCATATCAGTACACTCCTTCATCTCTTTTTCTATTTTTATTCCATGATCAACCTGGAATTTTCACAAATTATTCCTCAAAGAGTATTTTAATACGGAGAAATAGAAATGTCAATAGAAAATCAGCACTCAAACGGTTTGAGTGCTGATAATACTATTCTTCCAGATATACAATCTGATTTTGTTTTAAAAAAGCTTTCACTTCCTGGTCCCATTCCAGATCCAGTGTCTTATCCATGGTAAAAACAGAGACAGAACTTCCAGTCACACAGGTCAGCCTGTCGTCTTCGTATCTGATATTCATATAAAGTCCCTTTACCTCACTGGATTGAAGGGAGATCTGTCTTTCTGAAAGAAAGCGCTCCGTATCATCTTTTGGCAGCTGCATGACTATCTTAAAACTTTTTGGCAGCCGTTTTCCTTTTATTAGAGAGAAACAGAAGGGCTTCATCATGGCCCAGGTGGATAACTCTCCTAAGTTTAGTGCTTCCTTCTCATCCTCCGTATAATAGCCAGGCCGTATGGTTCCTTCAATAGTAAAGGTATTAAAGGTGGTAATGGATGCTTCTTTTATAAGAAACCGGTCAAAGACTTCTCCTACAAACAGCTTGGATGTAAAGGGCTTCATCTCGTCTATATTCAATGCAATCATGGTCTCATTCTCCCCATCCGTATATTCTCCGTTAACTATACAACGGATACTCTTCCCATGTCAACGCAGATTTCACACTCCCTTCAGTATTCCAAACCACCGCCTTCTATGCTATAATAGATCCACCGGTTTCTGGAAGGAACCAACAGGAAATGAGAAAAGAGGATAATGATATGAATGATTTCAAACAGCTGGAAGAACTGATTGCCGCATCCGTTTCTCCCTACCACTGTATTCTGGCGGCTGCCGACCTGCTTAGTGCAGGCGGATTTAAAGAACTTCCTTTAGCAGAGCCCTGGGAATTAAAGCAGGGCGGCTCCTACTATATAAACGCATTTGACTCCACCTTAATTGCATTCACATTAGGAAGTTCACTGACAGATGTCCCGGAACTGAAGCTGGCTGCGTCTCATACGGACTGGCCCTGCTTAAAGGTGAAGCCCTATCCGGAAGTAACATCTCTGGGATACGGTAAATTAAACGTTGAGGTCTATGGGGGACCTCTCTTAAACACATGGTTCGACCGTCCTTTATCCATGGCAGGCAAGGTCAGTGTAACAGGTGATTCCCTTATGAAGCCCCGGACTATCTATATCGATTTTTCCCGTCCGGTCCTCACAGTTCCCAATCTTGCCATTCACATGAACCGCAATGCCAATGAAGGATTCCCTATAAATGCCCAGGTGGATATGCTGCCACTGATCACACGGATCACCGATGAACTGAACAAAGAAAGCTTTTTCATCGATGCACTGGCAAAAGAAGCAGGGGTCAGGAAAGAAGATATTCTGGATTACGAAATCTATATATACAATTATGAATCAGGAACCACACTTGGCCTTGAAAATGAATTTTACTCCGCACCCAGACTTGATAACATCACTTCCGTTTCTGCATGCTTAAGCGGCATTCTTTCAGATACACACAGCCAGGGAATCCATGCCATTGCCCTGTATGATAATGAAGAGATCGGAAGCCGTACAAAGCAGGGAGCCGCCTCTGCATTAATGGAACATATTCTGGAAAAGGTCTACGCAGCCCTTGGATATACCAGAACCGATTTCTTAAATGCTTTGTTAAGTGGATTTCTTCTCTCAATGGATGTGGCTCATGCCATTCACCCAAACCACGGAGAGAAATGTGATATTAAAAACCAGATTATGATGGGAGACGGTGTGGCAATTAAGCTGGCTGCAAGCCAGGCCTATGCAACCGATGCATACAGCACCGGCGTGATCGAAGGTATCTGCCGTGCGGCCGACATTCCTTACAAGAAGTTTTCAAACCGTTCCGACGTAAAGGGAGGATCTACATTAGGCAGCATCTCTTCTGCCCTGCTGACCATGCGCACTGTCGATGTGGGTGTCCCCATGCTTGCCATGCATTCAGCAAGAGAGCTTATGGGTGTGAAAGACCAGGAAGCACTGGCAAGACTGGCTGAAGCATTCTTTAAAGCTTAAAAATTGTTTTTAACACTTTAGCCCCCAGATTTCCATTATATAGGATAGAAATCTGGGGGCTAAACAAAGTTTTATCACCTTCCCAACAATGTTCCATAAAGGAAATCAGCCTCAAAACGACTGATTTCCTTTTTTATGGAAGCTGCCCCATAGTCTCCGGCAGTACCTCTCTGCTGGATTCCAATGTTTCAGGAGAAGTTCTGCTTCCCTGAACGTACTGGTAACCAAACCAGACTCCTGCAGTCAGAACAACCAAGAGGAGAAAGAAAAATAAAAACATGATTACCCTCACAAATAACTCCTGACCGCCATTTCCCCTTCGCCTGCGGCTGCGCCTATTCCTCCCACTGCGAATCTCATCCTGCTTCATTGGTGGTTTACTCTTCCTTCCTTATCTCTCAATCTGGAAAATGTTTTTTATAGATTTCAAAAAAATCTGTTGTTTTGGTTTTATCATCTTTGGAAAATTTAAGGTCCTTCCAGATGTCATTGCTGAATGTAACAGGATTATCCTGCTTAAACTGAGCATAGATCTGGTCAAATGCTTCTTTTTTCCGGCTCGTATATAAACCAGCCTTCCGCTCCTGAGTGGCGGCCGCATCATAGTCATTGACACACCTTATAATATAGTATTTGCCCTCATTTTCTATTAAAGGACTTATTTCACCTGCAGCAAGTCCAAACGCTGCATCCTCCAATTCACCAGGAGTTTCTCCTCTGCCGATTTTACGCTCTATGGTAGCATCTTCTGAATATTCCTTAGCAAGTGCTGAAAAATCAGCTCCCTGCTCTTTGGTTTTTAACAGAACTTCTTCCGCAGTAGTTTTATCTGACATCACGATCTCTTCCAACTCAATTACCTTAGCTTCACTATCGCTGATCTCAAGATTCATATCCCTGGTAAGTTCCACCACTACTTTATTGGACAGATAGTATTCTTCATACATAGTTCTCACATCAGACTGGTTCACTCCCATATAAGCGATATCATCGGGAGTCAGAGAAGCATAATACTCCTCGGCCGCTTTGCGTACCTCTTCCTTCTCACCGCTTGTCAGAGTCACACCTTTCCTTTGTGCAAGAAGATTCATCATCTTCATATCCTGAAGAAACTCCCTTACCTGGTCCATCAGATAAGTTTCAAAGGTCTGGCCGCCAGGAATACTAACGCCCCAGATCTGGCTGGTATAAAGCTGTTGATATTTGTTTCTCTCTGTAGTCAGTATAATCATGGACTGGGGCAGAGAGTATAGCTTGGTATCCTTGATTTCTGAAACAAGGGGAATCTCTGTCTTGCAGCCTGTAAGTATGGCGGAAACTGCCGCCGCGATCAAAAGGAGTCTTCCCCAGTATCTGCGCAGGTTCTTCATACGCACCCCTCTTTCCTATAAAAGCAGTTTCAATATCTTTAATACGCCCTGATTTAAATTGGTATCTGACTGAAAGCGGGCCGCTTGTTTTACTTCTTTTCTGGCATTTCCCACAGCAAAGCTGTAGTATGCCTGATTGAGCATCTCAATATCATTGAGCTGGTCGCCGAATGCCATGGTTTCCTCCGGTTTAATAGAAAGACTTTCCTGAAGGATCTTTACTGCTTCACCTTTATTGACACCAGGTCTCATACAGTCCATCCACATATCTCCTGAAATAGTAATCTTAAGCCTCTCCCCGTACTTCTCTCTTAAATGTCTGGTATAAATTTCCACATCTGTTTTCCGGTACACACTGATCTTGATAAATTCTGACTGAACCTTTGTTAAATCCTCCACCGTTTCAACACGAAATTTGTAGTCGTTAATCATCCAGTCGAGGAATTCTCTGTCTTTCGTCTCTAAGTATACCACATCAGGACCACTGAGCATAACTTCAAGTCCTTCCATCGTCCTTACATCTTCCACCATCTCCATGACAGTCTTACGTTCAATTGGATTTAGAAACAGATTTCTGCCGTGACAGCCTATGTAAGCGCCGTTATCAGAAAGATAGAATATTTTTTCTTTAACCGGATCAAAAATGGATTCGATACTGGCCCACTGCCTTCCGCTTGCAGCAGCGAACTGAATCCCCTTTGCCCGTAATTTACGTATTACCTCATGAAGCTCATCCGGTACGTCATAACCACCGTCCGTCACCAGAGTTCCGTCTATATCCGATGCAATCAGTTTTATCATGCTTTCCCCTCCTGCTCACACATCTGCTTTAGTTCCTGATAAACACGTCCTACAGGCAATCCTACTACATTATTGTAATCTCCGTCAATCCCTTTGATAAAAGCAGCAAACCGCCCCTGGATTCCATAAGCACCTGCTTTATCCATCGGTTCCTCACTCTCCGCATAGGAACGGATCTCTTCCTGTGTCATCGGGTATACATGAACATCTGTCTGTTCTGCAAAAGACCGGACGATGTTTTCCGTCTCTCCACGAAGAATCATAGTCACGCCGGTAAAGACTTGATGAGTTTTTCCCTGAAAAGACCGGATCATCTCAAGGGCTTCTTCATGGCTCACCGGCTTTCCCATAATCTTACCGTCTGATGCCACCACCGTATCTGCTCCGATGACAATGGTACCCGGAAGCTGGTTTATCGCCACATCCTCTGCTTTCTGCCGGGACAGTTCAATTACTGCCTCCTGGGGAATGGTGGTTGTTATCTTCTCATCAATCCCGCTGGGCTCTATCACTGGCCCCAATCCAACTTGGTTTAAAAGTTCTTTTCGTCTCGGTGATGCCGAAGCAAGCACAATTTTTCTGTCACTTATCATTTGTACCCTCTCTTCATAAAAACTACTGCTATTTGAAATTGCAAACAGGCGGGACCCATAACGAATCCCGCCATTCTTTAATATACTTTCAGCCGTCCCACTAAGGACGATTCATCTTCTTCACAATCCGCTCTCAGCTGCAATCTCATGGTATATACAAAATCAGTTGCATAAAATATCAAGAGAAACAGGCCTGTAAAACGTTGAAAATTTTCAGGAATCAATCCAGCCGCCTGATTTACAAAGCCATTAAGAAAACGGAAATAAAAAATTCCCAGAAATCCCCATGCAATGCTGCTCTCCAGACATATAATTCCCTTGTAGTTAAACCTCTTCCTGCTGTAATCCCACCAGAATGATCCGAACAGCTTAATCATCATATAAGCTGTAACCAGCTCCATAAAAGTTGCCATCACCATAGAGGCGAAATACAGGCGTACCGGACTGTGCATAAAAGGGCTGAGTAAAACCATCGCTCCCACAGATCCGAATCCATATATAATACAGAACGGTCCGTGTCCAAATCCCCGATTAAAGACCGGTCTTTTATTTTCATAACTAAGAACTGCGCATTCAAGAAGATAACCCAGAAAGCTGAATAGGAAAAAACAGTTTATCCTATGATAAATTGACATATCCAATTTGCCTCCAAAATTAACAATTTTTTAACTTGTTAAAGTATAATATGGATATCTAAAGAAATCAAGGGTTATTTTCTTACGATTCCCCGAAATTAATCTTTATTATTAATAATATTGTGCAAGAAATACCGCAAGTAAAATGCCAAGAATGGCTCCTGCTGCAACCTGCAGTGGTGTATGTCCAACATATTCTTTTAATTTTTCCTGTAAAATCTCACCACTCAGCTTCAGGGGATTTTCTAATAATATGCTGTTTAACAGCTTTGCCTGCTTTCCTGTTTCTCTTCTTACTCCCATGGCATCATACATCACAATCATGGAAAGTACAAAACTGATAGCAAACTCAAAAGAACCGACGCCATAACGATAACTGGCGGCGGTCGTTAATGCACAAACCGTAGAGGAGTGGGAGCTTGGCATGCCGCCGGACCCCACAAGCCTCTCCGGGTTAAAATTCTTATTAAGAGCCAGATCAATCAGAGTCTTTAATACCTGTGCCACCAGCCAGCCGGTAACAGCAGTCACTAAAACCTGATTTCCCAGAATCACTTCCCAAAATTTCATGGTTTCCTCCATCTATGCCGCACTTTTTCTGCCTAAACCGTATAATACCCAACGTTTTATCCTTGCGGTGGTTTCAACCAAACCACATAGTTTATCCGCATAAATAATCACCATTCCGCCTTTTGTTCTGGGTGGAACAGGTGTCAGCGGCCACATATGCCGCAGAATCATGTTCTTCTCATTCTCCGTTAAATCGAAATGCTTTTCTGCATTCTTTAATGCAATTCTCGGGTGAGTAAAACCATGGAAACGTTCCCCGGTTTCTCTGGCACGTGTGTGCCAGTCATATAGAAAGAAATCATGAAGAAGACCTGCTCTGGCAGTTTCTCTGTATTCCCAGCCTAATTTTCTGCAAATGCTATAGCTTAAATAGGAAACCTTGATACAATGAGCCTTGCAGGTAGTATCTCCATGCTGCATATAGTTATCCATGGACTGGAACAGCTCGTGGTCTAAGATATCCTTCACACAGGCAAGATATTCCGAATCCATATTATAATCTTCCCGCTCTACCCATGAGGCATCCTCTGCCCACTTAAGTGCTTCCTTCTCCTCCTCCGGGGTTAAATACATATTTTTCATGGTTATTCTGTCGCTTCCTTCTTAATAATGTACACCGGCTTAACAGCCAGTCAGCCAGTCATAAAGCTCCTGATACTTCGTTGCTGAAGTTTTCCAGGAGTAATCCTTTGACATAGCCCGGTCGATGATCTTGTTCCACTCACGTCTCTTATCATAATATATGCGCTGTGCATATCGGACAGTGCCAAGCATCTCATGAGCATTATAGTTGGAGAAGGAAAAACCTGTCCCCTTACTCTCATACTCATTATAGGGCTCCACCGTATCTTTTAAGCCTCCGGTCTCCCTTACAATGGGCACTGTGCCATATCTTAAGGCCATCAGCTGGCTTAAACCACAGGGTTCAAACAAAGATGGCATCAAAAACGCATCACAGGCGGCATAAATCTTATGAGACATTGCTTCCGAATAATAAATATTTGCTGAAACCTTATCCGGATACTTCCATGCATAATGGCGAAACATATTCTCATACCGTTCTTCACCAGTACCAAGAATAACCAGCTGGATATCGTCCTGACACAACTCATCCATCACGCACTGGACTAAGTCCAGTCCTTTCTGATCAGTCAGTCTGGAAACGATTCCAATCATAAACTTCCCCGCATCCTGTATCAGGGAAAGCTCTTGCTGCAGAGCAGTTTTATTCTTTTCCTTTTCCTTGCGGAAATTCCGTAAATTATAATTCTCTACAATATACGAATCTGTCTCAGGGTCAAACTCGTCATAATCAATTCCGTTTACAATACCCCTTATGCTGCCTTCTCTTGCACGCATCAGGCCGTCAAGTCCTTCTCCATAGAAAGGCATCTTTATCTCCTGTGCATAGGTCTCGCTGACTGTAGTAATGGCATCTGCATATACGACACCGCCTTTTAACAGATTTCCATCCTTATAGGCTTCCAGCTTATCCGGAGTGAAGTAGTAATCAGGCAGGCAAGTCAGCGCCTGTATGGTTTTTGCGTCCCAGACACCCTGAAATTTTAAATTGTGAATGGTAATCACCGATTTCATACTGCGAAAGAATTCGCCTTCACGAAACCGGTCTTTTAGCAGAACAGGAATAAGACCAGTCTGCCAGTCATGGCAGTGTATCACATCCGGCTTAAATCCGATTACCGGAAGAGAAGATAAGGCGGCCCGTGAAAAAAAGCAGAACTTTTCCAGATCCTGATACCATTCCCCATAAGGTCTTGCGCCCTGGTAATAACCTTCATTATCAACGAAATAGAAGGTTATACCATCCCAGACACACTGAAGAATTCCCACATATCTGCTTTGCCCCAGATAATCCATATAAAAATGATCCATATACGTCATCTGGTTTCTCAATTCTTCGTTGATGCAAAGATATTTGGGTATCATAACTCTCACATCATAATATTCCTGATCAAAGCACTTGGGAAGGGATCCCACTACATCTGCAAGGCCTCCGGTTTTAACAAAAGGTACTGCCTCCGATGCAACGAACAAAATCTTCTTCATCCAAAAACCCCCCTTATCTTTTCCCTTCCGGGCATTGTCTGTTATGCTATAGTATACTGCATTTTCAGAAAATAAGGAAGTATCTTTCCCTTAAGTTTTATGAAAGTTTTTTATAATCCAGCCTTATTTTATCAGCAATGAGTGCAATAAACTCAGAATTCGTAGGTTTTCCTTTTCCTGTGCTCACGGTATATCCAAACAGATCATTGATGGTATCCATCTTTCCTCTGCTCCAGGCTACTTCTATTGCATGACGGATCGCACGTTCCACACGGCTTGGTGTCGTCTGATGTTTCTTTGCAATGGAAGGATAAAGGATCTTTGTGACAGAAGTGAGCATCTCCTGATCCTGTACCGATATTACAATGGCATCTCTTAAATACTGATATCCTTTAATATGTGCAGGAATTCCGATTTCATGAAGCATTTGTGTAACATCATTTTCTAAATTCTGCTCCATGTACTCCGTCTTATTGACATAAGGTTTCACCTTTTTCATGCCCTGAAGACTTGGTACTTTCGTCTTTCTCTGCCCCACTCTTCGTACCTTATCGACGATAATTTCCTTATTGAACGGCTTCATTATGTAATAATTCGCCCCCATCCGGAACGCATCTTCGGTAATATTCTCACTTCCTGCGGCGGTTACCATAATAAATGAGGGAATCTTTGACACAGCACCGTTTCCTCTCACCCGCTCCATAACTGTAATTCCGTCCATTCTCGGCATAATCACATCCAATAAGACAACATCCGGATTTGTTTTAAGGATCATGTTATAGGCGTCTTCGCCGTTATCCGCTCTTCCTACTACATGAAAATCCTCCTCTCCTTCCAGTATATCATTCAGCAGATTTAAGGTCTGCAGGTTATCATCTGCAATAGCGATACTGATTTCTGACATATTGATACTCTCCTCCTGATTCTTCAAAATAATTAAAACTAGTGTATAGCCATTATAATCTTGCCCCAGCTCATGCCGCAACGTGATTCTATCGCATAATTCGACAAGAAAAACATTTAATTTATCGAATATGGGATTCTGTTCTTATTGTCCCACTGTCGAATGAAGAAAAGGTCTTATTCGGTCTCACTCCATGTTTCCCCCCTTTTTTTTGCCGGTGTTGAAAATTGAAACTACTTGTCGTCAAAAAAAACAATAAACACGTCGTAACTAACTCTTATACTACCACATTACAAATAGGTTGAAAAGCCTTTCACAATGATTCTGCCTATTTTTAATACGTTCTTTTTAGCCGTTTTATAAATAAAATAAATGGTATACTTATTTTTATTATAAAAAAACCACAATATCTCTTGCTCCTTTTAAAATAAATGATTATAATTGTTACTGAATAAAAAAAATCAGGGGGAAATACATATGAAAGAACAAAACGATTTTAAGCCGTATGTACCGGCTGAAAAAATCACTCCGGAATTTACAGTAACCTCTATTGCTCTGGGCATCATATTGGCCGTGGTCTTTGGTGCCGCCAATGCCTATCTGGGTCTCCGGGTTGGTATGACCATCTCTGCTTCTATCCCTGCCGCCGTCATCTCCATGGGTGTGATCCGGGTAATTATGAAGAAGAACTCGATTCTGGAAAGCAACCTCGTTCAAACCGTTGGTTCTGCAGGCGAATCCCTGGCTGCAGGAGCTATCTTCACGCTTCCTGCTCTTTTTTTATGGGCTGCTGAAGGAAAAATGGAAACACCTGGTATTCTTGAAATCACACTTATCGCTCTGATCGGCGGTATCTTGGGTATCCTTTTCATGGTACCTCTCAGAAACGCGCTGATTGTAAAAGAACACGGAGTTCTTCCTTATCCTGAAGGTACTGCCTGCGCAGAAGTTCTCCTTGCAGGGGAAGAGGGCGGAGCCAATGCCTCTACGGTGTTTGCCGGAATGGGGTTTGCCGCGGTCTTTAAATTCATCATCGATGGACTGAAACTGGTTCCAGGAGAAGTGTCCTTCCGCGTAAAAGGCTATGCGGGTGAACTGGGAACACAGATCTATCCGGCAGTTATGAGTGTTGGTTATATCTGCGGTCCGAGAATCTCCTCTTACATGTTTGCCGGAGGTGTTATCAGCTGGCTGGTGTTCATCCCTGCAATCGTCCTATTCGGAGCAGATCTAACCCTTTATCCCGGTACTGTTTCCATTGGTGAGATGTTCGCAGGCGGCGGAGCTGGCGCCATCTGGGGAACTTACATCCGTTATATTGGTGCCGGTGCCCTGGCTGCCGGAGGTATCATAAGCCTGGTAAAATCCCTGCCGTTAATTATCCGTACCTTCGCAGATGCCATGAAAGGACTCGGCCAGAGCGGTGCAGGCACTGGCCTTCGTACACAGCAGGACTTAAACTTTAAGATAATCCTGGGCGGCGTGGGACTTCTTACTATCCTCGTCTGGCTCATCCCCACCATTCCGGTAAGCCTGATTGGTGCTATTATCGTAGTTATTTTCGGTTTCTTCTTTGCTACCGTGTCTTCTAGAATGGTTGGACTGGTTGGAAGCAGCAATAACCCGGTTTCCGGTATGGCGATTGCAACGCTTCTTATCGCTACTATCGTATTAAAAGCTACCGGTGACGGCGGAGTTCATGGAATGAAGGGTGCAATTGCCATCGGATCCATTATCTGTATCGTGGCTGCCATAGCAGGTGATACGTCACAGGATTTAAAAACCGGCTATCTGCTAGGAGCAACTCCGAAAAAACAGCAGATCGGTGAATTGATCGGAGTTGTCGCTGCAGCATTTGCAATCGGTGGAGTCTTATATCTGTTAAACGCAGCATGGGGCTTTGGATCTGAACAGCTGGGTGCACCACAGGCCATGCTGATGAAGATGATTATTGAAGGTGTTATGGATAATAATCTTCCGTGGGCATTAGTATTTATGGGAGTTTTCTTAGCCGTTGCAGTGGAAATCCTGGGAATTCCGGTTCTCCCCTTTGCAATTGGTGTTTATCTTCCTGTCCAGTTAAATGCATGCATTATGGTGGGTGGTCTGGTACGCCTTTACTTTGACAGAATGAAAAGAGACAAAAAGGAAAAAGAACAGCTGATCAGCGACGGAATGCTTTACTGTTCCGGAATGATTGCCGGAGAAGGTCTGGTAGGTATTCTGCTTGCACTTTTAGCAGTATTCGGTCTGGACAAGGCCCTGGATTTATCCGCAAAGCTGAGTCTTCCTTCCCCTGTCCTGGATTTTAGCAGTCTTGTTCTGTTTGGCCTGATCATCATAAGTCTTCTTAAATTTACGATTTGGAAGAAAGCAAAAAAATGAGTCATTTAAACAAAGAAAGCGGAAATTATCTGGATAAGATTCCGGTACGTGCAGAGCAGATTCACTGGTCTGTAGAGGAAAACGGTCTGGTGACACTGGATGTAGAAAATAAAGGATTCTTTCACGGAATTGCGCAGAAATTTTTTCACAAACCGAAAATCAGCCATATTCATCTGGATCCAATGGGAAGCTTTATCTGGTGCCTGATTGACGGAAAACGAGATATATTCAGTCTCTCCGCTTCTGTTAAGGAACGGTTTGGAGAGGAAGCCTCTCCTTTATATGAACGCCTTTCCAAGTACTTCCAGGTACTGCACAGCTATGGTTTTATCCTATTTAAGAATGACGTATAATTAAATTCATAGAAAAGAAAAGGACGGCACCGTAAGGTTACTTACGATTCTGTCCTTTTCTTTTCCGGCATTCTCTCTCAATGATTAACCATGTTTTCGATAAAGATACCATAGCCTCTTGTAGAATCCTGAATAAATACATGGGTAACGGCTCCTATCAGCTTTCCATCCTGAATAATAGGACTTCCCGACATACCCTGAACTATTCCCCCTGTTAATGCCAGAAGATCGGGGTCTGTAACTTTAATTACCATACCCTTGCTTTTGTGAATTGTGGAGTAATCAACCCGTTGGATCTCAATTTCATAATCACGTACTTTTCCGGAAGCATCACTTCTAATATACGCTTTTCCCTTCTTTACATCCTGTCTGTAACCGATTGGAAGCGCATCCTGGGATATGCTTTGTTTAAATCGTTCATTAACCGTACCGAAGATTCCCTCTTCTGTATTGGCCTTAATCGTTCCTAAGTTGGATCCCGGACCGTAATAGATAATTCCGCTCATCACACCGGGTTTTCCAAATGTGCCCTTTTCAATACCCAAAATTGCAGTTTCATACAAAGATCCTTCCGTGATCTGAACAACATTTCCCGTATCACTGTCACTGATTCCATGTCCCAGCGCTCCGAACTGTCCATTCATATCCACATAAGTCATCGTTCCGATTCCCTGGGTATCGTCACGAACCCAGACACCCAGCTTATAAGATCCATCCTCCGTTTCTATAGGATTCATCTTAATATCAATGTCCTCATCGCCTCTTCTTACTTTCAGGACAGCTTCAGAACCACCTGATTTGTTCAGTTCATTCATCAGTGTTTCCTTGTCACTTAAAGGAATCCCATTGATTGCTTCCAGATAATCCCCGGATTGTAAAACGCCAAAAGCTGGTTCTACAACCATTCCATCTTTTTTTGTTACATCACCAGTACCAATTACCATGACTCCGTTTGATTTAAGATAAATTCCCACCGGAGTTCCGCAAGGTATGGCATATTTGGTATCTACTACATTTACCTGAATATCTTTTAACTGTATCCAGCCAAACAGCTTTAAACCCAGCTTATAGCTTCCCAGATTCTTAGAATAGAGGGAAAACGGCTGATTCACCTGTAAGTGGATTTGATCCGAAGGAATATTGGAACCGTTTCCCAGAACCACTTCCTCACTGTCGGAATGCAGCGTCACATCAAAAGGCATGGAGAAATGAAACTGTTCTTCTTCTGCTGCAACGATGTTCAATTTGTCCGGAATGACCCGTTTCATATAAAACCACGTAAATCCGATACAAAAGATCAGGCTGATCCAGAACGCCCTTACAATTAGCTTATGAATTTTCTTTTTTGCCATCTCACATACCTCCTTAGAAGAATAAAGGAGACAATTTTTTGACTCCTTTCATAGTATGTGAGAAATCGTTAAAAACACTCTGTCATATTTTAGTTGAATTCATTTAATTCTGGTGCTGTAACCAATGATCAATTTTTTAACTTCTTTTTTGCAGCAAGACGCTTCATCTCTCTGGCGTTTTCTTTCACAGCATCTGTGATCTCTGCTCCGCCAAGCAGTCTTGCAAGTTCTTCCACCATTTCCTCCTCTTGTAATGCCCGGATACAAGTGGTTGTTTTTCCAGAATCTGCCGATTTTTTAATTTCATAATGGGAATCTGCCATCGCTGCAATCTGAGGCAGATGAGTTATACAAATTACCTGATGACTTCCTGCAATATAAGAAAGCTTTTCTGAAACCTTCTGCGCCGTTCTGCCGCTGATACCAGTATCAATTTCATCAAAAATCAAGGTTGGTATCTCATCGGAATCAGCAAGAACGGTTTTTACCGCCAGCATAATTCTTGACATCTCACCGCCGGAAGCTACGGATTTTAAGGGTTTTAAGGCCTCTCCAGGATTAGCGGAAATCATAAATTCTGCTTCATCAAACCCATTTGCCGTATAATGATTCAGTCTTTCAAACTCCATATCAAAATTTACATCAATAAAATTCAAATCATGTAAGCCTTCTTTTATTTTCGCGGTCAGTTCCTTCGCTGTTTCTTTCCTCATATAGGATAATTGTCCGCATAAACCTTCCAGTTTATCCTCGGTTTTAAGGATCTCTTTTTCGGTCTGCTGTTTTAAAAGATCATAATCTTCCAGTTCACCTAGTCTTTTTTTCTTTTCTTCCAGATTTTTGAAAATCAGATCTACACCTTTTCCATATTTTGCCTCTAGATTATGGATTAGATCCAGACGGGACTCTATGGTCTGGTAATCCTCCTCATCAAATGATAATTCCTTCATATAAGAAGAAATTTCATGATTAATATCGCTTAAGATAGAATCCACATCAAAAAGCTGGTCTCTGATAGAAAACAGCCGTTCATCATAAACTGCCGCCGCTTCCACCTCTTTTAATGCCCGCCCTGTCACATCGGAATTCACCGCATCATAAGCCAGAGAAAGGCTTTCCATAATCTTTTTTCCATGTAGAAACAGACGGTATTTAGAAGAAAGTGTTTCCTCTTCTCCGTCTTTTAAACCGGCATTCTCGATCTCTTCTATCTCATAACGGATAAAGTCCATCTCCCGGAGTCTGGTATCCTCATCAAGCTGAAACGACGCCAGCCGGTCCTTCAACCGGACATATTCCCGGTAAGTCTCTGCAATATTCATTTTTAGCTTATGGGACTTTTTATCCTGGTAACGATCCAGGATCTCAAGATGTGCTGATTTGTAAAGTAAAGACTGATGTTCATGCTGTCCATGAATATCGATCAGAAAGCCGGTGATTTCCCGCAATTTCCCTGAAGTTACCGTTTCGTCGTTAATTTTGCTTAAGCTCTTTGATGGCATGATCTTCTTTGAAATAATGACGATACCATCCTGATCGGGATACACATCCATTTCTTTTAACATTTGAATCTTTTTAGGATCACTGACTGTAAAAATCAGCTCTATGTAGGCATATTCCGCACCGTTTCTGATCATATCCTTTGGAACCTTGCCTCCCAGGGCAATGGTTACTGAGCCAATAATAATGGATTTTCCGGCACCTGTCTCACCTGTTAATACATTCAGTCCCTCTTTAAATTCCACATCGGCTTTTTCAATTAATGCTAAGTTCTTTACGTGTAATTCTGAAAGCATGGCTTGCCTCCTTTATCCCGTAACGAGTTTTTTTAGTTTATCCATCATCAATATGGTATCATCAACAGTCCTGATGGCGCACATAATGGTATCGTCTCCTGCGATGCATCCTACGATTTCGCTGAAATGAAGGGCATCCAGTGCTGCGGCAACTGCCATGGCCATTCCGGATACTGTTTTAATCACAAGTATATTCTGTGCCATATCCATAGATAAATACCCATCTCTTAAGATCCGGATGTATTTATCACTGAACGATCCCTGGTTCTGAAGCACCATATAGCGCTGCTTGCCGGATTCTGACTGCACCTTTGTCAGCTTCAGCTCCCGGATATCTCTGGATACGGTTGCCTGTGTTACTGCAAATCCAGCCTGATTCAGGTAATCTGCCAGCTCCTCCTGTGTTTCGATCTCATATTTTCCGATCAATTCTACAATCTTACTGTGTCTCTCCAGTTTCATCGTGTCACCTCCTTAGATACCTGCCATTTTGTTCCGAAGATTATCCAAAAATGATAAGTTTTTTAATTTTACTAATATTGTTTTAATTTCTGCCCGTTTTAATTCCATTCTATCCCCCGGTAAGAGCTGCACCGCTGAATCCCCATCAAACACCGCCGCCTGGCTTATGTCTTCCGGTCCCATAATTTCAATGCTGATCCTGTCTTCGGCTGACAGCACAATGCTCCTGGCATTTAAGGCATGGGAACAGATGGGTGTGAGCACCAGCATCTGGGAATCGGGTGCTATAATCGGACCCCCTGCAGATAAATTGTAGGCAGTAGAACCTGTGGGCGTTGCGGCAATGAGTCCGTCCGCTCTGTACTCTGTTAAGAATTCCCCGTTTACAAATACCTGAAACTGAAGCATCTTCAGATACTCACCTCTTGTTATGACGATTTCATTCAGGGCGATATCCCGGTAAATCTCTTTTCCTTCCCGGAATGCATTCCCGCTTAACATCATGCGCTCTTCCAGCTTATAGTCATCGTTATAAAGGGCTAAAAGGGCTGATTCCATGTCTTCGGTCCTGGATACCTGGGTTAAATATCCCAAAGTTCCCCTGTTGATCCCCAGAATGGGCAGATTGCGTCCGGACAAATCTCTCGCCGCCTGTATTAGTGTTCCGTCACCCCCAAGAGTAATCACACATTCCGTGGATTCCGGCACCATGGCTGAATCGGTATAATGCTTCTCTGACTGCCATTCAACCTTTTTTCCACCGCCAATCAGACAGACTGCTCCCCTGGCAGTAAGAAATTCACGTACTTGCTCTGCAGTCTCCCTGGCTCCCTTTTTATCCGGATTCATGATTACATAAAAATATTTCATACTAAGACTCCTTATTTGCCTTCGCTTAAGTCTTTGTGTGCCTCTTCCACCACTTTTTCAGGATCTATGCTGGTATCCGGAAAGCGTTCCCCTTCCGGGTGATTCTTTAGATGGAGCAGATATTCAATATTCCCTTCCGGTCCCTTGATGGGAGAGAACTCCAGATGAAGGACTTCAAACCCAATACTGATTCCGTAGTCGATCACGGACCGGATCACTTCCAGATGCACGGACTTTTCCCTTACTACACCTTTTTTCCCGACCTTTTCACGGCCAGCTTCAAACTGCGGCTTAATCAGGCAGACAATTTCCCCGTCTTGGGTGATAAGATTCTTTACTGGCAAAAGCACCTTGGTCAGAGAAATAAACGATACATCAATGGAGGAAAATCCGATGCGGTCCCGGATATCCTCAGACGTTACATAACGGATATTAGTCTTTTCCATGCAAACTACCCGGTCATCGTTACGAAGCTTCCATGCAAGCTGCCCGTGACCAACATCCACCGCATATACCTTCACCGCACCGTTTTGAAGCATGCAGTCCGTAAATCCACCGGTAGAGGATCCTACATCCATGCAGATCTTTCCTTCCAGTGTGACATCGAAGTGAGTCATGGCTTTTTCCAGCTTCAGCCCGCCCCTGCTTACATATCTTAATGTACTGCCTCTCACTTCGATCAGCGCAGCCTCATTAAACATGGAACCTGCCTTGTCCTCTTTATCCCCGTCCACGTATACAATTCCGGACATGATAATGGCTTTCGCCTTTTCCCTGGACTGCGCATGTCCATGTTTTACTAATAGCACATCCAATCGTTCTTTCATTTTACTTCATCTTATCCTTCCATTCCCTGTTCTGGCGTTCCACATCCAGATAATCCTTCTTCATGCGCCAGATTATGGAGTCACTGTCAATTCCCAGTCCCTTTCGCAGCAGAGAAACGTTTCCATGCTCCACATACGCATCCGGCAGCGCAATGTTTAACACCTTTACGGCTGGGTAGTGTTCGTGAATATACCCGTTAATCAGACTGCCGTACCCGCCCTGGAGCACGTTCTCTTCCATAGTCACAATCAGCCAGTGGTCTGCTGCCAGACGATCGATCAGCTTTTTATCGAAGGGCTTGATAAAACGTCCGTTTGCAAGGGTGCAGTTCCAGCCTTCCGCTTTCAGCTTCTGCCTTACATGCTCACCTGTGCTTACCATACTCCCTACTGCCAGAAGTGCGATATCCGTTTCCTCATAGATAATCTCACCTTTTCCATATTCAATGGGTGCTTTAAAATCTCCCAGCCCCTGATAGGCTTCTCCTCTTGGATAGCGCACTGCGATGGGACTGTTAAGAGAAAAAGCAAATTCCAGCCCTTTTTCCAGCTCCCAGCCATTCTTTGGCGCAAAAATGCTCATGTTGGGAATGGCACTTAAAAAGGAAAGATCAAAGATTCCCTGATGAGTCTCACCGTCGCTTCCTACCAGTCCCGCCCTGTCAACTGCAAATACCACCGGAAGGTTCTGAATGCATACATCATGAAGCAGCTGGTCAAACCCTCTCTGCAAAAAAGAGGAATAAACAGCCACTACCGGCTTTAAGCCGCCTGCTGCCATTCCTGCCGCTGAAGTCACCGCATGCTCTTCTGCAATACCAACATCGAAAAAGCGGTCCGGATACAGACTGGAGAACCGTTTTAAACCGGTTCCATCCGGCATCGCAGCAGTAACCGCCACAATTTTCTTATCCTCTTTTGCCAGACTGCAGATGGTCTTTGAAAATACATCTGTATAGTTTAAATTTTTCTTTTCTTTCTTCGGTTTGCCAGTAAGAATATCAAAGGGCTCTACTCCATGAAATTTAGATGGATATTTTTCTGCAGGAGCATATCCCTTCCCCTTTTTGGTAATTACGTGAACCAGTACCGTATGATCCAGATTCTTCGCTTCTTTTAAGGTTCTTGTTAAAGCCTTGACATCATGACCGTCAACCGGTCCTAAATAGGTGATTCCCATATTTTCAAACAGCATGCCTGGAATCAAAAGCTGCTTGATTCCGTTCTTCGTCCTGCTGATCTTATCAATGAGCTGCTCACCGATAACCGGAATCCTGGACAGCGTATTGGTAACGTGCTTTTTTAAATCCAGATAACCGTTCCCTGTCCGTATACTGTTCAAATAGGAGGACATACCTCCTACATTCTCGGATATGGACATATTGTTATCATTCAGGATGATGACAAAGTTTTTCTTCATCTGAGCCGCATTATTTAACGCCTCATATGCCATCCCTCCTGTAAGGGAACCGTCTCCGATCACTGAAACAACAAAATGCTCTTTCCCCAGTACGTCTCTTGCCTGGGCAAGTCCCAGGCCAGCAGAAATTGAAGTAGAACTGTGTCCTGTATCAAAGGCATCACAGGGGCTTTCCTTACGCTTTGGGAAACCGCTCATGCCGCCGTACTGGCGCAGTTCATCAAAATCCATTCTTCTTCCGCTTAAAATCTTATGGGTATAGGACTGATGTCCTACATCCCAGACGATCTTGTCCATGGGCAGATCAAAAGCCAGATAAATGGCCATGGTAAGTTCGACCACTCCCAGATTAGAGGCAAGGTGACCGCCTGTAGTACTTATTTTTTCTATTAAAAAATCACGGATTTCCTGACTTAAAAGCGTCAGCTCCTGTGGGGAGAATTTCTTAATATCGTCAGGTCCGTTAATCAATTCCAGTATCATAGTTTTTCAGATCCTTTATTTTTCCCGGTAGATCAGCATCCGGATCAGTTCTTCCAGAAAGCTGTTCTCTCCCGGCAGCTTTTGAAGGCAGGCAACTGCTTCCTCAGAAATTCTCTCCACAGCCTTCTTCGCCTGTTCCATTCCCTCCAATGTTACATAGGTGGTCTTGTGATTTTTCTCATCACTGAATACCGGTTTTCCTAAAACCTGGGCATTGCTGGTCACATCTAATATGTCATCCTGTATCTGAAACGCCAGCCCGATTTTGGATGCCATCTCTTCCACAGCCTTTAAATCGTCTTCTCCGGCTCCGGCAAGCAGTGCGCCAATCATCATGGAAGCTTCTAAAAGCGCACCTGTTTTTAATCGGTAGATGAAATCCAGTTTATCACATGGAATCGGCTTTCCAGCCAGCTCCACGTCAACTGTCTGGCCGCCTATCATACCAAATATTCCTGTTTTCTGCGCCAGAATTCCCATAGCCCCGGCCACCCGGTCCGGCCTGTCCGAACACTGAAGTGCTTTTGCTGCTGTCTCCATGGAATAGATTAAAAGACCGTCACCAGCAAGCACTGCCATATCATATCCAAATTTTACCCATGCAGTGGGAAGTCCTCTGCGTAGGGTGTCATTATCCATACAGGGTAAATCGTCATGGATCAGGGAAGAGGTATGGATCATCTCTATGGCTGCCATAAAGGGTTCAATCTCTTTTCCTGTTCCTCCAAAAAGGCGGTACATCTCCTGCATCAGCATGGGACGCAGTCTTTTTCCTCCTGCCCGCATACTATAGTCCATCGCCTCAAGAACGGTACTCTGGTGCCCTTCTACAGCTGGAAGAAAGCGTTCCACAATCTTCCAGACAGCTTTCGTGCATATGGACAGCTCATCATGAAAGTTCATGTTCTTCACCGTTTTCCTCCAGCACAATTATCTTTTTTTCAACTTTATCTATTTTATCATTGCAGGACTTGACAAGCTTCATGCCTGTCTCATAATACTCAAAGGATTCCTCTAAAGAGCTTTCACCGCTTTCCAGCTTTTTAACCAGCTCCTCTAAATCCTTTAATGTCTCTTCAATGGTTTTTTCCTTTTTTACTGCCATAAGCCTGTTTCTCCTTATTTATCTGCCTCTGACACTTCCTTTGGTTCCACTGCTGTCACTTCGGCTTCTATCATTCCGTCCTTCAGTGTGAGATGAAGAAGATCTCCGGTCTCTGCCTGCATAACAGAATCGATCCTGCGGTTTTTAAGATCCGTAATAAAAGCATATCCGCCGCCTATTTTCGTAAGTGGTGAACAGGCATGAAGGCGTCCTGCCAGCAATTCCATCCTGTGCCTGTCTCTTAACCTCTGCTTTTCCATAAGCCGGCTCATGATAAGAGCTGATTCGTCCAGGTGCCTTCTCTCTGATTCGATCCGGCGAAGAATCATGCTGTTTAACTTCTCCTCCAGATCATGAAGGCGCTGACGCCGCTCACGAATTGCACGCCTGGGATCAAAATACTTTAACTTTAAACCATACTGGTCAGCATAAAAGCGGCAGCGTTCAAGCTTCCGTTCCAACATGGTTTTTAACGTATACCGGGTGCTGTCCGTCTGTTCTTTAAACTGTTTATAATCGAATACTGCAAGTTCTGCTGCCGCTGAAGGGGTAGGTGCCCGCATGTCTGCGACATAATCTGCTATGGTCACGTCAGTTTCATGACCAACTGCTGAAATTACAGGTACCGAGCAATTAAAAATCGCTCTGGCAACCACTTCTTCATTAAATGCCCACAGATCCTCGATAGATCCGCCGCCTCTTCCCACAATGAGAACATCAAGTCCCATCTGGTCCAGAGCCTCAATTCCCTTTACAATGCTTTCTGCAGCACCTTTTCCCTGTACCAGCGCCGGGTAAAGATAGAGCTGCACAAAAGGGTTACGCCTGGCAGATATATTCATAATATCCCGGATTGCTGCGCCTGTGGGGGCAGTTACTACTCCCACACGCCCTGCATATCTGGGGATTTCTTTTTTATATTCCGGGGAAAACATCCCCATTTCCTCCAGTTCATTACGAAGCTTCAGAAAACGTTCAAATAAATCTCCCATTCCCTCTTTCGTAATCTCCTGGGCGTAAAGCTGATATCTTCCATCCCGCTCATAGACTTCAACGCTTCCCTTTGCGACAATCTGCTGTCCCTCTTCCAAATGAAAGGAAAGACCTTTCCTGGATCCGGCAAACATCACTGCCGAAATAGAAGAGGCTTTATCTTTTAAGGTAAAATATATATGACCGGAAGTATGATATTTGCAGTTGGACACTTCCCCTTTGATGGAAATCCGGTTCAGTGCAAAATCCTGGGCAAACATATTTTTAATATAAGCATTGATCTGAGTTACGGAATAAACACCTGCCATACTTACACCAGCTTTGCCAGAACTCCGTTAATAAATGCCGGAGCTTCATTGCCGCCGTATTTCTTAGCCAGTTCCACTGCCTCGTTGATGGCAACCTTTTCAGGCACATCCTGATCAAATAATATCTCATAAAGTGCCAGACGAAGAATAGTAAGCTCTGCTCTTCCCATACGCCTTGTCTTCCAGCCTTCTGCCACTTCATTAATTTTTTCATCCAGTTCCGGAATTTTATCCATGACTGCCTCTGTCTTTTCTTTTAGATAAGCAGAATTCTCTTCACTCATATCCACGTCATGGACAATCTCTTCTATACCTTCCGTATTGAAATCATCCTCTTTTGGTTCCTCAAAATATTGATTAAGCTGCCAAAGCTTCTCCTCTGCAGGGTGAAAATCAGCGCAGAAAAGCATCTTGAAGCAGTGTTCACGCATTTTACTTCTGGTCATTTACCATGGTCCTCCTATTGGTGATTTTGCTGGACGTTTGGAATTATTATACCTTAACAGGGTTTTTTATACAATAGAAACTTTTGTGCACCAGTATAGGCGCTTTAATTATAAACAGCAAACTGATTCTTCCCTTTTCCTTTCGCCTGGTACAATGCCTGATCCGCCCGTTTTAAAATCGCATCGTATTCGGTTTCTTCCTCTTCAATCAAAGTGATTCCAATGCTGGCATGGACTTTTCCTGATAACCGGAAGGCATTGATGATACGCTGTGCAATGGCTTCCGGCTGTTTCCTGCCTCTCATTCCATACAGCCAGATGCAGAATTCGTCTCCCCCGAAGCGGACGATTACATCCTCTTGTCTTGTGCAGGAATTTAAAATCTGACCTGCCTGAACAAGGACTAAATCCCCTTTATGATGACCAAAGGTATCGTTTATTTTCTTAAAATCATCGATGTCAAGGAACATACATGCATAGAAGCGGTTTTTTCCCCCGGCTTTCAGTCCATGCTCCACAAGTTTTTTTGCGGTTTCTCGTGTGTAAACTCCAGTAAGATAATCCTTCTGGAGACGTTTTTCTTCTTTTTTCCTTATACGAAGAATCCCCAGGACCAGTAATCCCCCACATAATAAAAGGAAGGTCGATCCTGCAATGAATTTTGCAGAAAGTTCCTTAATCTGATGAAAGGTATTCTCATATCCTTCTGTCTCAACAAAGGTAGCCATAAACCAGTCATTGATTCCCATAGGCTGATAGTAAAGAAGGCGTCTGTAATCATTCTCATAATAAGTAATATAACCGGACTGACGGCTGTTAATTCCGTTTTCCATGTCCGCAAGAGTCTGTCCCGGTCCAAATTTTCTGGTCTCAAGCATTCCAAAAAGAGAAATCTGATTCTCACATGCATCACATGTGATCAGAATCTCTCCGTCTTTCTGAAATATCATATTGGCTCCGTAACGGCTTAACTGCGTATCGCTTAAATATTCTTTCAGTTTATCGGCAGACACTTCCAGGCATGCCGCGCCCCTCACTGTGCCGTCCCTGATTATGGGTACAGAAAGAACGATACTGTCACGGCCGTTAAAGCTTCCTTTCAACAGACCGGATACATTCTTTTCACCGTCCAGCGCTTTTTTTAAATAGTCACGGGTAGAAATATCCTGAGTTTCATAGTTTCCAAAATAAAGAGTTCCCGATGCATCAGCAACGCCAAACCTGGAATCTTCTTTTTCGTATTCCTGCACCTGCTCCCACCACTGCTCTTTTCCTGTTCCATCCGGCAGATCGCAATAATTCGCAAACAATTCCAGCCATTCGAATTTGGTCTGCATCATGGTTTCAATATAATTCAGTGCTTTATCATTCTCCTGCTTTAAATCTCTGTGCGTCTGCAGAAACAGACTTCGTTCCACTTCATGAAAATAATAGAAATTTAAAACGCAGATACCGATAATCACTGTCATTACAAGACTTACCAGGATCAGCAAATTCGTCGGATAGCTCCCCCCGTTTCTACGATTTATCATATAAAAAAACACCTGTCCTTAAGAATCTCTCGATTCACAATATGGTCCATTATAAATCCTGTCCTGATTCATTACAAGGATAATTTTATTTTTCAACAATAAAACAGCGGGACCGGACTTCTGTCCGGTTCTCCCCGCTGTAAACATAAACTTTATTTGTTTTCTTCCATTGCTACTCCGGCAATGCGGATATTCACATCAAGAACAGAAAGACCAGTCATATTCTCTATGGCATTCTGCACTTTTTCCTGAACTTTTTCACTGACAGAAGGTATACTGTAACCATATTTGATGTTTAAGGACAAATCTACGGAAACGTGATCCTCCGTCAGTTCCACCTTAACACCTTTGGATAAATTTTTCATGCCCAGCTTCGCCACCAGTTCGTTGGTGATGTTGCCTGCCATGGAATCTACTCCGTCCACTTCTGTCGCAGCAAGACCTGCGATGATCGCCACAACATCATCCGCGATCTGTACTTCACCGATTTTATCTTTTTCATATACTTTATGAGTATTTCTGTTTTCCAATTCAGCCACTTCGATTCCCTCCTTATCGTATTTCTGGGTTCTGGAATCATTATAGCAAAATTGTCAGCTGTTTGCAAAGGCTTTTTACTCCTCTAATTTCATCAGAGTAATGACAATGCTCTCTGCTCCAACCTCTGTTTTTCTCTTCACGATATCTTCAATCTGGGCACGCTGGGGATCTGTAATGCTGGCTGCATTGACGACTACATCCACTTTTCCGTTTGAAATGCTGACTACCGGATCAGCAAACCCTTTCGCGAGAAGAAGCGTTTCTGCTGCATTCTCTTTTTCTGCGATTGCTGTCATGTCAATCATTTCCTGAATCGCCTGCTGTTTTGCAGCCTCTTCAATATTCGGATTATTGATTAAATTCATCAGTGTTTCTTTGTTTCTGGCTCTTACCTGTTCTCTGTTTAACTGCACGTTTGATATGTAATCTGCTACGTTCATGCCACTGGTTAAAACAGCCTCTCCAGGATTGTCAAGACCTGTATCTGCTGCCTGGGTTTCCCCTTCTGCAAGACTGGCTGCTGCTGTCTCATTCTCTGCAGCTACCTGTGTGCTGTCGGCTGTTTCATTCTCTGCGCTGCCTGCAGATTCTGCTGCTGCCAATTTGTCAATATCTTCGGGATCCTGATCCAGACTGGCGATATCCTTACTGGAATCGCTGCCATTTAATGCCTGGTTCTCTGCCAGAATGTCTTCTTCGGAAATATCAGTCATACCAGCTTCATAAGCATCGGTTCCGGAGGCCGCTTCCTGCTTTCCGGCATAATTTAAATATCCGGCGGCAGCAATCATGACTGCCAGAGTTGTAATGATAATCTGGTTTCTTCGAAACAGTTTCTTCATATCCATTTTCTTTGGGGTTTTCGGGACTTTGGGTTCATTGCTTGTTTTCCAACTTTTCATACCTGACACTCCTTTTTATTCCACCCTCTTTAATACTTTTATTTTATGTGGGGGCAGGTTAAATAATGCTTCCATGGCACTGGAAATTTCAGCTTTTACCGTAGGACTGCCTCCGCCCTGGGCACTGATGATAATTCCTTCTATTTCCGGACGTATTTCTTTCTCCACTATGGGAGCCGTATTTTCTCCCTGACCGGTAAGAATGGTACTCTCTTTTAATTCCGCACTTGTAATCTTTCTGGTTCCTCCGGATGTATCATTTTCTTCCGTAGAGGAACTGGAATTGTCTTTATCCACTCTTAATACCTTTTCCTCAGAAGATTTTAATACTATCATCACTTCCACCTGACCGACACCGTCCACAGTTTTCAGAATTTTCTTCACCCTTGCTTCCAGCTCTTGTTCATAGGTCCGCTGTTCGGAAACGGAAACGGCAGCATCTCCGTCTGCAGGCTGTGTTACAATGCCCTGCTGTAAAGTGGTCTGCTGCTTATTTTCTTTTTGCGCAGTCTTTTCCACTTTCTTTGCAATTCCCGGACCCGACGGAAATGTAAGGATCAGGATTATCATTCCAACCGCCAGCAGGATCAGCCATTTATCCTTACCCATCTTCCATTTGAATTTCAATATCCTGTTCCTCCAAACCATAATATTCCGCAATCCTCCTTCTAAGACCAGAAAGACTGGAATTTTCTTTCTGCTCTTCATTTTTTCCATCTTTTGGCGTTTTTTCGGTGCTTTGATTCGATTCTTTTACCGTTATTTTAATATTTTTTACATCCTCAACTTTCTTAACCGGATCCAGATTGCTGCCAACAGAAGCCGCCTCCTCTGCCTCCATTTCTTCCTTACCAGAGGTGAGCACTAAGGAAACATTTACCACATGGCCAAAACGGTCACTGGACTGATCACTGTTGATTTTTGCGCTGGTCTCTATGCAGGAGAACCCCGCTGTTTCAGCCATTGTCTCCAGATCTGTTCCCACTGCATTCTCGTAACCGGAAATCATGCGCTTCAGCCTTGTTTCCTCCATCTTAGAAACTTTTCCTGTCAATTCACCAGCCTCCTTTTTCAGACTGATGGCTTCAAACGAATAGGCCAGTTTATCATCCAGTCTTAATCCTCCTGTAACAGGCTTTAATACAAGAAGAATGAGCACCATTCCCGCAAAGAATTTGATATATTTTTCATATTTTTTATTTGGCAGCAGATTTTCTGCCACAGTGATAAAAATCAGATAATACGTAATGTTTCTGATCCATTGATATAATTGTTCCATGCCGCTCACCCTGTATAATAAGTAACATTAGTTGAGGCACACACAAGTGCTATGGTAACGATAAATAATATCATTCCTGATACAGCAACGGACAGCAGCATTTTGTGTCCCTTTGCCATATCAGAGATACAGGAAATAATCCGTTTGTCGCATACCGGCTGCAAAAGGGCTGCCACACATTGATAAAACAACATTAATATAACAAGCTTTAAGATGGGAACAATGGTAAGAACCAGAAGAATCAGGATACCGGCTGCTCCGATGGTATTCTTAATCAGCACGCCGGACCCCAGCACCATCTGGGCTACCGAGCTGATGCCCTGTCCAATACCTGGAATCGCACCCACCAGCTTTTGAAGAGCCCCTGTCTTTAAGGAATCTACATAAGGAAGTACCATGGACTGGATCAACTGAAAGCCCAGTACCACTCCGATCAGGGTTTTTAAGCTCCAGGAAACTATCTGTTCCAGCAGCTCCGTCAGCTTGGAAAGCATGTCTTCCTTTGCGATATGACCTGCCATGACCAAAAGAGCATACACCCGGATCAGCGCCAGCAGTACAGACCCTAAGAGCCACTGTGCCGCAGATAAAGTAAACAGGGTAAACTCATAGGAAGCCACTGCCGTTGCACTGCTTCCCGCAAATGCTGCCGCCAGAAAATACGCAGGCATCAGCACTTTCATAAATCCCAGTATCTGCCCCACTACATTGCTGACTATGGTAATACTGGTAAAGAAACTGGCCGCCAGATACGTAAACAATAATAAATAGGTAACAAAAAATCCGGTTTCTGAAATCTGGCTGCCGGTGAATACGCTGGAAAAGTTAGAAAAAACCGCCCCAATGATACCAAGTACAAGAATCTGCCCCATCATATGCCCGCTGGTTTCAATCTCACCCATAAGCATTTCTTTTAATGCACTTCCAGTCTGGCTTAAAACTTCATTCAGCTTTCCATCCATGAGACTTTTCATCAAATCCTGAAAGGAGAGATTCAGCCCCTGATTTCCATTTCTCTGATCCAGAAACTTTTGAATATCACTTAAATCATACTGGTCCAGATCAAGTCCCTGGGTAACCTCTGTTTCCTGGTCTTTCGCCGGAGGCTCTGCCCCCCAGGTAAGGCTGCCGGGAAAAAGAAAACACAGAATACACAGAAGTAACAGAAACCTCCTTTTCATGTTCCTTCCTCCTGTCATGATAAAAATACCTGCAGTGTCTCAATCAGTGCCAGAAGAATTGGCATACTGACTGCCAGTACAGAGAGCTTTCCGAATATTTCAATCTGGGTCCCTACTGCGCCGTAGCCAGAATCTTTACAGATTCCGGAGGCGAACTCCGCTATATAGGTAATGCCGATCATCTTTACCAGAGTGGCCAGATAGACGCTGTTGATTTTTATGTAGGACTGGATTTCTTTCATGGTGTCAAGAATTGTGGTAAGCTTTCCAACCCCATAAAAAAAGATAAAAAGCCCGGCCGCAAGGACCAGAAAGGTTCCATATTCCCCCTTTATTCCTTTTAAGGAAACTGCCAGTAATACTGACACGATCCCCACAACAGCTATGGATACAACCGTCATATTCTCACCTACAATGCAAATAAATTTTTTATTGATTCAAACAACTGATAGATATAAGGTACCAGCCAGAACAGCACAAGAATAAGCCCTGCCAGGCTTGTTAAGAATGCCTGCTCTTCCCGCCCGCTGTGCTTTAATACCTGACAGATGACGGAGACCAGGATTCCCACTGCTGCAATTTTAAATATCAAACTGACTCCCATGCTATCCTCCTTAATACATGACTATGGTCAGGAATAGACCGCCCATAATACCAAGGCTCGTATATAACCGGCTTTTTTCCTGCTTATGATTTCTTAAATATCCGATTGTCAGATCCAGCTGTTCCAGATAAAGGAGGATTGTCCTTTCCTGCATTCCGGTATCTAAATATCCCAGATGCTCTCCCAGCCCCTTTAAATTCTGCTTATCCTCAGCAGAAAGGCATACTGCTTTGGGAAGCACGTCAATCTCCTCCTGCCAGATTCCGTAAAAGCTTTCACCTCTCTGCCCCATTAACCGTTCTGAAACCTTTAAAAACAAGTCCCCCATCTGCCCCCCTGCCTTCCTGCCTGTCCGCTCAAAAGCTTCAGCCAGGGGAGAATTGGCATAGACGATTTCTCCTTTTAAAAGAAAAACCATTTTTCTTAAATGCTCCACTGTTTTTAAATGCTCATTCCACTGAGCTGCCATATAAAAACCAAGACCGGAGCAGGATATGATTACAAGGGCTGCCCCTGTCAGTCTCAACCATGTATTACCCATATGCCCTGCTCTCCTGCTTATCCGGCCGGTATCCGGTCTGATATATATTCGCCTTATACAACTGGGTTCCCCTGGAATCAAAGATCTGGTCGATGTTTCCAATTCTGCCTAAGTTATTTAACACGATATACCGTTCAAAAATCCTCTCTTCCAAAAGTGTTCTGAGCACCGGCTTCTGCTTTAAATCCTCTATGGAGCTGCCATGTACTGTTGCTATCAGCTTACATCCGCAGTTCATCACATACTCTATGGCATCTAAATCTTCTCTGCTCCCCACTTCATCCACTGCAATTACTCTGGGAGACATGGTGCGGATTAACATCATCATTCCCTTTGCCTTCGGACAGCAGTCTAAAATATCGGTGCGGATTCCCAGATCATTTTGCGGCGCCCCCTGATAGCAGGCTCCTATCTCAGACCGTTCATCCACCACTCCCACATTCATGCCTTCAAATTCTCCGGAGCCATCTGATATCTGCCGGATTAAATCTCTAAGCAGTGTGGTCTTTCCGCATCTGGGCGGGGAGATAATAAGTGTATGGCATACTTCCCTGTGATTTTTATAAACGAAAGGCAGTATGGGTGAGGCACAGCCTTTCACCTGATGAGACAGGCGGATATTCATAAAAGATATGTACTTCATGGTTTTTATACCGGACTCATCAAGGATTGTTTTACCTGCAATTCCGATCCTGTGTCCCCCCTGTACCGTAAGGAAGCCCTGCTTTAGTTCCTCTTCAAACGCATACAAAGAGTAATTGCTCATGTATTCCATGGTTTCCTTCAATTCGTTTCTGGAAATTATATATGCATCTTCCAGTCTCTTACTGATCTCTCCTGATCTGGTTAAATAAGATTCTTCGTTTTTGTATACCATTATAAGAGGGGCAGCCACGCGGAGCCTTATTTCCTGGACTTCGTCAAAGCTTAAGACCACCTTATTTAAGATTTCTCTTATGTTTTTGGAAAACAGATTGATCAGCTCGTCTTTTCTCTCCACTCTCATCCCTCCTCTTACCTCAATATATGAAAAGTGGGACAAATTATGCCTTAAAAAAAGTCCGTTGTCTGCGGCAATGTTCTTGCGCAGACAACGGACCTCTTAAATAAAATCTGTTAAAATCCCATCTCTTTTACGTCTTCTGACAGAAATCTGTGATATGTGGCATGGTTCTCATGAAATTTTATAAAATAACAATAGGAATCCTTGTCTGAGTCTTCAAAATACATGATATAATCGCATTCCTCTCCCTCGCACCTTTTACAGATATATTTTCCGTCCGAATATTTATGAAACACAGTTTTTAGATCTTCAAGCTGAATTCCTGGTTTTTCTATGGTATCAATAAATTCTCTTAAAAATCCATTCTCTTCTTTCTGTTCCCAGACATATCGGGCGCCTTTTGGAGGAATCAGAAAGCAGAACCGTTCCTGGCTCTTTGTGATTTTAATTTCTCCCAGCCGGTCTTTTACATAAGCCTTAAATTCCTTCATGGCTTCCTTTACATCGGCTTTAGCTTCCCCTGCGTCTAAGATTCTTAACAGTGCTTTTTCAGGATAATAAAACCGAATGACTTCTGTTTCATATCCCAGTTTCATCTGCACTTCCCTGATTGAATTTATGAGCATACGCTCAAGAGCAGCATACTGCATATCCGCTCTCCTTTCCCTTTATTACAGCACATCATTCATGAAGCCGCCGTATAATTTTAAATATGATTCCCCCCTCTGTAACAAATGGCTGGGAATGGGAAAAAAATACAATTCCCTCTGTAGGAGCCAGAATCTGGCTTATAATCTCTCCCTCGTACGGGTCCAGAATGTCTGCCAGAATCTCTCCCCTGCTCACTTCCTCGCCGGGCTTTACGTGGGGGCGGTATATACCAGCACAGTCTGTCCTTACACTGGATAAATCGCTTTCATGAAGAACTGTTGCAATATATCCGCTGTGACTGGTGTAACGCACCATTCCCATACGTGTTAAAAACCGCAGTACAGAAGCCACCGCCATACGGGCGGAGGGTTCGTCTATCTGATCTGTTCCACTTGTATAGATGGAAAATGCGCTGGTATTATTTAACTGCCAGTTATAATTCAGTGTTGCTTTATCAAATGGCTTGGCATCACGGACAACCACATAGGGAAGTCCGAAAAGGTTAGCAAGGCTTGGATTCTGAAATCCTGTATCCATCATACGCACATGAGGCACAAAATGACCAGGTATATAAAAGCTGGTAAACTGGATTCCATAGCTATATTCCTTCACAGCGTCAAAGATACCTGCTGCAATCCTTTTTGTGGTTTCTCCCCTTCCGTCACCAGGATACATGCGGTTGATATCCGAATCATCGGCAGGCCAGAACCGTTTTCCTACATTAAGAGATGCGGTATTTACGGTGGGGATGACCAGAATCTCGTTGCCCTTAATAATAGCTCCCCGCTCTTCTAACTCCTTTAACTGCCTGATTAACTGGGAACAGATGTAGAGCTGCTGCACTTCATTGCCTCTGCAGGCACCTACAATACACGCCGACTTTTCCCCTTTTCCAAAATGATAGCCATATAAATTCATATCGTCCCTGTAAAGATTCTTAAGGGTGAAAATGCTTTCTTTTCTCATACCAGTACACCTCCCAGCACCCGTGCCAGCAATGATCCTGGCGATACCACCGGATATTCTCTGAGAGTAAACACCAGTCCGTCAATGGGGGAAACCACTTCCTCCAGAATCGTACCGGTCAGGGGATTTAATATCTGTCCGATGGGCTGGCTTTCTTTTACAATCCCCAGATGCTCCACCAGAGGCATAAATATCCCCGGGCTCTCCGCATGCAAAAGACCCAGCTTCCTATTAAATGAAATCATGGGTTCCTTGGGGATAATAGTCTCTCCAGTCCAGATTCCCAGTTCCTTCATCAGGCAGAGAATTCCTTGTGCCAGCTGCTTTCCATAGCTTGTTGTGATCCGCATCCCCACTCCCATTTCAACCACAAAGGTAGGGACTCCGATGCTGTTTAACCCATGGGACAGGGTGGAATCCAACACTACGGCATTCTCATAAATCCAGACCAGATCCACATTCATCAGCTTTGCATAGCCAATCAGCTGGTCAGCATAGGCTTCGCTCATACGGATCTGGGGAATCTCTCTTAAAAAGATATTGCTGGCATGTAAATCCACACAGAAATCAGATCCGGAGATGTCATCCATGATCTGGGAGGCAATGTGTTCCGATACGGCTCCCTCTTCATCGCCTGGAAAAATCCGGTTCATATCAATATCATACCCGGGCAGGCCTCTGGTAATCGAATCAATTCCCAGTGGATTCAGTGCCGGGTAAATATCCACAATCCCTGTTAAATGTTCCCTGTTTTCCCTGAGAATTCGGTTAATCTCATAACATACAAACTGGCCCTCCAGCTCGTCTCCATGAACTCCGGTGACAATACTGAGCCGCTTCTCTTTCCCGGTTACTGTCTCAGGCTCTAATCTGTTCTTATATATGTTCCAGCTTTCTCCTACAGGCAGACCTACGGATGCAACTGTTTTTATCATACTTCTCATCACCCTTGCTCTTATACTTTATTACATTATAAGAATAAATCAGCATGATTCAAACGTCAAGCGATTCCTGCCTGATGGCTTCCTCCTTTTTTATCTGGATCAACATTCCATCTACGATTTTTGCCCCGGACAAAAGGACTTCGCGTCCTGATGTCACCAGTCCGCTGTCAAACCATTTTTTAATCCGGCTCCTGGAGACTGAAAGCTCACCTGCAAGCATGGCATCTGCCCTGAGCTTCAGACCTGAAGGATTTTTTATCTGTATCTCCATATAGGCAGTTTCATTAACCGGTGCAATAGTTTCCGTCTCAAGGATATGATATCCGGCTTTTATTTCCGCTATTTCTGCTTTATTTTTTATAAACAGTTCCCTGTCACTTCCATAGCTGGCTGCCAGACCGGGGCTGTTGCTTAAAAACCCCTCATACTCCGATTTATTTATGTTCTCTTTATTTGCCCGTTCTATAATGGTCATATTCCAGGAAGTGTCACAATGGCTGCATCGGTAAATCAGCCATACATCAAGAAGTTTTCCATTGGCGTTTACCCTGAATTTTCCGCTGTTTTGAAATTGCCTTTTTCCTTTGCATTTGGGGCACCTTCTTAAAACAGCTGGCAGCTGGTCGGGAACAATCAGCCACAGTTTCCGTAAATTACGTTTCATATCTTCCTCCATATTGTCTTCTTTACGGATAACTCTACTATGAACTGTGCAGCCTTCCTACCTCACTTTCGTTTATGAAACAAAAAAAAGACAGCGCATCATTATTCCTGACACACCGTCTGTATTCTTTTCTTTTCCTGGAGCACGATCCTTTGTATGCTTTTCTCTGACAGATAATAACGCTCCGCCAGAATCTTTACACAAAATCCGGAAACATAATCTTTATAGATAGAACGGTCCCTGCGTTTCCGCTCTTCTCTGGCTCCGGTTCCTTCTCCCCAGGTTCTTTTATTTTCCTGTTTTCTGGGGATATAGACATACTCCCCATCAATATAATTCTGAATCAGTTCCACCAGCTCTTCTGGCAGAATTTCATTGGCCTTCTGATAGCGCATCGCTGCCTCCCAAACATATTTTCTGTCCGGAATAGCAAAGGCTGTACAATTACTTATCGTTTCACTGCATAACCCATGCTATGCAGTCTTTGAGGGTTCCATCATAAAATAACCCGCCTCCTTTTCAACACTCGTTTACCCGCTGTATCTCCAGTATTTTACCACAGAATCGCGTAAAATAACACCTTATACTTAATACTGAATTAAAAATGAGAATTGAAAAAGGGTTTTAATTAAAACGGGGCATAGATAACGTTTTTTTCACCCCTCTACCCCATTTCTCCAATTTAAGTACCTTCTCTACCTTCTGTAATCCGTATTGGGGGCATATCAGCAGTCGGCTCTTTATTTATGCCCCACCGTTACGAGTTTGCGGGGCATAGACAAAATCTTTTTCCTACATATGCCGCATTTCCTCAATTTTATGATCCCATCTATCCTCTATGGGGCTTAGCAGGAGATAGGTCTTTGCCTATGCCCCAAAGCTACCCTGGTACAGATTCAAAAATGATTCAACTTTAACTTTTTACAACTATCCCTAAATATTTTGCCAGTTCCGCAGCCTGATACAAATCCACAACAGCACCCTTAAGTTCCCTGCACTCATCAGACAGCACCAGATTTTGTATGGTGCTGCTGGTAAAATCCATTCCTTTCAGCATGGTCTTAAAGAAACTGGCATTGTTTAAATTCACCTGGTTCCATACAATATCCTTCGTGCGGCACTGGGTAAGAAAACTCCCCTCCAGATCGGATGCTCCAAAATGAATGTGTTCCATTTTGGAACCATCAAAATTAGCATAGCGGAAATTACAGTCGGAAATTCTGGTATGAAGCATGGTGCTGCCGCAAAACCGGGTACCTACTCCCTTGGAAGATTTAAACTCCGTCCGGTTTAAGTAACAGTCTTCAAAGCCGCAATTGGAAAAATCGCAGGAACGAAAAATAACATCCGTAAATTCCCCTTTTTCAAAGGAGCAGTCCTGAAAAAAGCAGTTTTCAAAAATCACTGCGGAAAACTGCATCCGGGAGATATCCTCCCCAGTCATATGGATGTTCTGTAACAGCGCATCCCGGACCTCTTCTTCCCTCTCTATTTTACTATATAACTCCCGGGTATCTGCAAGGATCAGTTCCTCTTCCCCAGAAAGGATTGGTGCAAGCAGTTTTTCTTTCATCGTTCCATACTCCTTTTCTGGGTAATTATAAATTTCCGGAAAAATTCTAAAAATCCATCTTCTACCGCAACTGTATCAAGCACACTCTTATCCAGATCGTAAAAATGCTTACCCGTTTTTATATCAACAGACAGACTGTCTAAGGGGAACCCCTTTTTTATCCTGTTGACATGGGGTTTTGCTTTCAAAAGAAATGGTTCGCTTGCCATACTCTCTTCCATTGCCTGATAAATATGCTGGTCATCCACAACAAGACATATGGCATTGCGGTAGCGGGCTGTCAGATCTCCATACTTTTCCGCCAGTCCGCTGTAGTATTCAATCATTTCATCATCTGTCAAAGTTCTGCCATTTACGTTTCTTACATGTACTCCCGGCTGAATTTCATCTGGTACCTGATCGAAGTATAGCCCTGAATCACATGAAAAAACCGGTTCCATAAGTATTTTATAATATGCTGTGGCTTTTTGATAAGCATTTTCTAATGGTGTTGAACCGGTTTCCGGTACTTCTGGTATCTCGATATTTAAATCCTTTAATCCGACTATTTCTAAATCAAATCCTGACAATCGTTTCTTCATAGCTGATAGTTTGGCAGGATTTCCTGTTCCAAATATTAATCTCATATTCTACGCCTTTCCACTTGTCTGATTACAGCAATTCATTCCATACGACGCAATGTATTCTGCAATTACACAAATGTGAAACATTATGTTTAAAGTCCAACTGTTTTATGTATGTATATTATAATAGAAATGGTATACTTTCACAACCGTTCCTGTTAATTATCTAAAACAGATAAAATTAATAATAAAGTAATTGTTTTAAGAAACATTAAGGTAAAAAAATACCTGGGTCTAGTTTATATAAGTTCCTAGTGTGACGGCGACGGCTATGCCCAGCGCGTATTGGGTATGGATATAATGTTTCAGGAAGCTCAAATTACGTAACGGTAAACGATGGTTGGGGCAACAGAGGTGTGTCCATCAATTTAATTAATTGTGATTATATTATTTGGTAAATAGTAAAGCAAGGGGCTGACTCCTAATTAGTCAGCCCCCTGCGAATAATAAATGTACATAACAGAATTTGATATTCTCATTGGCTAGGTTATTACAGGGTCCATTACACAAAATAGTGTAATGACCTCTGTTTTTTAGCCTGATTATTACTCAATCTCCGACTCTTTGTAAATTGCATAAACTATATCTAGTTTTATACCATCATCAACTTTCTCTGCATCTTTATATATAACCTGTATCTTATCATCAACAGAAATGTCTGGTATTCCATCTGCAGATACTACTTTTTTAGGGACCCAAACTTTATTGCCCATTTCTTTTATGGGATCATCTTCATTTGGAATTACTATAAAGAAAGTATCTGTGTCTTCTGAAACAATTCCTTTAAAGTATTTATCCTTTTTTTCATTGCTGCATCCGGTTGATAACAATAATATTATTATAAAAATGAATAAAGTTTTTTTTGGCATAGGTTTATACTCCTTTTTTTAAATATAACAGGCATTTCAAACCGTAAAAGAGAATCTGAATGATATCTAGATATTACATACGGATCGCGTGACGAATTCAAGAATCAGACGATTGATGAAACCCTGAAAGAGTATTCCGTAACTGTTTCCAATAGCTTCGAATCCTTATATGCAGAAGCTGTAACCTTTAACCTATAGCTATATTTCTTAGCCACTGCATATTATCATCAGTATTACACTTATTTATGATACGGTTCCCCATTCATAATCCGGTAACTCCGGTAAATCTGTTCCAGCAAAATCACCCGCATCAACTGATGAGGAAATGTCATGTTGGAAAAGCTCAGCTTGTAATCCGCCCGCTTTAATACAGCGTCAGCCAGGCCAAGGGAACCGCCGATGATAAATACAATCTGACTTACTCCGCCGACACCAAGAGCCGCTATTTTTTCCGATAATTTCACCGAATCAGGCGTATCTCCGTCTATGGCCAAAGCGATCACATAAGCCCCTTCCTTTATGGAGAGAAGAATTCTCTCACCTTCCTTCTCCTTGATCTGCCGTTCCACCGTCTCACTGGCATGATCTGGCGTCTTTTCATCCGCAACCTGAATAATCTCCAGTTTGCAGTAACGGCTCAATCGTTTGCTGTATTCGGCTATAGCGTCAGTATAAAATTTTTCTTTGATCTTCCCCACAGTCACCAACGTGATTTTCATTCGTATCCCCTCTATCCATTCAGTTCCTTCTTCATCATCGCAATCAAAAAGCCAGTGATATCTCTTGCAGACTTTTTCTGCCCTGTCTTCACTTTCCGGACAACCTTTCCTTCTGGTTTTATATTAATATGATAGACAACACGCAAGAACTCTTCCGCTTCTTCCCAGGCTTCCCGGCTCTCCGGTATCAGATCCAGACCCATCTGAAATACATGAAACATCCCTTCAAAGACAGATACCCGGCATTTCACTCCTGCCGTTTTCAGCTTATCCCCCACCAGAAGGGTATCGCTTAACAGAACCTCATAATTTCCCACCTGCATAAGTACTGGCGGAAAACCACTGAAATCTCCAAACAGCGGAGAGATATATGGCTCCATCGGATCCGCTTCTCCGATATAGGTGGAATCGTAAAGCATGTTATGGGTGGAATTGCCAAAAAGCGGATCCAGCTCATAATTAGCCTGATAACTTTCCCCGCTGTTTGTTAAATCCGTCCAGGCGGACATGGTAAGAAAACCACCCGGAAGAGGGAGGTGATTGTCCTTTAGATAAAGTCCAAGAGCAAGACCCAGACCTCCTCCAGCCGAATCTCCTGCTATTACAATATTCCCAGGTGCATACCCCTTCTCCTGTAACAGCCATTGGTAAGCAGATACCGCATCCTGCAAAGCAGCCGGATAGGGATTTTCCGGAGCCACCCGGTAATCGGGAATCAGGACATCCCCTCCATAGCTGATTTTGGAATACCGGACTGCAAATCTCCGGTAGATATTTTTCATTGGGCCAATATAGCCGCCTCCGTGAAGCTGTAAAATCACCCGCCCTGTGACCACTCCCACAGGCCTTAAATACTCCATTTTTAAATCATTCTTCTCTATAATCTCATATTCATATCCAGCCGGACACACCCAGGCAGGTTCAACTGGATTCTTTCTCAGTTCTCCGCTCTGAATTGGCTGCTTAAAAGAAGTTTCCATCACATTCTGCATCATATCCCTGACCAGATTTCCCATCACACTCACCTTTTTTCTTCTCATGTGCGATTCCTCCTTTCAGACTGCATATTCTATATATGAAACCGCCGAATCAGTTCATTTTTCACTCTCCGGTCACCCAAAGCGATGGTTACAGCAAGAATTATCACAGTCAGTACTACTGTCACAAAAGACATCAGCGGTCTGTTAATCAGACCTGCTGCCCATAGGATCAGTGGAATAAAACTAAAAACAGTTACCGCAATCTGATACATAAAATAGCTCTGCCAGTTCATTCTGTTAACAAGAATCAAAAATACCACCCCCAGATCTGCAAACAAGATGGTACTGGGTATTCCATAGTTTACAGACCAGCCGCTGTATCCCATTTCATAATCAATAAACACCCATACAATCTCTGCCGCTATGGTCTGCATGACAACCTTCCCCGCCAGATTGGAATGACGCATAAAGGAATACCGGACTGTCATGACAAAATAAGCCATTAAAACAATTGCGATCACAGACCAGACGGAACCGGAATAGGTGGCATAATTGATCATGCCAAGGACTGCCGCCGCAAAGATCATAATTCCATAAAATAAATTGGCCAGCTTTTTCAGCCGTTCCTTATCATACCGGATCTGGGGATACTGCCCTCTGTCGTCTCTCTGGTCCGGCACTCCATTGCTTTCAGGTTCTACCGGAATCCCCTCCTTCTTTAAAAAATCGAAAAAAGCATCCGGAAGTCTTGTATCCTGAAAAACCGAACTGAAGGTAACGATCAGCTCATCCTCATAAGAACAGACTCCGCATTTCATCGGCTGTCTTCGTGAAACTCCGATCAACATCGCAAAACGTTCAATCTCTTTTGCATAGTCTTCATCTATTTGAATCGGACCGATGTTTGACAGTGTCATGGTATATGCATCACTATTTTTCCAGAAGATCAGATTCAGAACAAGCCATTTTACCACAAGAGGTGTAATTCGCAGATACCACTTCTTTTCATTGGAAACATTATAGGAAATTGTTTCCTCCATCTTCTCTTTTGTGATTTTTTCATCCATCTGGGTGCTGACCGCCTTTAAGATATCCTCAAAGGTATGATTCTCTCCTGAAGAAAAAAATTCTACGAGTGTTACTGCAAAAAAATTAGCCATTGTCTCGGAACCGAAAAAATTCCTTAGATTAATAGGAATGCTGATACCGATGGACTCTTCAGACGGCTGTTTTTTCAAATATTCCTGATAAATAGACCAGATCAGGGCAGCTGTTAAAAAACGAGTGATACTGACACCGTAACGCTTACTCACTGCCTTAATCTCTTTCAGCCCGATATAGCCATGAAGAATATTCTCCTCATCAAGAGGAAGAAATTCCCCAGTCACATGATAGGCTTTTGTGGAACTGTATTTCTGCTTTTTAATCTTCTTATAGTGGCGGACATAGCTGTCCTCCACATTCATGGAAACATCGGAAGAAATCTTCTGAGGCGCCATGTGACCGGTTCTTGAATCCCTTACCAGATCAAGGTAGCGGTAAACCAGTGCCTTTAAGAAATTAACGGCCCCCAGTCCGTCTGTAACAGCATGAAATACCTCCAGATTGATCCGGCTGCCAAAATAGGTAACACGGAATAAATAAAGCTGATTGCTGTGGGGATCTATATATTTACAGGGATAGGTTGTCTCCCGTTCAATGACCGGCATCCGGCTGTTGTGTTCAAAATAATACCAGAAAAAGCCCCTTCTCAGTTTCACGGAAAATCCTTCAAACTGAGGCAGAACTTCCTCTAACGCTCTCTGCAGCGTTCCAGGCACCACTTCGCTTTTCAGCTGGACACTGATGCGGAACACATTACTTAAGTTTTCATCGGCTATGACAGGAAAGATTTTTGCCGTATTATCAAGCCTTCTCCATCGTTCCCCCTGCGGGCTTTTTTTCATTGTGTCAGCACTCCTTAATTTAAGAAAAGGCGGATCTCTCCGGTCTCCCGGCAGAAATCCTCCTTTTTTTCACTAGACGCGGAAATAATATCCCACGCCCCACTTGGTATGCACATATTTGGGATCACTGGGGCTGGGTTCTATCTTCTCCCTCAGTCGCCTGACATGAACATCTACCGTACGGACATCGCCCGTATCCATAGCCTTGTTCCCCCATACATAAGTAAGCAGCTGTTCTCTGCTGTAAACCTTGCTGGGATTACAGGTTAAAAGCTCCAGAAGATCAAATTCCTTAGCTGTTAAATTGATCTCCTTGTCTGCGATAAAGACCCGTCTGGCATCCCTGTCCAGCTTTAAATCGCCGGCTGTTACCAGATGACTGTCTTCCTTCCGGTCCCGTCTTGCCTTCTTGGCATTTCTGCGCATAATCGCCTTAATTCTGGCTTTTACCTCCAGAATATTAAAGGGCTTTGTAATATAATCATCGGCTCCGTACTCCAGCCCAAGAATCTTATCTATATCATTGCCCTTAGCTGTCAGCATAATGATCGGCATCTCAGAAAATTCCCGGATCGCCTGACAAACTTCATATCCGTCAAATTTGGGAAGCATAACATCCAAAAGCACTACATCGTATTCCTTCTGCTTTGCCAGATTGATGGCTTCCTCTCCATCATAGGCACAGTCCACTTCCATACCGTCCTGCTCCAGACTGAATCTCATTCCCTTAACAATTAATTTTTCATCATCTACTACTAAAACACTTGCCATTTTACACCTCTGTCTTCTATTTAAACCGTAATATCATCTTTTATCTTCTGAAAGGCTGCCTCCTTAATCCCTGATATCTTCATGATGTCTTCAATCTTCTGAAATCCGCTGTGGCTTTCCCGGTAACGAATGATGTCATCCGCCTTTGCCTCTCCCACACCTCTTAAGGTCATCAGTTCTTCCTTCCCTGCCGTGTTAAGATTCACCTTATGACTGCCTTCCGGTAAATTTCCCAAGACAGATGTTCCCTGATCCAGAAGCCTTTTGGCTTCCTCCTGATCCGGCACCTGAATCTTCATCCCGTCTTTGACCTGTTCTGCCATGTTTAACGTATCGGCAGCTGCATTCTCCGTAAAACCTCCGGCCTCAGCGACAGCCTGAAAAACACGGCTTCCCTCCTCCAGCTCATAGACTCCTGGAGAAACCACCTCTCCGCATATATGTACATAGCAAATACGTGACGGTACCTCCGGCACTTCCGGTGATTCCTGGGAATCCGAAGCCGGAGTTTCCTCTTCTGAGGTAACAGGCGGCTCCTGAATGGAAACAAATGCTTTTTCTTCCCGGTATTTATGATTTCTGTTTAAGCCATAGCAAATGCTGCATAGTAATACGCACAAAGCTATGACTGCGATCTTAATCCTATGATAGTTCATGGAATCCTCCCTTTACAAAATTTTGCAAAAAAGGATTCCATCCTCAGCCCTTGTACCTATTCTACCTAAAGAAATAAGTAAATACAAGCACTATTTCCAAATTAGTTGAAGATTATAATGCCGATGATGGCAACAACGGCTCCAATTAGTTTTTTCCATTCAAAGCCCACCTTTTCCACCCCGAACAATCCAAAAACCTCCACTGCATAGGCAACAATGATCTGGGATACCACGATTATCAGAGCTGCCTTTGCAGGTCCTAAGGTTCCCATGCTTTTTACAACTGTATACGTAATAAATGCACCGATAATCCCCCCGATCAGCAGATATTTGGGATGAACCGAAAGCAGAGCTGAAATATTGTCCCTGCCTGAGAAATACCACAAAACCAGACATGTTAAAAATGCGGTCAGCTGAACCCAGCCAGTGGAAACCCACATGCTTGTCTGCTTGGAAACTCCCGTATTTAATACCCCCTGTATGCTCATGAGTGCTCCTGAAATCAGAGCTATGATAAAACCTGTCATAACACAACCTCCGCATCTGTATTTTAATAGAAAAATGCTATGATGCACTACTTTACTAGGTTGTGCTTAATTTACTTTTTTATACTTATTTTACAGTTTCAAATAACTTGACAAGAACTTTCATTTGGGTTATACTCACACCGAAATGAAAAAATTATGACACGCTGGGGGAGCCTTGGGCTGAGATTGGTATATACCTGACCCTTACTACTTGAACCGGACAATGCCGGCGGAAGGAAGCAATAGTAGTAGTAATCCCCTCCTGTGCATACGAAGGAGGTTTTTTTATGTCATTTTTTCTAACCTATTCTCAGGAATCCGGAGAATATTTTTTAAAACCAGCCGGATACGGGCTGATGGTTGCCGCACTTTTGGTGATTCTTCTGGGACTTCATCTGCTCACAGGCAAAGCTCTGCCTACCAGACAGCTGAAAACCCGGCAGATGGTAACCTGCGCAGGGGCAATGGCCCTGGCTATGGTGACTTCGTTCATCAAATTTGCCTCACTCCCATACGGTGGTTCCATCACACTGTTCTCCATGCTGTTCATCTGTCTCATCGGCTATATCTACGGCATTAAGGCCGGAATCATGACAGGAGTGGCATACGGAATTCTTCAGTTTATCATGGGACCATACATCTATGCGCCCGTTCAGGTTCTATTAGACTATCCCATTGCATTTGGATGCCTGGGACTTTCAGGATTGTTTCATAATAGAAAGTATGGTCTGATTCCTGGTTATATCGTGGGTGTTTTAGGCAGATATCTCTGCCATGTTATTTCCGGTTACATATTCTTTGCTTCCTATGTACCGGAAGACATGAATCCGCTTTTGTATACCTTTGGATATAACGCCACCTATATTGTGCCTGAGATGGTTGTAACTATTGTAATATTATATCTGCCACCGGTCATCGAAGCCATCAGCCAGATGAAACGCCAGGCAGTTAATGGTTAAAAGAATTTTAAAATAGCGTAGAAACCGCTGATCCATAAGCGAATCGCCTGTGGACCAGCGGTTTTTCTAAATCAAAGAAGCTCATGAATATCTTTTGTCTCATGATCCTCATACTTTATTATATTCCCTTCCCAGGTTCTGAATTTTATGTAACCAGGACCTCTGGAAATAATATAATTGGGGAATATAGGAGTCTTTCCCTGTCCCTTGGGCGCATTGACGATAAACGTCGGTATGGCCAGACCGGAAGTATATCCCCTTAAATATTCCATAATTTCAATTCCATCTTCGATTGAAGTATTAAAATGCGTGGTTCCCTGTACATGTTTTGCATGAAAAATATAATAGGGCCTTACTCTGCATTTCAATAACTCATGATTGAGTACGCGCATCACAAATTTATCATTGTTAACACCATTTAGGAGAACCGCCTGATTTCCAAGGACGATTCCGGCATCTGCCAGCCGTTCACAGGCTGCCTTTGATTCGTTTGTGATTTCCATGGGATGGTTGAAATGAGTGTTTAAATAAATGGGGTGATATTTCTTCAGAATGGCACAGAGCTCTTTCGTGATTCGCTGGGGCATCGTCACCGGTATTCTGGTTCCAAGCCTTATGTAATCCACATGAGGTATCTCTTTTAGCTGACTGATGATCCATTCCAGCTGTTCGTCAGACAGGGTCAGTGCGTCTCCCCCTGTAATCAAAACATCTCTGAGCTCCTCATTCTCTTTTATGTATTGGATTGATTCTAAAATCTTATCACGGGAACGATGAACATCCTGTTCCCCAATATTGCGCCTTCTCTGGCAGTGTCTGCAGTACATGGCACATTCATTGGTTACGTTGATAATCAGCCGGTCCGGATACCTTCTGGTAATACAGCCGGCAGGGTTGGTGTATTCTTCCGCCATAGGATCTAAATCCATGCAGGAATCTTCCAGCTCCTTATGGTTTGGGATACTCATGAGGCGTATGGGATCAAATCTGTTATCCGGATCTGCCAGACTTAAGTAATACGGAGAAATGGCCCATCGGAATTTTCTTCCCACTTCCTCAATCAGCTGCTTTTCTTTTTCATTGACCGGAAGAATCCGGCTTAAACTTTCCACATCGGTAATTCTGTTCTTCAGCTGCCATCTGTAGTCATTCCAGTCTTTTTCCGTAGCAGAATAAATATGAAGAATTCTGTTTTTCCGTTCTCTCAGCACATGATCTTTGCTGATGCCATTAGGAATCGATTTTCTTGCCTCAAGAAAATCTTCAATTCTTCCTTTTAATTCTTCTGCCCGTTGCAGCGAAATTTGACGTTTTTTCTCTTTTTCCATACATTTATTCTCCTTTTGCTCCAAAAGAAGCAACTTTATTATAACAAATAAGTTGTCAGTGAGTCAATGGGAATTGTACAGGTAAAAAAGCAAAAAAGAAGCCAGCTATTAACTGGCTGACTCCTCTTACTTTAACAGATTCTGGGAAGGCCTTCTCCATAAAGAAGATCAATGGACCGCAATCCCTTAAGCCTGGTTTTCATCATGACTCCGTTTCCTTCCATTATTGTTCCAATTATTCTGGCGTTGGTACCATATTTGCTGTTCTGCACTGCCTTTAATGCCTTTTGCGCCTGATTACCGGGAACAACAGCAATCATCTTTCCTTCATTTGCCATATAGAGAGGATCCAGCCCCAGAATACCACAGAAGCCTTTCACCTTCTGACTGACTGGTAGATTCTCCTCCCATATTTCTATTCTGCATGAGGACTGGTCTGCTGCTTCATTTAAAACTGTTGCCAGACCGCCTCTGGTTACATCGCGCATGCAGTGCACCCGGATTTTGCTGTCCAGTAAATTTTGAACGATTGATGTCAGGGGCGCACAATCGCTGGGTATCTGATTTTCTATTCCCATTCGGTGAGAAAGAATTGCTGCATGATGTTCTCCCAGGTTTCCTGATAGAATGACGGCATCCCCTGGTTTACAGCCCGATATGCTGATACCTCTTTTTTTTACTTCACCGATACCGGAAGTGTTAATATAAACACCTCCGTTTCCTTCCACCACCTTTGTATCTCCTGCAACAATCTTTACGCCTGCCTCTTTGGCTGATAAAGCCATGGAATGGGCAATTTCATCAATGGTTTCCAGTTCCATTCCTTCTTCAATAATAAAACCTGCAGTTAGATACCTGGGAACTGCTCCCATCATGGACAGATCATTGACGGTTCCGCACACAGCCAGCTTCCCTATGTTTCCACCCTTAAAAAAAAGAGGAGTAACAACAAAGGAATCGGTTGTATAGGCGATCTTACCTTCAAGAGATACCACAGCCGAATCTTCAAGCCTGTTTAACGTTTTATTATGAAAATGTTTTAAAAATACACGATTGATCAGGTCACCGGTCTGTTTCCCTCCGCTGCCGTAAGATATATCAATTTTCATAATTTATGTATGACTCCTTTCCACTGTACTCATACCAGATCCCGCAGGCTCCTTCTGACGACACCATACAGGGACCCACTGCATGGAGCGGCGTACAGACCGTTTTAAACAGAGGACATTCGAAAGGTGTCTTCCGTCCCAGAATGATATCCGTGCATTTACAGCCTTTGGGCATCTCCTCTTGTTCCTCGTACATGCAGCTGCCTCCGTCATAGATCTCATATTCCTTTTTCAGAGTTAAGGCAGAATTTTTTATAATGCCAATTCCCCGCCAGAAATCATCTCTCTGTTCAAAATACTGCTGCAGCAAGGCACGGCCTCTTTCATTTCCCTTTTCTCTTACTACTTTTGCATACATATTTTTCACTTTAAAATGCCCGGACTTTAACTGACGCATAATTTCATAAACAGCTGCCAGAATCAGCTCTCCTTCAAAACCTGCAATTACAAAAGGCTTCTGGTATGTTTCTGCCAGTTCCCGGTAACTTTCAGCTCCTGTTGTCACACTTACATGACCAGGACTTAAAAATGCATCGATGTTTTTTTCTTTTTCACAGATATAGGAGAGGGCAGGGACAATTGTCTTTATTGAAGTTAAAAGCTTTAGATTTGTGATCTTCTTTTGCTGCATCTCATTAATCATCAGCGCATAGATGGGCGCCGTTGTTTCAAATCCCACAGCCGCAAACAGATATTGGATATTTTTATGTTCCCAGGCTTCCTTTGCAGCCATTAAAGGAGAATAAAGTATTTTTACATTACCTCCTGCTGCCTTTGCTTCTGTTAAGGACATGCTGCTGCCTTTTACCTTCATCATATCACCGAAGGTCAGAACACAATGATCCTTCTTTAAGGAAAAATCAGTCAGACGGTCAATATAGGAGGGTGAGGTAACACAAACCGGACATCCAGGGCCGGAAATCAGCTGGATGTCCGGAGAAATCATACTCCTGATACCATTTTTAAATATGCTGGACGTATGAGTTCCGCACACCTCCATGATTTTTACCGGTTTCCCGTCGTAGTTTTTCAGTTCATCAATCACTTCCTGGATCGTCATATCTGTCCTCCTGAAGTTCTGATAACAGACTTAAAATATCCTGGGCTGTATCTGCGCTTATCACTTCTATGGCACAACCTGCATGAATTAGGACATAATCTCCGATCCCGGCATCCACAAGATTTATATTCACATCGATCATATTGTCCATTACATTCACACTGGCATAACTTCCCTTTATATCCAAAACTTTTCCTGGTATTGCAACGCACATGGACTTCTCTCCTTTCTTCTGGTCAGATATCACCTGTCTTTAAAAACTCTCTCCCTAAGTATGTCTGTCCAAGGCTCAGTCCTCCGTCACCCGGAGGAACAAGACGGTTTATGTATACACGAAAGTTCCTCTCCTTCAGAAGGGTAAATGTCTGCTCTATAAGCAAGGTATTTTGAAATACTCCGCCGCTTAAAGCAACATCACTTGTATGATAACGGCTTCTCAGCCTTTCACAGATGCCGGCTATCCCTTCTGCTGTTTCATAATGAAAGCTCAGCGCCAGTGCTCCCCGTTTCTCCGGCTCTTTGCATCTTACTGCAGCTTCAAAAAATGGGCTGGGGTCCAGTTCCAGTAGATCCTTTTTTTCTGTTATAAGAAACGGAATGGAAGGCGGACTAATATGTAATCGTTTGTAACGCACTGCCTCTCTCTCAAGCAGAATTGCACATTCTCCTTCATACCGGTTCTCGTAGGCAATATGCAGGACAGAGGCGGCGGCATCAAAGAACCGTCCCATGCTGGAAGTGAGAATCGTATTGATTTTGTTGTCCAGTGCAGCCGTTATTATCCGGCTTCTCTCATCTGGAAGGAAATGCTTAAGACCTGCATGATGCAGATAACAGATTGCAGTCTTTTTTCCATCCCGCATAGACCCATCACCTCCCAGAATAGGAAACGGATGCAAATGTGCAGCCCGAACAAACTCTTTTCCTTCACAGATCAGGAATTCTCCTCCCCATATGCTCCCATCGGTTCCATAACCGGTTCCGTCAAATGCCACGCCTATCACAGGACCATTTAATCCATGCTCCGCCATGACAGAGGCAATATGGGCATGGTGATGCTGTACGCTTATAACAGGAAGTGAAAGACTCCGGGCGAAGCGGGACGAATGATAGTTCGGGTGAAGATCACAAACCGCCAGCCCTGGTTTGACATGTAACAGGCAGCTTAAATCCTGGTAGGATTTTTTATATTCCTCCATCACACTGCACGCTTCTAAATCACCAAAATACTGGGATACCACTGCCCGCTCTCCCAGGCTGAGGCAAAATGAGGCTTTTAAATCACCTCCGGCTGCAAAAATATCCGGAGACGGGACTGTATCTTTTTGCAGAAAAACAGGATAGGGAACATATCCTCTGCTTCTTCTGATGAGCTGGGGACTCCCTGCCACGATCTTTGCTACGGAATCATCCACAGACCTCACGATTTTTCTTTTATTGTATAATACGCCATCCAGATTGGTATCCCGACAGGACAGCATACAATCATCTTCTCGTATAATTGGCTGCCCGGATACGTTGGCACTTGTCATAATAAGCGGACCAAGCTGTGCGGTCAGCAGATGCTGGAGGGGGGTATAAGGCAGAAAGGCGCCGCAGCAGATGCTTCCTTTATTGGCAGACGGCGCCATGGAATCCTCCTGCATGTTAAGCAATACAATTGGTCTAACTTTTGATTTAAGCAATGTCTCTTCATCCATAGAAACATCACAGTACTTCCTGATTTCAGAAACAGAATGAAACATTACGGCAAAAGGTTTTTCTTCCCGTCCTTTTAATCTGCGCAGACGGACTACGGTCTGCTCAAGAAATGGGGAACAGGAAAGATGATAGCCTCCAATTCCCTTAACAGCGACAATCCCCCCCGCCGCCAGAACCATTACGGCTTTTTTTAATGCCTCACGGTCAGAAAGCTCGTCTCCTTCCGGATTCCGGGAATCCCGGTATAGAAGATAGGGACCGCAGTCATTGCAGGAAATTGTCTGCGCATGGAACCGCCGGCTCTTTGGGGAGGTGTATTCCATCTTACAGGCGGTACACATGGGAAATGTCTTCATGGCAGTGTTTCCCCGGTCATAAGGCATCTCTTCTATTATTGTATATCTGGGACCGCAGGACATACAGCTGATAAAGGGATTCCCAAATCTTCGGTCAGAATTATCAGCAAGCTCTCTTAAGCATTCCGGACAGACCGGCAGATCAACAGGGACCATGGATACTTCCTCCGCCACGCCGCTGGGAACAATGATAAACTCATTCATGTTACAGAACGGCTGCTCTTCCACTTTTATGTTTAAGATCTCATACCTTTGCTCCCTGTTTTCTTTTAATTCCAAGACGAACTGATCCACTGCCGTTTTAGGCGCCTGTGCCATTATTTCCACATCTCCGCCCACGTTGCGGACCCAGCCTTTGATCCCCATTTTACTGGCTGCACGGTAAACAAGGGGCCGGAAACCCACCCCTTGTACAATTCCGCAGACTTTTATTTTTACTGCTGTTTCTGATATCTTTTTATGCTCCATACCGTTTTGTTTTTTCTACCTTTCTCAAAATCGGGCTGGCATCGCGGCAAATCCTGTTTTGTGGTTTATCTGCCGCGATTCGATACCTCTACATCCATAATACGCTTAATGGACAAACAATATCCCAGTTCATTTATAAAAGGTACTATACGCTCATCTGTCCACCATCGCATTTTAAACTTTCGATAAATTCACTCATTGCAATCTGTTCCAATTCTTTACTATCAATTTTTCTAACAGAAACTGTCCCACATTCCATCTCTTTTTGTCCAACAACAACCATATACGGGACTTTATCTAATTGTGCTTCACGAATTTTGTAACCTATTTTTTCATTTCTGGAATCAATTTCACATCGAATTCCATTCTTTTTTAATGCTTTCAACACTTCTTTTCCATAGGAAAAAAAGCGGTCGGAAATTGGCAGAACTTTAACCTGAACAGGAGCCAGCCACAGTGGAAACTTACCTGCGTAATGCTCTATTAAAATTCCGATAAATCTCTCTATTGACCCGAAAACAACTCTGTGGATCATAATGGGTCTATGGCGTTCACCGTCAGCGCCTATATACTCTGCTCCAAATCTAAGCGGTAATTGAAAATCCAGCTGAATGGATCCACACTGCCATGTTCTTCCCATAGAATCTTCTAAATGAAAATCTATTTTGGGTCCGTAGAATGCCCCATCACCTTCGTTTATCACATATTCTTTTCCGGTTAGTTCCAGTGCTTTTTTTAAACTCTCCGTTGCCACTTCCCAATCTTCATCACTGCCGATGCTGTTTTTTGGTCTGGTAGATAATTCCACCTTATAATTAAATCCAAATTTTATATACATTTCATCAATAATCCGAATTACATTCATTATTTCTTCCGTGATCTGCTCCTGTGTCATAAAAATATGAGCATCATCCTGTGTAAAACTGCGTGCCCTCATTAAACCATGCAGCACACCTGATTTTTCATAACGATGAACCAGTCCAAGTTCTCCTATTCTGATTGGCAAGTCACGGTAGGAATGGGGCTGCTGCTTATATACAAGCATACCGCCCGGGCAGTTCATCGGCTTTATGGCATAATCCATATCCTCAATCACTGTAGTATACATATTTTCACGATAATGATCCCAGTGTCCTGATGTCTGCCACAGATCCCGATTTAAAATAATGGGAGTTGATATTTCACAATACCCTTCTCTCTCATGAATTTCTCTCCAATAATTAATTAGTACATTTTTTAAAATCATTCCTTTGGGTAGAAAAAATGGGAAGCCGGGTCCTTCCTCCATTAATGCGAATAAACCTAAATCTCTACCAAGTTTTCTATGATCTCTTCTTTTGATTTCTTCCTGTAATTTAAGATATTCTTCCAGCTGACTGCTTTTTGGAAATGCAACACCATATATTCTTGTGAGCATTTTGTTTTTTTCATTCCCCAGCCAATAAGCACCTGCTATTGTTGTCAATTGAAATGCTTTTATTAAATTTGTATTAGAAATATAAGGTCCTGTGCTCAAATCTGCATATTCACCCAACTCATAGCAGATGACTTTTTCCTCAGCAGGCATATCATTCATCAGCATGATTTTATAAGATTCATTCCTCTCCGACATCAATGATATTGCGTCATCCCTGCTCAGCTCAACTCTGCGTGATATCAAATTCTCTTTACTTATTTTTTTCATTTCATCTTCGATAGATTTCAAATGAGAATCTGAAAAAATAAAATCAAATTCAAAATCATAATAAAATCCATCTTTCGTTGCTGACCCATTTGCACATTTTACAGATGGATAAATACGTTTAACTGCCTGTGCCAGAACATGGGAAGCTGTGCACCAGAAAGCATCACAACCGAGTTCCTCTTCAAATTTACATTCTGTTACTGATCCGTCTTTCATTCTTACCTTCATTTCTTATGTTCTCCTTTCGAAATATGCCATTATGGCATTTAATAAATTACAACATAAGAAAAGCACCCTAAAATCAATGGCAATTAAACCATTAATTTAAGGGTGCAAAAAATACGAATGCACGGTTCCACCTTAACTTTTCACTTCAGATTCTAACAAATCCTATACTTTAACGCAGTCATACGGTAACACTTACTCAATTCAGCATTACAGCTCTGGAATGGTTTTCATCTATCTTCCTGCATGAAAAACTTTCACCAAATGTTTTTCTCTCTGTATGATTCCAATAGATTACTTTTTTCCGTCTTTGCTTTTCTTATGTTATTACAATTATTATAACAAAACATATACTGTTGTCAACGGGTAATTACATCTCTTCAAAAATGGCTGAGTATATAGCGATTCCTTTTATTCAATTCTCAAATACTGGTTCAATATGTTCTTTAATGAGTTCTATCCTGTCCTTAGCTTCCGGCATAAAAAGAGAAGCAGCAGAAACAACCATTTTTTTATTTGTATTGATGTAAATTACGTTGCCCCCGTCTCCTAATGCAGCGTAAATATGCTTTTTATCATCAATAACCCACCACAGGTATCCATAAGACAACTCCCCCCATCTGCTATGTACCTTTGTGCTTTCACCTATCCATTCGGCTGGTATAATTTGTTTGCCATTATATTTACCACCGTCTAGATATAGTTGGCCTATTTTTGTCATTTCTTCAGCCGTCAAGAAAAGTCCCCAGCTTGCCGTGTTTATTCCCTGCGGGTCAACAACCCAGCCACTGGTATTTTTATCATTCATTACGGCAAAATACTCTTCTTTATTACTCAGCACCACATTGTGTGTAACATGAATATCCAGTGGTGAGAATAAATGTTTCGCAGCGAATTCAAGTACTGTCTGTCCTGTAGCCCTGGCAAGAATACCTGATAATATATGAGTTCCACCTATGGCAGAATAATTGAATTCCCCGATAGCTTTATCCCCGCCTAATAAATCGAGCGCATCCTGTATTGGGTTCTGGCTTGTGAAAAACTTTTCGTATGGTTCGGTCTTATATTTATATGGAGCGGTCATTGTAAGTAAATTTTTAATTGTAATATCCTGTATCGTTTTCTCACCAGGTTTAATATCGTAATAGGGGAAAAAGTCCAACACTTTTTGGTCTACATTTTTGATATAACCTTTACCAATGGCAATACCAATCAACGCAGAAAAAACACTTTTTGTCACCGAATATACATGAATTGCATTATCGCGTGTATATTTATTAAAATAGTTTTCATATAATTTCGTGCCGTTTTTTTGGACTATAATACCTGCAATATTGCTGTAGTCTCTGGTTATTAAATTTTCAAGTTCTTTAATTTTTTCTTGGTTCATAAAATTTTCTCCTTTTAAGTTATAAAGGATATCCTTAGATAAAGGATATAACCATTAAAAATTGATTGCAAGAGTTTTTTTATAAAACAGCATGTTAATAATCTGCATTTTTTCTTTTAGATTGTTGAGTAGTATATTATATTTAGATTAGCTAATCGAAGAGTTAATTTTTAAAAGATATATAAAAAAATGATAGGAAAGAAAATGGGTTCAACCCATAGAACCATTTTCCTATAAATCCCATGGTTCACCATGAACCATGGGATTAGTCAGTTTTCTTTGAATAGGGAACTGATTTAAAAGTTTCTCTTTATACATCCGGAAAGCTGCGATATTGCAAGCAACAGGAATGGGAACCCAAAAAGAAATAAATAACCAGGCACTACATACATTCTGTGTTGGAGCAATACTATAACGGTAATACTCACTGATGTAATTCCAAAAAAGACAGTGGTCGCAGCAAGAAAAACCGAACGTAGTTTATTTATTGATAAAGAAATCATAAATTCTATACAACAAAATACTGCCGCACTTAGCCCAGCCACCAGCATACTGCTAACCATAACAATATTACATATAAACAAAGAACTAAGGAAACGAAATTCCATGTAGAACGGCCTGTAATAAATACCATTTATAAAAAGAGACACGGATAAGAGTATCATGGCTGTCATTGCAACCATACTGACTGCCCTGCTTTTTTTCCTTCCATAACATGGTCCCAAAAATAAACAACTAATAACCAGTATGCAGATGCCTGCGAGAATCAGGCTGAAGGAAAAGGGATTATATGTAAAGGTATCTCTTATCCATAAGGTGATACTATATCCCACCCCCTTTCCCATACCATATTTCTGTACAAATCCCAGTTTCAAGATTTGGGAGACAAGCAGGAACAATAAAGCCGCAAAAGTTCCTGCTATAGAGATGATCCATCTCATTATTCTGTTGCTTGTGTCCTGCTGCACATCATATAAGGAAGCATTTTGCTCAGGAATACCGCCTATTTTATTAATTTCCTTCTGCATCAATGCCATAGAAACCGGCCAGGCAAAGAATGTCAAAATCAGAAATAACAGCTTTAAATTTTGAGGAGGTAGCCCTGCTTTGCTCCTTTCCTGACCCAGTACAACACCAATTTTCCAAGACCAAAAATAGATATAGATCCCACAGGTAAGAAATACAAACAGCAAAGATTTTATTCCGGAAGTCTTTTTATCAGGCTTTGTAAGTTCATTAACAGTGTCTGTGATTTGCACAAGCCAATAAAATCCGTATAACCCCAAAGTTATTATTGTCAGTAAAACACACAACATGTAATTACGTTTTTTCACCACTTAATTCTCCTCATCTCATTTATAATATAATTTACTCAAACTTCGCACTTGACTAAGTGTCTATGCACTTTGAAAATTCAATCTTTCATCAGCATTAAAAGCTACCAATGCACAAAAAAGTAGACCCCGTGGTCCCCTTTTGGGGTCTCCCACCAGCAGGTTGTAAATGCTGGGTCTCGATGTCAACACCCAACGTTAAGGGACATGATTGTGCTTTGATCACCAGATTCACTCCAGATTTTGCAGGTGCACCTCTCGGTTCTCCTACTGGATTACAGCAGCCGATAACGCCGACTGCTAATAATCTTAGACGTAATGAAACCAAACAGACCTCTCTTCTTATGAATTTCTTATCTCTTTCTTCACAAATAAATGCGATGAATTTGCATTATAAGAAGTAATCTCTCTTAAAACTAGAGGAACATATCAGTAAAAACCCATACCGCATATAATTTTACTATTTTATCTTCATCAATATGAATGCTTGTCTTATTATATATTTTAGCTATACCACAACTCATCAGAAATAACATCCGAAGCGGAGACTGTACTTTCACTTATTTTAATATTCCATTCACCAATAAATAATTCGATATAATTAATTAAATCTGATACATGCTTCGAATCAACCACATAAACACGCTGCTCGTTCCATATTTTTTTTATTTTGACATCTAATGCTAGATCTTCTTTTATATGATCTAGAAAGTCAAATAGCATCAATTTAAAGCAAATATTATATCCGTCAAGAATAACTGAAACTAGTGTTTGTTCCCCTTCGCTTGCTTGATTAATTCTTAAACCTTCTTTTCTAAACCATTTAGTTTCTTCTTTTTCTCTTTCTAACTCCATAATGTCCCCCTTTAATTTTCTATTCCTAAAATCACATTCATACCTTTATTCACCTTGACACTTGAATAAATCACATCTTCATACGAACCAGCCAATCAAGCGATAAAAAGCCTTGTTGGGCAAACTTGAAAAACATGGGTCTTTCCCGTTGCACCTGATAACTGTTTGGTTTGCTATTGCCTCCTGTTCGTCTTCCGGTTGCTTTTTCAGAAAAATGTCGCATATAGGCCAGTTTTTCATATCCCTCAAGTCGCACAATCGCAACCATTTACAAATTCCTGAACTGGAAGATTCTCGCCCCATTTTGCTACAAAAGCAGGGATGAACCATGGGGTCGAAAATGATGCTGGTTAAAGGCAGGTGCACCTTACGATGCTCCTACCGATTCACAGCAGACGGCAATGCCGACTGCTTAAGGATTTTAATACAGAATTATAAATTCTCTAAGGTGGCTGTAAATTAGACAAGAAACACCTGCTAGGTGGCTGTAACTACTCTTATAGTAACCAAGTTCAAGGGTTTTTAAGATGTCTGTATAGGTACACCGCATGACACAAGTCCATTAAAATTAGCAATCTACAAATATTTTATTCGACCTATATCTCCGAAAAGTATTTCTAAAGCCTGTTTTTCATTGAAAGTAAGATTTTTAAAATATTCTTCTGTTAATACTTTATTCTCTTGAAAAACACTTATTAATTCCACTTTATAAATATTGGATTTTTCAGGATAAAGCTGAGAACGTCCAAGTTTCTTGCGCACTTCTGTACGATATGCATAGAAGTCATTAAACATATTATAAACTCCTTTATTCTGAATATTCTTTAGCTAAACTAATTATTGAATCTAAGTTTAGATTTGGAAATTTATTCTTAAGATTTTCAAGTTCCATTATGTATCTTTCACTTTTTAGGTTATATGCAACATCTTCAAAAACAGCAGATAAAAATTCAATTTCCTTTTCATTACATCCACATAAATAATTAATAGTATTTTCTGAATCAACACTAAGTAACTGTGTTAATTCATCCCAAATATCACTAATTGATGGATCGTTTATGTCCAACAGCATACCTTCACAAATTAAATCTGTTACTTTTTCATTTAGCATAAATTCTTTCCTTTCTATGGTTGAATCGCATTAGGGAATATGGTAGCAGGCTTACCATTAGTGTATATTACTCCAACTTCAACACCATCGTATATTCCATATATCGGAACACCGTTAGTAATGGCTTCACCCTTATTTAACTCAACTACATATTCGCCTGCATTATTAATTTTTGTCGTATCCCAAGTTTCTGGGAACCATGACTGGCCTGTTCCTATTCTTTTTAGAGGATTTTTATGATCTGGAATATTTCCAATTCTAACACCGTTATCGTAAGTTTTTTCAATATTATATGGAATACCATTCTCCTCCAAGAAGTCAATATTGGCTTGTCCATGCCCTCCACCTTTTACTTTCGATACTGCACCTGTTTTAGGATTGTATGTAAAATCTCCTATTGTTGAATGATTTATTGTATCTTGACTTATACTACTTACAGCTTCACCCGCCCCCTCAATTACAACCTTGGAACTTCCATCTCTAGCACTTCTATTCGCTCCATCCACAACATCGTCAATATATCTGACATAAGATGAGGCATTCCCTGCATCATCAACTATGCTAAATGTTATCTTACCAGCATTATCAAAATATCCCCCTCCCGCAAATGCTAATCGGTAACCATCTTCTCCATGCATACCACTGCTTAAAAGGTCCAATGCTTCATCAATATGTTTTCTCAAGAATGCGGCTCCATCTGACGATGTTTTATATACCAGTTCCAGACCTTCCACTATCTTTTTTCCATCTTTACCAAGCTTTACACCCAAATCTGCAGTAGCTCCCATTGCTAGCTTACCGCCTTTTCCTATCTGATCACCAATTAGCGGTGCTGCACAGATAAATGAAAGAGCTGCCTCTTTTCCCTTACCCCGGCACACGTAAATAAAGCAGTTAAGAAGATCAGCACCCTCAAAAAAAATCCCTGCAACATCAAGCATTTCCTGAAATCCATCCAGAGTGCTCATATGCTCCCAGAACTTTTTTAAATTAGATTTGCCATATGTTTCGTCCAGCCAGCTGTCATAATAATTTAATACTGGATACCCAACTGGATTTTTGTAGTCCCCCTTACCATACACATTTTCTTCAAAGTAGTGATACAAATCCTCACTAAAAAGAATATCGTCATATCCTTCTCTTCGTATTATGCTTCCATCAGAAGCATAAATAGGAGGTATTGTCTTTTTTGAACTTTCGTATATGCTCAGAATCTCCTCAACAGCATCTTCTTTAACAATTTCATGGGGTACATTTTGAGGACTCTCCAGAGGAATCTTTCTTCTGTTGAGATTCAGAATCAATTACAGCCTTTTGTGGAACGGTTCTGACAGAATTTAATACAAAAGCATGATTCTCTGCATTATCCGGAAAATATAAATTCACTCGGTCTCCTTCCTCCGGCATACAGTAAAAGGTGGAATAAAAAGTAGAGTACAGAAACCAGCATTCATTTTCGCTTAATGCATCAATATCTAGTGATACCTTTAATTGATTATTCTTAACCGCTTTTACACTCCCAGGAAGTGATAAACCTGTTATATACGGATTTCTTTCTTCCGGAACATAAAAACCTTTTTTACCATATAGATAACATTCCTGAGTGATTATATGGTTTTGTATTACTACATTTACTTTTTTTACATAACATTTAATTCCTTTGTAGAGTATACAGTCTCCTACTTCAAAGATAGGAGTTTCCGGACTCTCTGCCTTCCATTTGAAATACTGCTGCGCTCCCTGATACTCATCTGCTGTATCTGATTTATTGATGACACTATGTATAATCTCTACCTGCCACTCATCTTCCTCCGAAATTTGAAATGTCGCTGTTTTCCAAATTACTCCAAAAGTAAATTTTGCACCTTTCGTATTATGACTGGCTACCAAAGGTAGATTGAGGAATGAAGCCACTCTCTTAAGGAACTCCCAATCTGTCTCATTGTATTGCACTATAAAACGGTTTAAACATTTACCTGATACTTCTGGATTTAATATATAATTGGAACCCTGGTAATTTTTTATAGTGAATTCAATAATTTCTTTATATGAGGCAGTCTTCTTCTGAAAGGAATGATACTGTTTATTTCTATCCAGCAAACAGCTGAATGACTTTGCTTCCAAGCAAAGCTCCTGGTATTGTTTTCCTTCAGATACACTAACCTGAATATCGATGTAGGTGACAATACCCCAGAAAATATTTTCAGGCTGATCTGCTAATTGTACCTGTATATCAGTTCTCGTATCAGCGATAATTAGTTGACGATAACACTCCTCCCTTACAATACCTTGTAATTTCAGCTCTGTATGGTCTCCTGCATTCTTTTGAATATTTATCATGGGATTAATCAAAAATATTTCTTGGGAATTTAATATGATTTTTACATTTATATATTCCGTCATAAAATTTTCTCCTTTTAATTTTTCTCTTGTAATTTCTAATGCCATGAATTACAAAACTTATTATTTCGTATTATTATACATTATTTTGTAACATTTTTAAGGATCATGTAATAAATAACACTCTGCATGTAATTTTTGGTATGATATTGTAAATTTATGGGGGAAATGGGGTAAATAACTTTTACACAAAATAACAAAAGCGCCCTAAAACTAATGGTACTTACCATTAATCTTGAGCGCATAAATTATAATTCACAGTTCCATTTAATATTTTGTTTTTATTCTATCATATTACGTTACGTCGTGAACAATATTTTTTTACTATTTAGAGTAACTAG
>NZ_JAWONS010000104.1:0-304 GCF_033342255.1 Clostridium boliviensis
ATCGTTCTCGCCGGCGGCTGCGAAACGGGTTGGATGTACCGGGCCATGGAGGGGCAGGTGCTCTTTTGGATCGTGGGCGCGGGCAATATCGCCGGGGCGACGTTTTTGGCCTATGCCTGGGATCATCTGGGCCTGTACGATGCGCTGACAAAGGGCTTCACGCCGATCAACCTGCTTGACGAGTGGGGGAGCCGGGGGGCGCTGTTCGGCACATTGGCGATGTTGCTCTGTTGGTTCCTCATCGCCGCTTGGTGGGAGAAGTCTTATCGCTTCGGCCGGGGAATCAAGGTGCAGAAACCCCGGT
>NZ_JAWONS010000105.1:0-263 GCF_033342255.1 Clostridium boliviensis
ATGGTGGCCTGCGGGGAATTGAAAGCCCCCATCGTGATCGGCCGGGACCACCTGGATTCCGGTTCCGTCGCCTCCCCCAACCGGGAGACGGAAGGAATGAAGGACGGAAGCGACGCCGTCGCCGACTGGCCGATCCTCAACGCCCTGATCAACGCCGTCGGCGGAGCCAGCTGGGTCTCCGTCCACCACGGGGGAGGCGTGGGGATGGGCTATTCCCTCCACGCCGGCATGGTGATCGTCGCCGACGGCACCCAAGCGGCGGA
>NZ_JAWONS010000106.1:0-424 GCF_033342255.1 Clostridium boliviensis
CCAACCCGCAAACGACCCCCAGCACTCCATCGAAGCGGCCGCCCTTCTTCACAGTGTCCAGATGGGAACCCACCACGATCGGGGGGATCTCCTCCGTTCCCGCCAGGGTGGCGTAGATATTCCCCAGGTCATCCACCTTCACGTCCATCCCCCATTCCCTGCAGCACTGGCAGAAGTAATCCCGGGCCCGCTTGTCCTCCTCCGTCAGGGCCAAGCGGGTGACGCCTCCCCCTTCCGTTCGACCGATTTCCGCAAACGCCTGCAGGGTTTGCTTCAGCCGCTCCCCATTGACCGAAAGCTTTTGCATGGGAATCCTCCTTCGTTCGGTTTTCTTACCGTCGGTAGACGATTTCCCCATCCAGCACCGTCATATCCACCTGCAAATCCTTGATGCGCTCCGGATCCTCCTGCAACAGGCTGCCGT
>NZ_JAWONS010000107.1:0-15130 GCF_033342255.1 Clostridium boliviensis
CGGTAGAGCAAACGGCTGTTAACCGTTGGGTCGTAGGTTCAAGTCCTACTCGGGGAGTTCGTGATACTCAGCTAGATAGACTGTGAGGAAACGAAATTTAAGTAAGGCCCCATGGTCAAGCGGTTAAGACATCGCCCTTTCACGGCGGTAACACGAGTTCGAATCTCGTTGGGGTCACTGAATGTATGTAGTTCAAATGTATATATAATGGCGACATAGCCAAGTGGTAAGGCGTGGGTCTGCAACACCCTGATCACCAGTTCAAATCTGGTTGTCGCCTCTTCTAAGAAGTGCTTCAAATCCTTATTTTACAAGGGTTTGGAGCGTTTTTTGTTTTATGTTTTTAGTATGCAGATGTATGCAAGGTATTTTTTACTATCCTAAAACTGCTTTCATGGCATTAAATGTATCTTCCTCTGGTGTAATATCTCTAAGATAGTGAAGAGTCATAGCCAAGGTGGAATGTCCTAACAAGCGTTGTAGGGTAGTTGCTGGAACTCCGTTCTTATAAAGTAATGAAGCCACCGTAAAGCGGATTTTATGACTGGTTCGAGGTTCAATACCAACTGCTTCACAATAAGCCTTTAAATGCCTGTTAAATGTAATAGTGGTTAGCTGTTCACTATCTCTCATTAAGATAAATTCACCGTTTGGGTTGACATCCTTAATACGTTTCAGCACTTGTTTTGCCCCATCTGTCAATGGCATATAACGATAACCATAGTCAGTATTCCCTTTAATATGAGTGACATTTTCGTATGTACGGGGGTTAAAAGTGAGATCATCATTCATTGTTTGGTCATCTAAAAGTTGCGTCTGGATTTTAATGATATCACCCTCTATATCTGCCCAACGTAAAGCACGAAGTTCAGCACTACGACATATAAGGTAAAAATCCAGTTGAACAGCAAGACTAAATATATCGTTTATAGGTTCCAGATAATCCAATAGCATTTGTCTTTCAGCCAAGGTGAAAATCTCTTTTTTTCCATTAACAGGTTTAAACTGGAACTGACGAAAGTTTATTTCTTTGATGGGGTTATGATTCACTCTTCCGATTTCAATAGCGTAGTAAAATAATCCATTTAATACACTTTTTGCGTCGTTAAAACGCTTTCTGGTCATAGACTCAGCTTTCAGCATAGCACGAAAGAATTTTATAAACTCCGTAGCATTTAAGTCCTTAATAGGTATTTTAACAATAGACTTGTCTTTAAAATAAGCATTCCATAAGAAAATATTTTCTTTAATGGTCTTATTACTTACGTGAGTACAATCCCTCCTCCATCTAAGCCAGTCCGGGTATAGCCCCTCTAAAGATGTTCCATAGAAGTGATCATATAGTTTGTTTATCAGGTCTGTTCGGTCACTTCCAATGAATTGTTTCCTGTTAATGTAAATATAATTTCTGCCATCATTAGGACGTATTTTAATTAATTCTAAGTTACAGACCTCTTTTAATTCTTTCTCTTTTTGCATAAATTTATATAATTCCGCAATTCCCTCTAGCGATAATGTATCATGGGTATGGGGATAAATCAACTCGTTTTTAGATTTACTTTTCATTTACGCCACCTATTAGGTGGTGTAAGGGTTCTAATTTCATATTGGATTTTTTATGATTTTCACGATAGATTTTACAATATTATATAAGAGTTGCTTATATTTTATATTTGACTTGATTAGGTTTATTTATCTAGTTTTGTTTTTCTTAAAGTTGAACCTTTACACCATATCTTATGTTATGTTTTCTAAAGCCCTTATGTTGGACTAAAGGGAGTATCTTCCTGATCAGTGTACCGAAAGCCATGCAGATAATTTTCTGTATCATATTCCTGCCATTCACCGGGGCTTTCATAAACTCTAACTTTATGAATCCTCCTCATTAATGCCTTGTACGTTTCAGGTTGTTCCAAACGGATATTATGATATTGGTCTTCAAGTTTCCAATTTGATACGATATAGACGAAGTTATAACATGCCTGGCGGTTGTTGTACCTTGCGGGGAGTTGCAAAGGATATATGTCCAGATAGTTTAGAATATTGCCGATAGGCAAATCGCTCCTGAACTCCTCAAATACAAGCACATCTTCCCCGGAATAAGTATCAAAGGGGTGTTTATAATCTGTCACTCGGTATACATTTGAATCACCGTGATTGTCAAGAATATACCTTGATTTGCCATAGCCAGTTGCACCACTGACATAAGTTACTATTAGATTAATACGTCGCTCTGATTTGTAGCGGTTAGATAGGATCTCTAATCTTGCTTTATCAATGTGCTGTAGGTTTAGAAGATTATCGGGATTGATTTCCAAAATCTCCACATTAGAATAGCCATCTTTAATCATCTGGTAAAGGTTGGCTAAATCGTTTCTTCTTCCCTGACCTGTTTGGGGTATGGTTCCCCACTCTTCAAAAGATTCCTTTAAATTGGTTGTCTCTTTTTCTGTATCTTTCCATTTTCCTTCCTTACGGATATATGCCCGGTTATCTTCAGCTGTGCCCTGGGCTTCTTCGATATGAGCGATTGGAAAGGCTTTTTTTATACTAGAAAAATAGATAGGATTTCGGAGTTGAATGAATAAATGCGTGTGTTTTGATTTAGCAATTTCATCGCACATGCACCAGTAAGTAAGGCTGTCCCACCTTTTTAGTGTTTCTTTGATTGCTTGATGTGTACAATTCTCATGTTTTTCAGGATTGTTTAGAGTTAGCTGAAATTTACGGCTTCTTCGATTATTATTAGATGTTTTCTTTTTAAATGGCATGGAATATTCCTTTCTAAATTTTTGGCACAGAGCTGACACAGTAGTGAGATATGCCGGGATCGTTCAAGTTAAAGGATTATTAGCTAGGTATGACACTGACACCGAAGTTGTGGTAATACTAGCAACTTCGGTAAGGGGCAGTCATTACATGACCACCCCGGCCAACTTCCTGCTTGTGCTACGCACCGCAGTCCGTTGGCAGAAATTTGTGTGTTAGTTCCTCAAGCGTTGGCTGATTATCTAAGTAAGAACGGATTTTGAATAATAGTTTATTCCGATTTACTATTTGAGGTACAATAATTTCCTGAACAATACCCTGACCATCTATCATAGCAAGTCCTTGCCCGGCAGGATAATTTTTATTCGCATCAATATCTTCCCCAGAAAACAACATACCCTTCTGCTCTTTAGAAATACGACCAAAGCAGACCGTATTTTGTACCTGTTCCCTGCTGCCTGCAATAAAATTACTGCTATCGGCGCGTTGAATTAGGAGAATAACACCAATACCATTACCAATACCACGGCCTAATGCTAAAATTTCGCCTACCTTGCTCATGATTTCTCCTTTTAGCTTTTTATCAATGGTTTCTAAATAAGTCAGGAGTCCAAACCATTCCTCAATAGCAAGGGTTATATGAGGCGTATTTTGTGAATCTGATTTTCTTATATTACAGTATAAGTCATAGTACTTCCGTATCATTTCTATAGCACTATCTGCATAGGAGTACGAAGAACAAGTTCTTAAATCTACATATTCCCTTCCGGCTTTGAAGTCAGCTAAAAACATAAGACTTTCCTTATTTTTTAGAATTCCGTAGGTATACCAAAGAAAGCTTAGTGATTTGCCAGAACCAGACTTTCCTGCAATTAAGCAACTCGGGTTTTTAATTAGATTAGTGTTGATAGGAGTTTTGGTTCCGTATGTTTCCCAATCGCTTAAAGAATATCCTAGTACCATATACATGCTCCTTCTAATAAATCCATATCAAATTATACTTCTTCATACAACGCCCCTCGCTTAGTCTGGATTCGTTTAGGAGCAGTATACAGACGTATACTATTTTTTTTGCTACCGTACTCAATTTCAGGGGCTACTAAATGCTCCGACATTTGATCGGCAATAGATTCCTTCGTTTCGATGAAAGTCTTCATGCTAATATCTGTGGAAAATTCACGGATTATAATGTTTCCCTTGCCCTTCTTACGGCTAATTAAAATTGGATACCCTCCACTTATAAGTGCTCCTGCGCTAAAGGAAACGATAAGGCTAGCCTCGTCTTTTCTAGCAGCCTTATATCCTATATAATAGAGAAATCCAAGTAACAGCGATATCGAAGTCAGGATAAGGCTAACATGCATAATTTGCTGAAAGTTTGGCTGAAAAAGAGTCGGAAGACCTTTTGCTAAAAATAACAAAAGTCCATAAATTTTAATGGACATAAGGATTATTAAGAAAATAGGAACCATATTGTATGGATGTTTTAACTGCTGAAATCCTAAGCCAAGCCGATATTTTAGTCTACGCCTACGCCTTTTGGATTGTATGTATTTATTGCTTTTTATGTTACTCATGTGTTAATCTCCTTATATTTAATGGTATTGCTGTACCATACCAAAAGGAATGTATAATTCCTTTGGTATGGTAGATGTATAAAGTGAACTAGACATTAAGCCTTCTTGCTTAGGGATATAATTTTTCCTTTGTGATTGAATTCTAGTTCAATCATATCTTGAATTTTGACTTCTGGTAAGGAAATATCGCCTCTTACATAAAATTTCTCAGTTCGAGCTCCCCTTACATTTTCGTCCTTAAATGCTACGAAGAGATTATTACCTGTAATTTGCTCTCCTTCGGAATTTGTGAAATTGACCTTCATTATGCCAATAAGCTGTGCTGTCATAACTATATGTTCTCCTTTCTATCAATACAAAGTGGATGTATTAATTGTTATTCAGTTGCATTTGAGTATTTACAATATGACTTGTAAATTTCTTAATAATTGATTTGTATTGCTTAGTAGAGTATTTAAGCAACATGTTAATCTCCTTTCATATGTATTATAAAAGAAATATTTTTAGATTGACACCGATAAAAAGTATACATATAATAATGACTGAAAGGAGAGGTTTTATGCAAGATGTTATTTTTCAGGTTATAATCAATAATGATGGAAATAAATTAAATGGATATTTAACAGAAATAGATAAGGGGAGACAAGTATTTAATCCATTAAATGTATTGGCTGATTTATCATCACCAAATCTTAGAATGGAAATTGGTAATGAATATTCGGCCTTGATGGCGAACTCAATAGAAGAATTGTGGGAAGATACTAGTGATGTTTATGACTATAGTGTAGAGTGCGGATTTGAACATTTAATAAAGATTCAAGACAATGAAAGGGATTTATATGTAAGATGTGTCAAAGATATACGTAAAATAATGAAATTAGACCATACTATAACTTATCAAGAACTAGAACTGTTTAAGACTTATTTAGATATTACGACTCAAGTGACAATAATAAATAGAAAAGAAAATCCACTGCATAAAATAATAAAAGGTATATTACCAACAGATACTGTGCCCATTTCCTATGGTTATTATAGTTTAGAAGAAGCATTTAAGCAAAGATTGGAAAATAATATCATTTATTTATACGATTGTTTTTCGTTGAGAGACGTTATTTTCGCAATTTTACATTATTTGACTATTCATGACTATAAATTTACAAAGTGTATGCATTGTGGAAGATACTTTGCTACCAAAAATCTTAAACAAAAATATTGTAAGAGAACTAGCCCATATATAAATTATAAAGAGGAAAATCTGAAACCAGATAAAGAATGTGAAGAGGCAGTTCGACTGATTCAGAAGCGTTTGAGGGAAAGGAGAATAAACTTATATAAAGATTATAATGAGAATAATGATAAAGATGATCAAAAGTTTTTAAACGAATATAGGCCATATGAGGATGAAATAAAGAAGTATCCAACGCTTAAGAACTTGAGGAAATATGAATATTTTTTATACCATGAAAACAAATTAGGTAAATAAAAACTAACCACAATTGATTTTAATATTACAGTTGTGGTTTATTAATTATAATTATATTTTCTAGGGTTATTTACAAGAGAGCACAGAAGTATAATAATTCGCTTCCGTCATCTTTTCTATTTCTCAACCAGTTTATCCAAGCTAGTATTTAAGGCAACAGAAATTTTATAAAAAGTTTCCACAGAAAAATTGTAGCCAACTTTATCACTTTCAATCTGTCGCATAAAATCATGGGAAAGATTAACCATTTCTGCAAGTTGAGCAGAAGTTAGGCCTCTTTCTTTGCGATACTTTTTAATATTGTGCCGTATCGTATTGTAAATATCGTCATTAAATTGTATTTGTTGTACGTTTTTCATAATATAAGACACCACCTAACAAGATTGTACCGAAAGACTACACACATGTATGTTAGGCGATACCTCACATTTTGCTTGCATTTCTATAGGTATGATGATAGAATCAAAGAGATTAGAAAAATATCTTATGAGGAGGGTGAGGGTATGGAAAAGGGAGAACATTCAATGAAAAGAAAGAGTTTGAGAAAGAGTGCTTTATGTATTGTAATGTCAGCAATAATGTTACTTGGTACTACAACAATAACATGGGCAAAATATGATAATAATACAGTCGGTTGGATACAAGATATCTATTTAAATAATGGTAGTTTGATAAGAGAAGGATTTTGGTATAAAAACTCAGATGGCACATTTCCCCAGTCTACTTGGAAACAAATTGGTGGAAAGTATTATTATTTCGATGAAGAAGGATATTTGCTTAGAAATACAACTACTCCTGATGGATATCAGGTAGATAGAGAAGGTGTAAGGATTGAATATTCAAGTTCGATTCAGGCACCACGGAGTTTAAACCCAGAATTACAGGCACTAGCTGATGCATCAGCGTTATCAAGAGGAATTTCTTTAGAGGACAATTTTGATTATAATGGTACTTGCGCTGAATCTTTTAATCCAAGTGCTGATTATAAGATAACACTTGCTTTAACTGGAGGAATGGTAGTTGAAGAAGGACACTATTTACGTTCGGATTCAATGTCTGGGAAAAGTCCTAAAACAGTAAAATTTGAAGAATATGGAACGTATAACATCTGGTCTCCAAACGTCAAAAATGTATCATTTAAAAGCCTAAGTGTTTCAGGGGCTGGCGGAAGCGAGGTTATAAGCTTTTCTTGGGCAGATAATAATTATAAATATAGTTGTGATGAGAATGGAAAGGTTAAATGGATTAGTAGAAATTATGAGATTAGGATGATTAATAATTAGTATTTAGACATTATTATTTTGTAAAAAAATTTTCAATCAGCATCAGAGTTAAGGTACCTTCTTTCTATGTGAATTTTCAGGAATTAGTTTTGTTTATATCTGGTTGTTGACTTTTATTAAAAGTGCTTCAATTCCTTACTTTCCAAGGATTTGAGGCATTTTTATTACACAATTTTATTTGAATTTTACACTTTAATTATTATTTGTCAAGTATCAGTTATTGAATTATTAATTAGTTTATATTTTATAATATTTATGATATAATTATAAAAAATCACTTGGGGGGATTACATATGAGGGCAAATATATCAAGTCGCTTAGGCACAGAAACACCGTTGATTAAAGATTTAATAAGTGATATAAAAAAGGGTGAAATAAAAATTCCTCAATTCCAAAGAAAGTTTGTTTGGAAAGAAGATCAAGCCATTAAATTGATAGATAGTATAGCAAATAATTATCCGACAGGAAGCTTGTTGTTTTGGCGAACTAGTACCAAGTTAGCCACAGAAAGAAATGTTGGAGATTTTAAACTTCCAGAAACAGATGACTTAAGCCCTACAAATTATGTTTTAGATGGTCAGCAGCGTTTGACTGTTATATATTCCTCTTTTGGTGCGCCAGATGAAGATGATGGTTTTACTATTGGTTATGATATAATTCAAGAAGAGTTCATAAAATTACCTGATAAACAAGAATTACATATATTTCCCTTACGATGGATATTTGAGACAACTAAGTTGCTTAATTTTAGAACAGCATTAAATAGTCACGCCAAAGCTGTTGAGTTACAGGAAAAATTAGATTCACTTATAGGAATAATTACAAATTATAGACTGCCCGTAGTAACGTTAAAAGATTTATCGGTGGAAGAAGTATGTCCTATTTTTGAGAGGATTAATAGTTCTGGTACAAGATTATCTACTTATGATTTGATGGTCGCAGCGACTTGGGCTGAAGATTTCAATCTTGATGAGGAGGTTGAATTAATAGCAGATTCATTAAGAACAAAAAACTTTGAAGATATAGAAGGCGATACAGTACTTAAATGTTTAGCAGCTGTGAAATATAAAAGTATAAAAAAACAATATATATTGTCATTAAGAAGACTTGAACGTGAAGATATGGATCTTCTTGTCAGGAAAACAAAAGAAGCATTACTTAGAGCTGTAGATTTACTTACTACAGAGTTTGGTATATATAACTGGTCTTTTTTGCCTTATGAGGCAATAGTCGTTATTATATGCTATGTAGTTTACAATAAAAAGGATTTAACAAATGATGATATACTAAGAATGAGAAAGTGGTTTTGGATTAGTGGATTTGCTGAAAGATATAGAGGTGCTGCGGAGTCTTTTATATCTAATGACTTACAGAGCATAGAAGAGTATATTATAAAAGGCAAAGATGTTCCGGGGTTATTTGGAGGTATTCCTTCTATAGATGAAGTAAAAGGAATGGTATTTAGAAGTAATAATTCGAGAACAAGATCGTTTATCCTATTACTAGCTTCTATGCAACCTAAAAATATTACAAATGGTGCAATTGTTGATGTTCAAAATGCGCTATCAATTTTTAATAAAAAGCAGTATCATCACATATATCCGCAAGCATATCTCAAGGATAAGGGGATTTCAGCTAATGCAATAAACTCAATTGTAAACATATGTATATTAGCTGCATCTGAAAATAATTATATTAGCGATAATGATCCTAATGAATATATTCCGGAATTGATAGAAAAGTTAGGAGAGCAATATGAATTAGTTTTTAAGTCTAATCTGCTACCTATTTTGTCTAAGGAGGAATATAAGAAATTAGCATATGAAGATTTCATTTCTTTGAGAGTTAATCTCATTCATGAAAGAATCAGTTTCCTGTGTAATGGAAAGCGTTAAAGAATAAAAAGTTATAGATAATTCTAATATAACAAAACTGGATAATCAAAGAGTTTTTAATTGACTCCGGTTGTAAATTAATGAACTAGTTATTCTAAATATTATATTAATGCATGCAAATCAAGAGAGGTATTGCAGAAAGCTCTTTTCTACAAACATTTTCAAAGGTGCAATCCGTTCAAATCTTGTTGGCGCTTTTTCTGAAAGTTGCTTAAAATCCTTATTTTACAGGGTGGTATTCATCTGGTGTAATATCTATAAGATGGTGAAGCGTCATAGCCAAAGTAGAATGTACTAACAAGCGTTGCAGAGTGTTGCTGGAACTAAAGCAAATTTATGGCTGGTATTTGACTCAGTACCGATAGCATTATAATAATTTTGATACCTGTTAAGTGAAGATTGCAATATAAATATATGTGGAGGTTATATGTGAAAAATTATAATTCAATTGAACTTATTGAGTTTGAAAAAGCAATTGATTTTATCAATTATTTAAGACCGACTAATTTACATTGGGGATCCGATATAGATTTAGAATGGTTTTTTAGAGGACAGCCTGATTACAGTTGGAATCTAATTCCTAGAGCATGGCGTAAACAAGGAATTGAAGTTCTTAAACCTATAATGGATCAAATTGAGGAATATTTATATACACATGAAGGTAATGATGCATTTACTTCATCAATAAAGCGAAATAAGATAACTGATAAAGAAAGGTATAAAGAATTATTAGTTCAGACATGTGCTGAAATGGAAGCAACTAAACAGTTTATTTGTTTTTCAGATGAATTGGGGTTTAGTGTTGGAAATATTAATGATGTGTTTGATAGTGATTCATATATACAATATTTAAGTAATAACAATGAATTACCAACCATATTACCAAAACCAGCTTTTGGGTTTGCTCAACATCATGGTGTGCCTACTAGATTCATGGATTGGACTAGAAGGCCGTTGATTGCAGCTTACTTTGCTTCTGCGATTCCCCAAAAAGAAACTCCAGAGAAAATTGCAGTATGGGCTATAAGTATTAATTTTATTCGAGATAAAAAATTATGCCATAGTATCAATAGACTTTTATGTTCTCGTCATGATAATCAATTTTTACATAACCAAGACGCATTGTTTTTATACTATGATAGTGCAGCGCAATATTATTTATCAAATCGGGAATATCCCTCATTCGAAAATATTATTGAAGATGTATATAACAATAGTGGACTTCTTTATAAGCCATTGAGAAAAATCACTTTACCAGTTAATGAAGTTAATGAATTAAAACAATTGCTCTGGAGAGAGAGAATATCTTTATCGCATCTAATGCCTACTCATGATAATTTTGCTAAAGAATTAGCTGATTTATGGAAAAACCATAAACATTTAAGAGTTAACGTAACGGGTTATGGTCAAGATAATGATAATTAATAAGTAGATTTATACTAAGTTTAATTCGAAGTTTAAGTAACATATTAGTTTGCGAATGGTGGAAATCTTCACAACTTATCATGCTAAAAACAGTTTGGCTTTAATGCATATAGGAATTTTAAAGCAATCATAGAGTTCCCAGAGATCTATCCTTAAAAGTGTTTAAGTGTTCTTCATATTAATATCCTTATTCTTATTCTATGTATGCAAAATGTATGCAAATTAAGGGAGGAATTGCAGAAAGCTCCTTTCTACAAGCGTTTTCAACGGCGAGATCCGTTCAAATCTGGTTGTCGCCTCTTCTAAAAAGTGCTTTAAATCCTTATTTTACAAGGGTTTGAAGCATTTTTTGTTTTTGTTTTTCGTATGCAAATAAGGTTCCAAGTATATATGTAGTATGGATATTTATGTATTAGTATGATAATATGTAAATATAATGTGAATCGTAGCTTATGATATATCGAAAATTGTTATTAGGCAATGCGATATCTAAAATATAAAATTAATAAAATGAGTAATTTTAATACACTTACTTCGTAGTAAAACTAAATTACTATTATTAGAAATATTGATTAATTTTATATGATTAGTGACATAAGTGATGGCTCAAAGATAAATGAAAGGAATGGTATAGAATAAAATGGTAAATACTATTACATTAAAAACTGTCAACGAGCTTCTACAGTTTTCTTTCTATATTCCATCTTATCAAAGAGGTTACCGTTGGACAAAACAAGAGGTAACTGATTTATTAAATGATATAGATGAGTTTAGCCCAAAAGAGGTTAGTGGAACAGATGAAAAAACGTGGTATTGTCTACAGCCTATTGTGGTTAAAAGTAAATATAGAAACATATATGAAGTGATAGATGGACAGCAAAGGTTGACTACCATTTATCTCATTTTACATTATTTGAATCAGGATTATGTAGAAAATAGAAGAGACAAATTGTATTCGATAGAGTATGAAACACGAGAGGAGTCTAAAGAATATCTTCAAAACCCAGAAGTGGAGAATAATGATAATATTGATTTTTTTCACATTCATAATGCATATATGGCTATAGATAATTGGTTTTCTTTGAAAGATTTCAATTTCGATAAAAATATGTTTAGGTCTAAATTAAAGTTTAGCTCAAAAGTAATTTGGTATGAAACAATGGAAAAAGATGCAATTTCAGTTTTTACTAGACTAAATGTCGGTAAAATAAGTTTAACAAATTCAGAACTGATAAAAGCTCTTTTTTTAAACAATTCAAATTTTCACTCCGATAACATTGATCGTTTGCGCTTAAGACAAATTGAGATTGCCAATGAGTGGGATAATATTGAAAATTCTTTACAAAATAATAAATTCTGGTATTTTCTAAGTGATAAAAATGTTGTTGATAATCGAATTGAGTATATTTTTGATCTAATGAAAGAATCAGATAATGTAGACAGGTATGCTACCTTTAGATATTTCAATTTGGAACTAAACAATAAATCTGAATACGATATGAAAAAAAATTGGGAGGCGGTCCAATTTCATTATCAGAGATTTAATGAATGGTTTAATGATAGACATTTATATCACAAGATAGGTTTTATATTAAACACACAAATTATCGATGTTAAGAAATTGTATAATAAATCTTCCATAATGCAAAAAAAAGCTTTTCTTAGCTACTTAGATGATGTTATAAAAGAATTTTATCGCAAAGATTATTTATTGGATCTTGATTATGAAGATAAGCATACTAATAGTGTATTACTATTGTACAATATATTAACAATGCTTCAAAATAGTCATGATGGATCTTATTTTCCATTTGATACTTTTAAACTGTTAAGATGGAATAAAGAGCATATTGCATCTATTAAGGATAATATTCCTAAAAATAATCGCAATGATTGGCTGAGTGATGTAAGATGTTATATTGATATAGTGAAACCAGAAGCATCAAGTATAATTTTAGAGTTAGATAGCTGTCTTAAGTATTTAACATACGATAATGATGATGTTTTTATACCGTTATTTAATAAGATAACTGACCACTTTAATCAGTATATGGTTAATGATGATATCAATAATATATCAAATTTGGCATTATTAGATGAATCCACGAATAAGAGTTATAAAAATGCTGTCTTCCCTTTAAAAAGAAAACGAATAATAGATTTGGATAAAAATGGTGAGTTTGTTCCTCTATGTACCAAAAATACCTTTTTAAAGTATTTTAGCGAATATCCTCCTAGGCTTTCATTCTGGAGTCAAGAGGATAGGGAAATGTATGAAAAAGATTTAATTAGAGTACTATCAGAATATATGGAGGTCGATCGGTGTGATGCAGAATGATGACATATTAAGTTTTTATGAATTACTTAACAAATATGAGGTTAAAATACCTATTATTCAAAGGGACTATGCACAAGGAAGAAAAACAAATGAACAAATATGCTTGAATTTTTTGAGAGTGTTAAAAAATAGTGTTGTATACAATGAGACAATAAACTTGGATTTTGTGTATGGTAATATTGTAAATGATGCTTTTCAACCGTTAGATGGACAGCAAAGACTAACTACTTTATATCTGCTACACTGGTATGGTTATGTCAAAGAATCTACAAATAAAACTGAAATTAGAGATCTTTTATTAAAATTCACCTATGAAACAAGATTGTCTTCCAGGCGTTTTTGTGAAGCGCTTATATCACACCCAATAGTTATACCTGAAAATGAAGATAGTATAAGTGCTCTCATAAAAAACACAGAATGGTTTTTTACTTCATGGAACCAAGATCCTACAATTCGCTCTATGCTTAACACGATTGATAATATACACTCCTTGTTTAAAGACGTTAATAATTTATGGGAAAGTCTATCTCAAAAAAAATTGATTACATTTCATTTACTAATACTAGAATATTTCGGATTATCGGATGATTTGTATATAAAAATGAATGCTCGAGGTAAATTACTCACTCCATTTGAAAATCTTAAAGCAGAACTACAAAATCAATCACAAAAAGAAGAATGGGAAGTAGACCACGAGGAGATGACTAAGTTTTCATATAAAATTGATACTGCTTGGACGGATTTCATATGGAATAAATTTAGGCAAAAGGATGTTGTTGATGAATCTCATATGAATTTTATTACTACTTTAATAATGTTTAAAATTGCTTTAGGAAAATCTTTAAATGTTAAAGCAACCGAACGAGCTGAAATTATTCAACGATTAAATGATAATAATAGTGATAGATTATTAATTACATATATAAATGAAGAAGTTTATAAATATATTTATGATTGTTATGAACTATATTCTAATTTAGTAAATAATAATCAAGTTCCAAATTTAGATTTAAATATGTGGAGACATAAACCAAATGTAAACCTATTAAATCAAATTTTAATTGGTGCAGATACTTCGTACACACATAAGGCTTTATTTTTTGCACAAACGGAATATCTCCTTCATACCGATGATATTAATATTGATATGTATTTGGACTGGATGCGTGTAGTAAGAAATGTTGTTTCTCGAGGTGACATAACTGTTGAAGGAAAAAGACCTGATATTATAAGAAGTCCTGACACTTTCTCGGGTGCAATAAATCTTATTAAAGAGATGTCTGAAGGTTGTGAAAATATATATCAATATTTATCTTCTAATTATATAAAGTCAGCTTTTGCAAAAGAGCAAATGAGAGAAGAAGAGCTGAAGTCACAAATTATTATTAATAAACCTGAGTATAAAGAGCTTATTCATAATACTGAGGATAATGAACTATTGCGAGGAAAAATCGCATTTGCATTGCAATGCTCTGGGTATAATTCTAATATCTCAGAAATTAATTTTGATATGCTTTCAAAAATTCAAAAAGTTTTTGAAAAATATTTTAATATGGAATATCGTGATGGGTCTTCAGACATGCTAGATAAATTGAGAAGATGTATGTTGACTATTGAAGTTAATGGAGATTATGAATTTTATAACTATTGGTGGTCATATTGGAATGCAGGTAAGGCTAACAAGCGAAGATTATTTGTGCAATTCAGAGAAATTGAATATTATATAGGACTACAAGATTATAACAACTATTTTAAAAAATTAATACTTCTTCTTATCGATAGGGATTTAGATCAAATTATTAGCAACTTTGAAAAGCCAGACACGATGCCTAATTGGCAGTTCAGGTTAATTAAGGAATCAAATATATTAACATATATGTGCAAATCAAAGTATATAGCAATTCCAAAAGATAATTCATGTTGTTATCTGTTGAAAAGTAAACGTACTGCTGACATGGACGCAAGTCCTAGAATTATGTAATTATAATTTTACAATAATACACATGTCTCGATGTATAGGCTTAGGAGGTAGCAATATTCGTATCTAGTCAAGGAAAGGCTTACCAGAGTTCATTCCTATTAAAGAGAGTTTTAGCTGTATTGATTATCCTATGTATGCAAAATGTATGCAAATCAAGAGAGGGATTGCAGAAAGCTCCTTTCTACAAGCGTTTTCAAAGGCGCAATCCGTTCAAATCTGGTTGTCGCCTCTCTTATGAAAGCCTCAGAAACCTGATAAAATAAGGGTTTCTGGGGTTTTTACTTTGTGTATTTGGTGTTTGAGTGGTATTTTTCGTGTTTTTGAGGGTAATTAATCCAGGATTGCCCTCATTTTTGATGCTGTTTCTTCCTGGGAA
>NZ_JAWONS010000108.1:0-529 GCF_033342255.1 Clostridium boliviensis
AGATGTTCAAGACCCAAAAGGATCAAATCAAACAACTTCTGGAACGCCGCCACACGGTCAAAGTAACCACCATCTACGGAGAAGAAACCCGCATCATCAAGATTGAAAGGGCAATCGTCACCGCTGAAGGTCTGGGAGTCTTCTATGATAATCCGACGGATGAAGACATCGGGATCGTGGACCTGGGGTCGGTAACAGGAAACAAAATCCGCCTGAAGAAGAAACGGGTGATGACTGGTTACAGCGGGACCACGACATGGGGATGGGACAATCTGCCTGAAGACATTTCCAAAAAACCTGACCAGGTTGCTCACATGGTGATTGCTGACTTAAAGGCTCGACAGTGGCCGAAAGACCTCAAAATTCGCTTGGCAGGAGGAAAAATGGGACCCATTGAGGCATATGTCCAAGCAGAATTTCCTAATGCCTATGTAGTCGAGGATCCGCAATTCGCCAATGTCCGCGGGTTCTATAAGGTCGCCAAGACAAAAGCCAAACAACTGATTTAAGAAGGGCGTTTTGACCATGA
>NZ_JAWONS010000109.1:0-288638 GCF_033342255.1 Clostridium boliviensis
GGGTAAGATCAGACGTGTTGCTGGTACAAGCCTTGAAAAATGTAAGAATACCAGAGACTGGGCTAAAATTAAAGCTATGTTAAAGGATGATATAGGGGAATTTCTTTGGAAAGAAATAAAACGCACCCCTGTCATTCTGCCGATTATTATGGAAATATAATTTGTTCACTTTTAATGCTGTAGTTAGAAAGGAAAGAAGATTGAAATTATCTCCAAAAAGTTTATACAGTAATAATAAATTTAATTATGGCTGGATGATTGTCTTTGTGGCTGCACTGTCTTACTTTTTTTCGGCTCCCGGTCAGACATTTTTCATCTCAGGATTTATTGATATCTATGTAAAAGAATTAAAATGGGATCGTACAATAGTCTCCAGCCTTTATTCAATTGCTACGTTATTTAGCGGTCTGTTTATTTTTAGTGTTGGACAGATTGCAGACAGGATTGGTACTAAGATTACCATGATTGCTGTTGGCATACTTTTAGGTCTGGTTTGTATCTGGAATAGTTTTAACTTTAGCCTGTTTAGTTTGTTTATTGGATTTGCGTTCAGCCGTTTTCTCGGACAGGGATCCATGACATTATTACCATCTTTGGTTCTTCCTAAATGGTTTATAAAGAAAAGGGCAATGTCTTTTTCTATTATGTCAATTGGAGGTGTTATAGCATCGACTTTAATTCCGATAATTAACGCAAGCCTCTTTAAAATAATCAGTTGGCGGGAAGTCTGGAGAATATGGGGCTTCCTTGTCTGGATTATTTTTGTGCCAATTACATACTTTTATTTATTTAATAGACCTGAGGAGATAGGACTGTTACCAGATAATGAAAAAAGGGCTGATGAACATTTAAGGAGCATAAAATTTTCCGATAAAGAGGAATATTTTACGCCGAAAGAAGCTATGAAAACCTTTGCTTTTTGGGGGATGCTTTACTGTCAGATCATACTTCCCCTGATAACCACTGGATTAACATTTCATTTAATTTCAATTATGGAATCAAAAAATATGACATCAGGAAATGCTGCTATGATTTTAAGCTTTTTTTCTATGGTAAGTTTCCCAGTCACCCTTATTTCAGGAAAATTTATGGATGGAGTAAAGCAGCATCATGTCGCTGCTGTTATTTCAATGATTGAATTGGCCGCATTGCTGGTACTATTTTTCACAGATTCACTACCAATGGCTATTGTTTTTGCTGTTTTACATGGGACGGCCACAGGATTGCAATCGATTAATAATGGTGTTGTGTGGTCGAATTATTTCGGGACTTTATATCTTGGAAGTATTCGTGGAATTTCTATGGTAGGTAATGTTATCAGCTCCGCAGTCGGACCGTTGCCCTTTGGCATTTTATTTATGAAATTCGGTAATTATAATGCGGTATTGTTGTTAATGATGGTTTTGCCTGTGATCGGGTTCTTAATTGCATTATTTTCTAAAAAACCAAATGCACCTAAGCGGTATTCTGTTGTTTGAAAAAATATCATAATGCATTAAAAATAATAACTATTCTAAAATATGGAAAGACTGTGAAAACAAATCACAGTCTTTCTTACTATAAAGTTTCAATATTATAGAGCCATTAGCAAATCTGTCTAAAGACAGGATCGTATCAACATATCTTGACACTGTATCGGAACACCGATATAATGGTATCAGGTGATTAAAAATGACAATACAGCAACTTATGCAGGACATGAAAATGTCCCGATATCGTTTATCAAAAATTAGCGGAATTCCATGGGCAACTCTAGTAGACATTTATTCGGGAAAAACGAATCTGAAACGGTGTGGTGCTGGTACGATGTCCAAGCTCTCTAAAGCACTTGGACTATCTATTGAGGAACTATTAATATTGGAAATAGCTCCGGAAAAAAATACAGCCGATGGTAAACCCAATATTAAAACATATTTGGAAACTGGGCTATCGGGTAACATTCAAAAGGCGATTAAAGAATACTTGCAAGGTGAAAAGGAACAGGTACTGCATCTTGACTGCCTCTGGGGAGAATTATATGGAGCGATTAATGCTGATCTTTGGGCTGGCTCTATTACTCAGCAACAGGCAAGCTACCTGCGAGAAAAATATCTAGGTTTAGCAGGAAAGGAGGAACAACCTAATGATTGATTTTACGTCATGTGAAGTAAATCGGTTTAGAGCCTATGGCGGAGCAAACGGGAACAAAATCAATATAATTTATGAAGGCAAAAGCTATATGCTGAAATTCCCGCCTACCCCAAATCGTAATAAGGTCATGAGTTATATCAACGGCTGTATCAGTGAATACCTTTCCTGCCATGTCTTTGCTTCTCTTGGATTAAGGACACAGGAAACTCTGCTTGGGACTTATACTGATTCACGCGGAAAGGAAAAGATGGCAGTGGCATGCGGAGATTTTACGGAAGGCGGTAAAAAACTGATTGAGTTCGCACACCTTAAGAATACCTGTATCAGCAGTGAACAAAGTGGATATGGCACAGAGCTTTCATCTATTCTGCAGGCAATTGACGAGCAGACGCTTTTGCCAGCGGATCAGCTTAGGGATTTCTTTTGGGATATGTTTATAGCGGATGCATTCCTTGGTAATTTTGACAGGCACAATGGAAACTGGGGTATTCTTGTAGACGAACAGTCAAAGACTGCAGAAATCGCTCCTGTATACGATTGTGGCTCCTGTCTCTTCCAGCAGCTTGCGGTCAAGGATATGGAAGCAATTTTAAACAGTGATGATGAGATTAATAGGCGTGTATATGTTTTTCCTACCTCGCCCATTGAAGAAGATGGAAAGAAGATCCCTTACTTCGAGTTTATCGCTTCTCTGAAAAATCCAGATTGCAATGCTGCTCTCGAAAGAATCTCTGCACGGATTGATATGGAAAAAATACGCGTATTAATTATTGAAACACCCACACTGCTTCCAGTGCAGAAGGAGTTTTATACGGTGATGATATCAGAACGAAAGGCAAAGATTATTGATTTTACTATGGAACAGCTAATGAAGTTGGAACAACAGGAAACGATGCATGAGTAACAGCAAGATCATGGACAGCAGTTTTCCGTGTGATAACAATTGACTATATTATAGATAGAACCTTAATTTTAAACCAGTATAAAAATATAAAAAGTCAGGCATTCATGCAGACTAAAAAGCAGATCATTTTGAGCAGAGTGGTCTGCTTTTTTCATAGACTGCGCCATGGTTCGTAACGCATCGTGTGGATAACTCCTCACTGTAAGAAAACTTAACGGCAGAAAAAGAACAATTGGTCTGTACAAATAGATTGCTAATACAGCAAATATATAAGAGATATATTTGACATTACCTTCCAGCAGTCTTTTCCTTAAGACGTTACAAAATATGAGATATTTAGTGCATTTCACATATTAATCGATATTATTAATTGTCGTTATCCGTTGTTTTAGAAGTGTATACATATTATAATTTATACAGTTACAGAAAATTACAAACACATTCCTTTTTATTGCTATATTACTCAAAGGATAGCCGTGATTGTAACAAGTATTTTTAAAATATAACAAGGTGGATTGTCAACAGTTTTCTAGACTACTTTTTTAATGGTAATCATTCTATACTTCACCGGTGACAAATATCCTAGCGAAGAATAAATTCTGTGGTTGTTGAACCAATTCATATAATCAGCCAATTCAATCTGAAGATGGTATAAGCTGCTAAAGGTCTGGTTCCTGACGAACTCTGTTTTGATTATTTTAAATGTTGCATCTGCAACTGCATTATCATAAGGACAGCCTTTATGGCTTAGGGAGCGTTGAATTTCAAATGCTTTCAGAGTTTCATCAATCGTCTGATTCTTGAATTCGTTACCCGTTCTACACTCAAGGAGTGGGCATTGATATCACTCACGTTAAATTCCCTATTACTCAATGAGCAATAGGGAATTTTACGATTTGCGGTCGGGGTGTGCATTTTATCAATAGACGGTATTAGAATATAGCAAGGGCAAACTCGGCTAAAGCCGGGGACGCAAAGCTACAGGGTCTAAGACGTTTTCGGACGTTATGATAGTCTGGCTGCCAAAAACCACGCAGGGCCTGCCCTCTCACAATGAGGGCAGGCCCTTGCACTTTTTTACGGCTTTTTACGGATCATTTTGATATAGAGATACCGGCTATCGTTCCGCGCCGAGGCGAAAGGGGCATCCCTATGGGTAATAACAGAAAACGGAGGACAAGCCATATGGCAGAGAAAAAAGAATATCGAATAAAGGTGCAAGGACAGCTCATGCCGGTCAGTGAGGAAATCTATTTGACTTACCACCGTATGAAGCGCCGTGAAACCTATCTGGAAGAAAGAGATACGACAAACGGCGTGTTTTATTACAGTGCCTTAGACACGGAAGGAACCAATGGCGAGGATGTAATTCCTGACCTTATTTCTCCTCGTGTGGAGGAAGCGGTTATGGACAAGCTCCTCTCGGACAAGCTTCACAAGTGCCTTGCACAGCTTACCAAAGAGGAACTGGAGCTCATTTTAACGCTGTTTTTTCAGAATAAAAGTGAGCATCAACTAGCGGCAGAAACCGGAATCCCACGCATAACACTCCATGATCGAAAGACAAAAATTCTACAAACTTTAAAAAAACTTATGGAAAAGTAAAACTTTTTTCGTCCACCCCCCTCACGAAATCGGCTTAGTAGTGAGGGGATTTTTCTATTCTCCCTTACAGCTCTTTGAAAATTTTATATCCGATGACCTGAATACGTTAGCTGACGGACCCCAAAAGGGAAAGCGACCCCGGAGGATGCGCCAAGACCACCTGTAGGCAGGCAGCAAGAAAAGCGAAATCACTTTTTTTCTTTTCGCCTGTTTCTTCCTGCTCCTATCAAAGACGGCCAATTAAGGTGCAAAGCGGTACCCATCCGACGGTCAGACAGGCTGTGGCAGCCTGTCTCGCAATGACCCCGTTAGCCTATATTGATACTTCTGTCCCGTCACAGCCCCCCTTGACCGGGGGATCACGCAATGAGGGCAGCCGGCAGAGATCCTGGCGGGGGTGAGATTCCCATGATGCGGTGAAGCCAGCCGCAGTTTAGGCCATCGCCTTTGTTGTGCAAGGCATTGCTTTGCACAGTGCGCTTGGGGAGTAGTGTCGAATTAAGAGCCTTGATTACAGAAAAATGACTTAATGTCAGAAGCGATGGGGATCGCTCTGCCTTTACAGCAAAGCGGTCCCTATATTTGTGCCATTAAGAAAAATGTAGGAATTACGAATCAAGGAGGTGTGAAGTTTGGATACGATAAAGCAAGGCGTCAGCCACGGCGATATTTACTACGCTAATCTAAACCCCGTTGTGGGCTGTGAGCAAGGAGGCATCCGTCCTGTACTTATCCTGCAAAACGACATAGGCAACCGTCACAGCCCCACCACCATCGTCTGTGCTATTACAGGCAGACCCTGCCAACCCATACCATCATTAATGTGGGCGGACAGATTGGCCAGAGAGTCCTTCGTACTTCTGGAACAGATACGCACTATTGACCGGACACGGCTTCGTGAATGGCTTGGTCGGCTGGATGAGCAGGCAATGTAGGAAATCAATCAAGCACTTTTATCGACGTCGGACTTAATCCGGAGATTTTTTATGAAGGAGGAATTTTTATGAGCAACAAAACAACCATGTTTGAAAAATACCCCGACGTAGTCGAGGTAAATCAATTACGGGAAATGCTCGGAGGCATCAGCCGGAAGCTGGCATATAAACTGCTTTCAGAAAAAGAGATACATAGTGTTCGCATTGGGCGGACCTATAAGATTCCTAAAGCATGCGTCATTGAATATTTACTGAGTGAAGAAATGTGTCATATCAAGATTGGTTGATATGGCTTTTTGCTTATTATTGGCCCAACCGTAGAAAACTCCTTCGGATTGTTTCCGCGTAAATAAGTAGCTATCCTATGCTTTCTATGGTATTGTGATGTTGTCAATGGTAGGCAAATCCGCTGTTATTTCAAAGGAGGATAACAATGATAACAGGCTGTCTACAAGAAAAAAACAATACTTACTATGCCGTCCTATATATCAAAGTGGATGGCAAAAGAAAACCTAAATGGGTTTCTATCGGACTTCCGGTAGCGGGAACCAGCGACAGGAAAGCCCAAAAAGCCTTCGACCAAATCCGGTTGGAATATGAACAGGAGCAGGTAGAAAAGGAGCGTCGGGAAGCTGAGGAAAGAGCCAGAGAACTGATTGAAGGCAAACGGAATCCCCAGGCGGATGTATTATTTACCAACTACCTTCAAAAATGGCTGACCCAATCAAGGCCCACGATAGCCAAAACAACATTCAAAGGCTATCAAACCATGCTGGACGGGCGAATCAGCCGGTACTTTACCGAGCTGAACATCACCTTGGGAGAGGTTACCCCACAGCATATCCAGGACTTTCATCAATCAATCTTTGATGAAGGATACACACCGAACACCGTTATCCATTATCACGCAGTCCTCCGCAGAGCATTGCAGAATGCAGTGAAAAAAGGGATCATTAGCAGCAATCCTGCTGACCGAGTAGACAGGCCAAAGAAGAATGTGTACCATGCTCAGTTTTATTCCGCAGGGGAAATGATGGCACTGTTTGATGCGATATCGGATGATCCCTTGGAGATTTGTGTGAAGCTGGCAGCTTACTATGGCTTGCGCCGAAGCGAAGTCCTCGGATTAAAGTGGGACGCGATCAACCTTGAGCAAAAGACCATCTCCATCAAGCACAAGGTGATTGAGGACACGGTAGATGGCAAATCGATAGCGGTAGGTGAGGATGTACTGAAAACCAAGTCCAGCTTCCGCACACTTCCGTTACTGCCATCAGTAGAAAAGCTACTGCTTGCAGAAAAGGAAAAGCAGGAAATGTACCGAAAGCGATTCAAACGCTCGTACTGCTGTGATTACCTCGACTACATATGCCTTGACCAAACAGGGAAGCTCATGCGCCCTAATTATGTAACGGATCACTTTAGCGGGTGCTTGAAAAAGCCGACCTCAAAAAAATCCGGTTCCACGATTTAAGACATTCATGTGCCAGCTTACTACTTGCAAATGGGATATCAATGAAGCAAATCCAGATATGGCTGGGGCACAGTACCTTTGCAACCACAGCGGACATTTACTCTCATCTGGACTTCCACGCACAAATCGAATCCGGCTTGGTTATGGATGGGATGTTTGAAAGAAACCGAGTGGCAGAACCTACTGGACTTGCAGCGGCCAATTGATTTTCTACGGACTGCTTTATCAGAACACGGAAAAAACTTATAAAACAAGGGTTCAGGCATATCCGTTTTCTACAGAAACAAAAAAACGCCCTCAAAAGAGAGCGTAGAAAAAACTAAAAAAAGAAGAGCCGGTTGTGGACATTGACCACAAACAGGCTCATGGCGGAGGCGGTGGGATTCGAACCCACGTGCCCGTAAGGACAACCTGATTTCGAGTCAGGCTCGTTATGACCACTTCGATACGCCTCCATTTGAAAACACAACGACACAATTATACACGATAATTCAAAATTTGGGTAGTCTTTTCCTTAAAAAAAAATACACTTTTCAGGTATAACTGTTCACCGGATGGAAACAATAGGAATAAATAGTTAAAGTGCACATGATTGAGAAAAAAAACAAGATTTATTTAGTGAAAATCATGAATGAGACGATGAAAAGAAAGATGGTGTCTGAGGTGAGAAAGATCAACCACACATTTTCCACTGTTGAGGAACTGGTGGCATTTGTAGTAAAGGCGGAGCGGTGCAGTTTTGAAATAAAAGTCATCTCAAACCAGTTGGTGATCGACGGAAAATCACTGATGGGGGTTATGATTATTGGAATTGGGATACAGGTGGAGATCATCTGCTATAATGAAACATTTTCACCAGAGCAGTTAGTGGACTATGCAGCATAAACAGAATAATCAGATCAGAAATAAACCGGTTTTTTCCTGTCAGCAGTACAAGATGAAGCCGGTTTATTTTAGAAGTATTCCGGATTTTGCCTTGCAATCGGCACATTCAGGAGCTATAATTTTATATTGTGTGCAAGTCGGCCATAAAAAAATGATTTACAGGAGGAAAAAGCGTTATGCAGACGGAAGGTCATACGGTACAGAAAACGATTAACCGTTACCGAAGTTTTCGTTATGAATTGATATTGGAAGGAATTATAACAGGAGCCTTAGCTGGTTCCGTAGTTGTGTTTTTTCGGTACTTACTCAGCCATGGAGATGAGCTTCTTAAATGGGTGTTGAATGCTGTGAAGGGAAATCCGCTTATGAGTGTCATCTGGTTTCTTGTACTCACTGCAGGTGCTCTCTTTGTTACAATCATGCTTAAATGGGAGTCTTTAATTTCAGGAAGCGGAATTCCACAGGTAGAAGGGGAGATGATAGGTGAACTGGATCCCTGCTGGTGGAAAACCCTTGTTGCAAAGCTTTTGGGCGGACTGGTATCACTTGGCTTCGGACTTTCCCTGGGACGGGAGGGTCCAAGTATTCAGCTGGGCGCCATGGCAGGAAAAGGACTTTCCCGCATATCAAAAAGGTCTAAGACAGAAGAAAAGCTGTTAATCACATGTGGTGCAAGTGCAGGCCTTTCTGCCGCTTTTAATGCGCCGATCGCCGGTGTTTTGTTCTCCCTGGAAGAGATACATAAACATTTTTCACCGGAAATCCTCTTATCCACTATGGCGTCATCCATCACTGCAGATTTCGTTTCCCGGAATGTATTCGGTTTAAAGCCGATTTTCAATCTTAATATTACAGAAATGATTCCACTTAAATGTTATGGATATGTAATCTTATTTGGCGTGATTATCGGTGCGATGGGTGTGTTGTATAATACATCCCTTTCAAAAACCCAGGATCTGTATCAGAAAATTGCAAGTCCGTTTCTAAGGTTGATGGTTCCGTTTATACTGGCGGGAGTGTTTGGCCTTTATTATCCCCAGGTACTGGGCGGTGGTCATCCGCTGGTAGAGGTGCTGACCTCCGGCGAGATGTTATTTGGAGCAATGTGTCTTCTGTTCCTGCTTAAATTTTCATTTTCCATTCTAAGCTTTGGCTCCGGTGCTCCGGGCGGCATCTTTCTGCCTCTTCTTGTGCTTGGCGCAGTCATCGGAAGCATATACTTCAGCGGAATGGAACTCATGACCAATTCACTTGGTGGGCTTTTAGGAAATTTTATCATACTGGGAATGGCCGGATATTTCTCTGCGATTGTCCGTGCCCCTATTACCGGCATTATTCTGATCAGTGAAATGACAGGCAGCTTTAGCCACTTACTTTCCCTGTCCCTTGTGTCACTGATTGCCTATGTGATTCCTGACATGGTCCGGTGCGCTCCTGTTTATGACCAGCTGCTTCACCGGCTGTTAAGAAAACTGAATCCCAACAGGGATACGTCCCTTACCGGAGAAAAAGTGCTGGTGGAGGGGAGGATATTTCATGGAAGTATTGCGGAAGGGCGAAAGGTTTCTGAAATCCAGTGGCCGCGTACCTGTCTGCTGATCTCTCTATTCCGTGGAGAAGCTGAATTTGTCCCCAGAGGTGAAACGAAATTTTTTGCAGGGGATAAAATCGTCATTCTCTGTGATGAATCAGCCCAGGGAAAGCTTCATGCGGTTCTGCAGGATGTGTGTGAGACGGTTAAGATGGAAGCAAGAACCCAGACAGAATCCTGAAAATTGATTGACTTTTTCCTTGGTAAAGACGTAAACTGTTAGAAAAGGCAGATCAGGAGTTTTCACCATGAATAATCAGACAAAAGATGGAATAGATGAACTGGAACGCCGGCGCAGATCAAGGCTGCGCCGGTATAAACAAAAGAAAAAGAAGAAAAGAAGAGCATTCTTATACATATGCTTCCGTTTTTTGCTGTGGACAGGAGTGTTATCCTTAATGATATGGGGATTGATTTCTCTGTTTGGCAGAAACTATGTGGATATACAGTCAATTACCATGCCGGATTATGTAGAGCCGGATTACATTGAAGTCAATCCCTACTCAAGACCCGGAATCAATATGAAGCGGATTAATGGCATTGTGGTTCACTATGTTGCTAATCCCGGCACAACTGCGAAACAGAACAGGGATTACTTTGCCAGCTTAAAAGACCAGACAGGAGAGAAAAAGATTTCTGCAAGCAGTCATTTTATCATCGGACTGCAAGGAGAGATTCTTCAGGAAATACCAGTCTATGAGGTAGCTTATGCGACCAACAGGGAAAAAAATAAAGATACGATTTCCATAGAATGCTGCCACCCGGATGAAACCGGTAAATTTAATGACCAGACCTATGCCTCTTTAGTGAAGCTGACAGCCTGGCTGTGCAGAGAACTGAAACTGACAGAAAAGGACGTAATCCGGCATTATGATGCCACTGGGAAGGATTGTCCCAGATATTTTGTGGCACATGAGGATGCATGGAAGCAGTTCTTAAAAGATGTAAAGGCGGAAAGAACAGGGGATAAGAAGTGAATGATGAAAGAATAGAAGAATCGGATTTTTATTCCGATTCTTCTGAAAATAGCTTCTGTTCAATGATTTTTACCGCATCTGTGATACAGTCATTGCAGGAACGCAATACGTTACCTGTCTCAATTCCTTTTAAATCCTTACATACAACACTTCTATTTTGTTCTTTAAAGCTTGCAAGGCATGCTCTGGAAGCTTCATAAGACACTCTTTTGGAGTCAGGCTTGTCAAGTTTTGCCGTACTGTTTTTTAATCCGGATAAAACGGCAGCAGCACCTATGGCACCACATGTGCCTTCCATTCCTCCCATCCCAAGTCCCAGGCCTTCTGTAAAACGGAACATGGTCTCTTCATCCACTCCGGTTATGTCACAGAAAACGCAGGAAACAGCCTGTGCACAATTATAACCGCTGGCGTGTTTTTTGAGAGCTTCCTCAGCTCTGTTATCAATAAAATCTGACATGTGTCATTCCTCCTGATGATGTAAAAAATATATACCCGGTCACGAATTCTGCCGGGAAGAATAAAGATGAAATTTTCCAAATATCACATGAAACACAAACCCTCCCAGGCAGGTAGCTGCCAGATAGAAGGAGTTCCCCATGGAAATCCCATAGTTTATCGCAATATCATGAAAGACCATCTGGGCGGACGGATAATAAGGAGATATGTAGAACATATCTGCCTGCCCTAAAGGTTTTGCTGTCCGGTTGATGACGGACGCCACAATACAGCAGATAAAAAACAAAGGAAGTGTGCGGGCAAATCCCCGTAAAGTGGTATCGGAACAGCGGGAAAAGGCAATTACCAGACCAATATAAATCAGCAGCAGATGCCAGATCAGTCCATGGATGGTCAGTACCCAGTAAGGATGAAACAGCCCCGATGGCTCTGCCAGAGCCATAATTCCTCCTAAAAGGTTAAAGTCCTGCATAAAAGTGTAGAGCACCGTCTTTTTGCCAGGCGCGGACACGAATGGCAGCACCAGACAGAAATACATGGGCAGACTGCACAGCTGAAATGGAAAATACCACCAGTTGTATGTCTGGTCATTCACCACATAATATAAGAATAATTGTTTGTAGCATTCAGAGGCAGCCAGTACAATACCGCAGAGAAACAAAAGTCCGGGTATCCGGTCATTCTTAATTCTGCCTGTGGTGTAATAGGACAAAAAAACTACGCAAATTAGCCCTGCAGAGACAAAAAAAAGGTGGAAAAGCGAATAGGGGGCAGGCGGTGTCATGGGCCATGCCGTTTTTACAAGGATATCCTTCATAGCGGTTCCCTTTCTTCCCTGATTATTAATCAGCTATATTATAATAGATGGGGGAAAAACATGCAAGGCAATTGAACAATCTTCCCCCGAAGTACTTGATTAATTCTGAAAATGATATATAATGTATAACTGATACAATTTTTATAATTATGCAAATTTATGTATAAGAGGAGGAACTATTATGAAGAAAAATAAAATTGCAATTGCAGTGGCACTATGTATGGCAGCTGTATTAACTGCATGCGGCACACCAGCAAAAACAGAGACTACAAAGGCAGCAGAAGCTGAAACAACAAAAGCAGAAGCAGAAAGTTCAGCAGCAGAAAGCTCAGCAACAGGCGGCAAGCTGGTTATGGTTACCAATGCAGAATTCCCTCCATACGAATATCATGAGAACAACGATATTGTAGGTATTGATGCTGATATTGCGAAAGCCATTGCAGATAAGATGGGTATGGAGCTGGAGATCCAGGATATGGCATTTGATTCCCTGATCCCTGCTGTTCAGTCCGGCAAGGCAGATTTTACAGCAGCTGGTATGACTGTTAATGAAGACCGTAAGAAAAACGTGGACTTTACTGATACTTATGCACAGGCAGCTCAGGTTATTATTGTAAAAGAAGGCAGTGAGATCAAGACTCCGGCAGATTTAGACGGAAAGAAGATCGGCGTTCAGACCGGAACAACCGGAGATATTTATGCAGGAGACATTAAAGACGCAGCTATCAATCGTTATAATAAGGGAATGGATGCAGTTATGGCTCTTACCCAGGGTAAAATAGATGCTGTGGTAATTGACCGTGAACCAGCGAAAGTATTTGTAAAAGAGAACGCAGGTTTAAAGATTCTTGATGAGGCATTTACAGAAGAAGAATATGCCATTGCTGTTAAGAAAGGCAATACGGAACTGTTAGATAAGATGAATAAGGCAATCAAGGAATTAAAAGATTCCGGTGAGCTTCAGAAGATTGTGGATCAATACATCACAGCAGAATAAGAAAAAAGGAAGAGTGCTATGTGGGAAAAGCTAAGAGATGATTTCTATCAGAATTTTATCGTAGACGACCGTTGGAAATATATTACCGACGGATTGCAGAATACGCTGAAAATCACGTTTTTTGCAGTATTAATCGGAATACTGCTGGGATTTTTGGTGGCAGTTATACGGTCAACCTATGAAAATACGCATAAGCTGAAAGTACTCAACTGGATCTGCGGCGTCTATCTGACGGTAATCCGCGGAACGCCGGTGGTGGTTCAGCTCATGATCATGTATTTTGTGATCTTTTCCTTGCATGATCCGGGACAAATATTTACTGCGGTTGTAGCATTCGGTATCAACTCAGGTGCCTACGTGGCAGAAATCTTCCGAAGCGGTATCAGCAGCATTGAAAAGGGACAGTTTGAAGCAGGAAGAAGTCTGGGCTTTAATTACGCCCAGACCATGTGGTTTATCATCATGCCCCAGGCGTTTAAGAATGTAGTTCCTACTCTTGCCAATGAGTTTATTGTTCTTTTGAAGGAAACATCTGTTGCAGGTTACATAGGACTGCAGGATTTAACCAAAGGCGGAGATATCATTAAGAGCCGCACTTATTCTGCGTTCATGCCTCTGTTAGCAGTGGCAGTCATTTATCTGGTTATGGTTATGTTGTTTTCACAGCTGGTAAAAGTACTGGAGAGGAGGCTGCAGAGAAGTGAACATTAATAACATGGAAAAACCTCTGATTCAGGTACAGAATCTGGGAAAGAAGTTTGGTGAGATGGAAGTCCTTAAAGACATTTCCGTCGATATATACAAAGGTGATGTGGTTTGCGTCATCGGTCCCTCTGGCTCTGGAAAAAGCACATTCCTCCGCTGCCTAAACCGGCTGGAAGAACCAAGTGGCGGCCACATTCTTTTTGAAGGCACTGATATCGTAGATAATAAAACCAATATTGATAAGCACCGTCAGAAAATGGGGATGGTTTTCCAGCAGTTCAACTTATTCCCTCACATGACGATTTTAAAGAATCTGACGCTTGGCCCTGTAAAGCTTCAGGGGAAAAGTGAGAAAGAGGCCAGAGAGCAGGCCTTAAAGCTTCTTCAGAAAGTAGGGCTTGCTGACCGGGCGGATTCATATCCAAATCAGCTTTCCGGTGGTCAGAAGCAGAGAATTGCCATAGTGCGTGCTCTGTGCATGAATCCGGATGTGATGCTTTTTGATGAGCCGACTTCAGCTCTGGATCCGGAGATGGTAGGAGAAGTTCTAACCGTTATGCGGGAACTGGCTGATGAGAAGATGACTATGGTCGTGGTCACTCATGAGATGGGATTTGCCAGAGAAGTGGCGACCAGAGTTATGTTTATGGATGGCGGTTATTTTCTCGAGGAGAATGAGCCTGAAGAATTTTTTGCGAATCCGAAGAATGACAGGCTGAAATTGTTCTTAAGCAAGGTGCTCTAAATAAAATAGTTACAAAATTTAATATTATAGTTTGAAATGTCACTGATTTGTTGCTTGATCAGTGACATTTTTTCTTTATTTATGATAATATTCCAAAGTATAAAAAAATACATCTTACAATTTGAAAAACATATGATATACTACAAAAAATATAGCAATATACGTTTTTGTGACAAATATTCAAAGAATATTGGTAAGGTCAAATTTTGATAAATGCTGCTTTTTTGCGTTTCTCAATCAGGGGAATTTCTTATACCTCAATACTTATAAAAGTTTTGCCATATAAAATTCATCAACAGCGGTTCCATCAACAATCATGGAACGTTCTTTTTTTCCCTCAATGACAAATCCCATTTTTTCATACAGATGACGCGCCTGTTCATTTTCACTTACTACGGTCAGTTCAAGCCTTGTTATTCCGCTTTCCTTTGCCCACTTTTCCATTTCCTCAAAAAGCATTGTTCCGTATCCCCTGCCCCTGTAGTCCTTTAATATTCCGATGACAAGATAGGCACTGTGACGAATTCTTTTTGGTTCCCCTCTGGAAGCAGAAAGAAAACCTGCTAAATCCCCCTCATTTTCCAAAAGAAGAAAAAGGGAACCAGAGCTTTCCCAATGTTCAATTCTATGTTTCATATCATCAGCAGTAGAGGTCCGTTCTCCAGGTTCATACATCATAAAGCTTGTTTCTGTATCCAGCTGTTTTAGCATTTTAATCAGCAGGTCCGAGTCTTCTGGTCTGACAGTTCTGATCTTCATAAGTAAGCTTCTCCTTCTCAGATTATTTTTTCTTATTATACATCGCATTTGAAAAAATGCAATTGTAGTTTTAACACTCCATTGCCCTGTGTATGGGGTTGTGGTAGAATAGGAACGTGGTTTTAATTACGATGTTAAGAGAAGAAAGCTGGAACGAACATGTATTGTATGAGTGTGAGCCATAAGAAGGCTCCAGTGAGTATCAGAGAAAAATTTGCTTTTACTACGAAGGAAAAAACGGAACTAATATACCGGCTGATGAAAAAGGATTCCATAACCGGCGTTGTGGTTCTTTGTACCTGTAACCGCAGTGAGATTTATGTTTCCGGATCCAGATATGCTATTGGCGAGCTTCAGCGGGAGGCTGCTGATTTAAAAGGAGTCCGCCTGGGAGAGCTGATTAAATACCTCAATGTTTACAACGATGAGAATGCCATACGGCATCTGTTTAAGGTTACCTGCGGATTTGACTCCATGGTTTTAGGGGAAGATGAGATACTGGGGCAGGTAAGGGAAGCTTATCAGTTTTCAAAAGAATCAGCAGCTGCGGATTATGAGCTGAATGTGCTGTTTCAAAAAGCGATGGCAGCGGCAAAGCGGATAAAAACAGACACCAGACTGTCTAAGACCCCTCTTTCCATAGCAACCCTTGTGGCAAATGAAGTATTTCATTTCAGTAAAGAGGGAGAATACAAGAATGTTATGGTGATTGGCATGACCGGAAAGATGGGTGGCACCATAACAAAGAATCTGTTAAGCAAACCGGGAATCCGTGTGACCGGCACAATGCGGACCCATTCCTCCGATCTTCTGCTGAAGGCAGACAGCAGCCGGATCAGAGAAGTGGATTATAAAGAACGATATAATTATATGAATGAGATGGATGTGGTAATAAGTGCAACTTCAGGACCTCACTATACTGTGACCAGAGAAGAAGTGGCCGGCTGTATGAGTGCAGAGAAGAAGCGGCTTTTTATTGATGTGGCGGTTCCGGTTGATATGGATCCGGAGATCGGGAAATTTTCCGGACTAACGTTATATGACATTGATTATTTTGAAACATTATCAAAAAATAATACGGAGATCAAACTGAAAGAACTGGACTGTGCAAAAGTGATTATGGAAGAAGAACTGGATGGGGCATTAAAGGAAGTTTTGTTTCATCCTTATATTTCCCAGATGGGTGAATTAAAGGAAGCACTGTCCGGGAAACGGTTTGACACCCTTCTATACCGAATTCGGGATCATGTTACCAGCGATGATTTAAAAGTGGTACTGCGTACGATAGATGGTTTAAAGGACTGGATAAGAGAGGAGTGACAATGGCTTATTTTCCGTTTTTTGTAGAGCTTGCAGGGAAAAAGTGCCTGATTACAGGCGGTGGAATGGTAGCTTACAGAAAGGCACTGGTGCTAAAGGATTTTGGACCAAAGATCACCGTGGTTGCCATGGAGATGATTCCTGAAATGGAACAGCTCACCGCACAATGTAACGGATCAATGACTTTATTGAAGCGGAGCTTTGAGGATAAAGACATACAGGATGTGGATTTTGTGATTGCTGCAACTTCAGATGAAGAGCTGAACAGGCACATATCAGTATCCTGCAGACAGCAGAAAATTCCTGTGAATGTGGTGGATGTACAGGAGGAATGCAGTTTTATTTTTCCTGCTCTGATTAAGGAAGAAGAGATTGTTGTGGGAATATCCACGGGAGGAAGTTCCCCTACCATTGCCCAGTATTTAAAAAAACGCTTTCGACAAGCCATCCCCTCAGGATTTGGTATGCTGGCTGTCCAGCTCGGCTCCTATAGGGAGCTGGTAAAAGAAAAGGTGTCATCTCTTCCGGTCAGGACTGAGATTTTTAAGACCATGGTGAAAGAGGGAATCCGTCAGGGTGGAATATTTACCAGAGAACAGGCCATAGAACTGATAGAAAGGAAACTTGGGGAACATGAACAGTGATACAATCCGCATAGGAACCAGAAAAAGTGCACTCGCCGTAGCACAGACACAGCTGGTTGCAGATGCTTTAACCAGGTTTTCTCCTGGTATGACAGCGCAGCTGGTGAAAAAGCAGACAGAAGGAGACAGGGTCCTCAACAAGCCGCTTCTGGAATTCGGCGGAAAGGGAGTGTTTGTAACAGAGTTTGAAGATGCTCTCCTTCAGGGTGAGATTGATCTGGCTGTTCACAGCGCAAAGGATCTTCCCATGGATTTAAAGGAAGGTTTAGCAATTGTGGCGGTCCCGGAACGTGAGGATCCAAGAGATGTGCTCATTACCTTAAAAGGCAGTGAATTGAATGGGAAAGAGGAGATCGTAATCGGAACTTCCAGCTTAAGAAGAAGAATTCAGATCGAGGAAATAGGTACTTCCTTATGGAAGGGGATACCGGTCCGGTGTGAGAATTTAAGAGGCAATGTTCAGACACGTTTAAAACGGCTTTTGGAAGGTGATTATGATGGAATTATACTTGCAGCAGCAGGATTAAACCGTCTGGGTATACAGTCAGACCCAGCCTTTTCGTATCACTATTTTGACTGTGAGACCATGATTCCTGCCGGCGGACAGGGGATTCTGGCTGTAGAAGGCAGAACGGGAATGGAGACCTGGCCAGAAATATGGGCAATTGAAAATAAGGAGGCAAGGCTCTGTCTGACACTGGAACGCAGGATATTAAGGCTTTTAAATGCCGGCTGTCATGAACCAGTAGGAGTTTATTCCCGCATTATCAGGGAAGGACAGATTGAAGTCTTTGGAATCATCAGGAGAGAAGACCAGATAAAAAGGATTCATCTTCAGGGGAAAACAGAGGAACTGGACAGTCTGGCAGAACAGGCTGCAAAAGGACTTTAACAGAGAACGGAGGAAATCATGAAGAAAAACGGAGTGGTATACTTAGTAGGTGCGGGACCCGGTGATCCCGGTCTGATTACCCAAAAAGGATTAAAACGGCTTGAAAGCTGTGATGCTCTTGTTTATGACTCTCTTGCTTCAGATTGTTTCCTTGATAAGGTGCCGGATCACTGCAGAAAGATTTATGCAGGCAAGCGGGCCGGCGCCCATTCCATGAAGCAGGAGGAAATTAACCGCCTCTTAGTGGATCTGGCACAGGAAGGCTTAAACGTGGTTCGTTTAAAGGGAGGAGATCCTTTTGTATTTGGACGGGGAGGAGAGGAGATTTCAGCACTTTTAAAGGCGGAAATTCCCTTTGAGGTGGTGCCCGGTGTAACCTCAGCCGTGGCAGCACTTTCCATGGCAGGAATTCCGGTGACGCACAGGGCGGTCAGCCGCAGCTTTCATGTCATGACAGGACATACCGTTTCTGAAAATGGAACGCTTCCGCCTGATTTTGATTCTTTTGCAAAGCTTTCCGGAACGCTTGTATTTTTAATGGGTCTTTTCAATCTTCCCCTGATTGTCAATGGACTTATAAAAAATGGAAAGCCTGCATGCACACCGGCAGCAGTGATTGAAAACGGCACGCTTCCACAACAGAGAACGGTTCGTGGGACACTGGCAGATATTGAAGAAAGGGCGAAACAGGCTGAAATAAAAAGTCCTGCAATTATTGTCGCCGGAGATGTGGCAGCCCTGGATTTTTCTTCTACAATAAATCTTCCGCTTAAGGGGTGCCGGATTGGAATTACTGGAACCGATTCCTTTACGGCCAGGTTTAACCAGGAACTTTTATCCCTCGGGGCAATAACAGACAGTGTTTTGACGCTGTCTATTCAATCCAGCCGTCTGGGTGATGAGATGAAAGAAGTGTACAAAGAGCTTAGGACTTATTCCTGGCTGATTTTAACCAGTGCCAACGCAGTCCGGGAATTTTTTGCCGGTCTTTTGGAAGGCGGGTATGATTTGCGTTCACTGGGAGGGATAAAGTTTGCAGTGATAGGAAAAGGGACGGAAAGCGAACTGCTTAAGTCTGGTTTTCATGCGGATTATATTCCGGAACGTTATCAGGTAAAGGATCTTGCACAAGGACTCATATCCCGGCTGACAAAAGAGGAACGGCTTCTCATTCCCCGGTCAGCAGGCGGATCACCGGAGCTTAATCTGGCTTTTGATGAAGCTGGGGTATACTACGATGATAAGGTGCTTTATGAGGTGGTACTAAAAGAGAAAGAACAGGAGCATATGGAAAAAAGCCTGGCTCCCCTTCACTATTTAACCTTTGCCAGCGCTTCGGGTGTGGATGCATTCTTTCAGAGAGAAAAAGCCCTGTCCTTACCAGTCTCTTTAAAAGTAGTCTGCATTGGTGATATAACCGCAAAGGCTCTTTCCAGTTATGGAAGAGAAGCGGATTTAATTGCATCGGTTTACAGTGTTTCAGGGCTGACAGAAGTCATATGCCAGGACTGGTGCAGAAAAAAGGAGTAATGAATATGAACACAGAAGAGTCAAAGAAACTATTTGAAGAGTCCGGAAACCATTTCCCCGGAGGGGTCAACAGCCCAGTGAGAGCCTTTGGTTCCGTTGGCGGAGCTCCTGTTTTTATAAAAAAAGCAAAAGGTTCCCATATCTATGATGAGGATGGGAATGAATATATTGATTATGTGAATTCCTGGGGGCCCTGTATACTGGGACATGCATATGAGCCAGTGGTAGAAGCGGTCAGAGAAGCCTGCCTTTCCGGATTGTCCTATGGTGCTCCAACCAGAAGAGAGCTGGAGCTTGGAAAACTGATTACAGAATGTATTCCGTCCATGGAGATGATGAGAATGGTCAGCTCAGGTACAGAAGCGGTAATGAGCGCGATTCGTGCAGCAAGAGGATTTACAGGACGAGATAAAATCATTAAATTTAAGGGATGCTATCATGGGCATTCCGATGGACTTTTGGTAAAGGCAGGGTCAGGAGCCCTGACAGGCAGTGCACCAGACAGCGCCGGTGTGCCTGCTTCTTACACGAAACACACACTGTTAGCCGGATACAATCAGGAAGATACCGTAGAAGAATTATTTAAACAGTATCCCGGGGAGATTGCAGCCATAGTAGTAGAACCAGTCGCAGCGAATATGGGGCTGGTCGCACCAAAACCAGGCTTTCTTCCATTTTTAAGAGATATCACAACCAGATACGGTGCCCTTCTGATTTTTGATGAGGTAATAACAGGTTTTCGTATGGCTCTTGGCGGAGCTCAGGAATATTATCAGGTGAAACCAGATCTGACCACTCTTGGCAAGATCGCAGGAGGAGGCATGCCCATGGGAGTTTACGGCGGACGAAAAGAGATCATGGAAGTTGTATCACCCCTTGGCAGGGTGTATCAGGCTGGAACTCTGTCAGGCAATCCCATTGCAACAGCTGCAGGGACTGCAACCATAAAAGCCCTGATGAATCAGCCTGGTCTCTATTCTGCTCTGGAGAAAAAAGCAGATTTCCTGGTACACACATTAAAAGAAGTTCTGCCAAAGGCACAGATAAATCAGGCGGGTTCTTTATTCAGTGTATTTTTTGCACCCCAGCCAGTAGTGGACTATGAGTCAGCACTCCGATCGGATACAAAGATGTATGCCCGGTATTTCCATTACCTCCTGGAGCATGGGATCTATACAGCACCCTCCCAGTTTGAGATCCTGTTCTTATCAGCCGCTCATACGCAGGAAGATTTGGATGAGACAAAGAGAATCATGAAAGAGGCTGCAGCAAATTTATAATCAGACATGAAACGGGGATGTTACAATCTGTATCATCCTCTTTTTTTATTGTTCTAAAAGAAGTGGTATAAATTCTAAAAGAACCATAAATTGTATTAACATTTAGCGGAATCTATTGATAAATAATCCGATTTGGTATATTTTATTGATAGAGGAGGCGAAATAGATGGACTATTTAGTTGTGTATACAAGTAAAACCGGAAATACTCAGAAGGTAGCCATGAAGATTTTTGAAGCGCTTCCGGGAAAATCAAAGGATATTATTAATCTGGAAGAATATCATGGAGAAGAAGCTGATACGTATTTTGTAGGATTCTGGAATAACAGAGGTGTCTGTACAACAGAAGTCATGGATTTCCTCTCCGATCTTCATGGCAAAAAGATTGCTTTATTCGGAACCTGCGGAATATTTGAAAATAAAGAATATTTAAAACAGGTGGAAAAAAAGGTTTCTGCTTTTCTGCCGGACGATAATGAATACCTGGGCTGCTTTCTATGCGGAGGAAAGATGGGAACGAAGGTGCTGGAAAAATGCAGACAGATGCAGGCAAAGCTTGATACACCTCAGATTCGGGAGATGATATCAGCCTATGAGGATGCCATGCTCCATCCCAATAAGGAAGATTTAGACCAGGCATGTGAATTTACAGAATCTGTACTATACAGGATTCGAAGGAAAAAGGAGGAGTCAGATGGGATTAAAAGATGATGGAAATTCAGGAAAGAACCATAAAAAACCATTCATTTATTATTATATGATTGTATTGATACTGATGATTATATTCAATGCAATGGCAGTGCCGTGGCTCCAGGCTAAGACAGTGACGGAGGTTCCATACAGCACCTTTTTAGAGATGGTGGATCAGGGAAAGGTTCAGGCGGTTGCCAAAACGGATACAGAGATTCAGTTTAAAACCGAGTCCGAAAAAAAGGACTGGGAGGGAAAGCCGGTTTACAATGTATACAAAACAGGAAACTGGCCGGATAATACGCTGATGGAAAGGCTGATCAGCCACGATGTACAGTTTGAGAAAACCATTGTAAAGGAGATGTCGCCGTTACTTTCGATTCTCTTAACCTGGATTGTCCCAATTCTGATTTTCGTATTTCTGGGTAACTTTTTATCCGGACAGATGCAAAAGCGTATGGGCGGAAATACCATGTCATTTGGTAAATCAAATCCGAAAATTTATGCAGAATCTGAAACAGGAAAAACGTTTCAGGATGTAGCTGGTCAGGAAGAAGCAAAGGACGCATTAAGGGAGATCGTGGATTTTCTTCATAATCCCAACAAATATGTCTCCATTGGAGCGACTCTTCCCAAAGGAGCTTTACTTGTGGGACCTCCCGGTACCGGTAAGACACTTCTGGCAAAAGCAGTGGCAGGAGAAGCACATGTGCCCTTCTTTTCTATCTCCGGTTCGGAGTTTGTAGAGATGTTTGTAGGTATGGGTGCTGCAAAGGTTCGGGACCTGTTTAAACAGGCGAATGAAAAAGCTCCCTGTATCGTATTTATAGATGAGATTGATACCATTGGTAAAAAGCGTGACGGAGCCGGATTTTCCGGAAATGATGAGCGGGAACAGACGTTAAATCAGCTTCTGGCTGAGATGGATGGATTTGACGGCAAAAAAGGAGTTGTAATACTGGCGGCAACCAACCGTCCCGATTCCTTAGACAAAGCACTTCTGCGTCCCGGCCGGTTTGACCGCCGGATTCCTGTGGAACTCCCGGACCTGAACGGACGAGAGGCCATTTTAAAAGTACATGGAAAGAATGTAAAATTATCTGACGATGTGGATTTTCATGGAATTGCACTTGCAACCTCAGGAGCAAGCGGAGCTGAGCTGGCGAATATGATTAATGAGGGTGCCTTAAGAGCTGTCCGCATGGGAAGACAAACAGTGATTCAGACGGATCTGGAGGAAAGCGTGGAAGTGGTCCTTGCCGGTTATCAGAAAAAGGATTCTGCCGTCAACGTGGAAGAAAAGAAAATCATTGCGTACCACGAAGTAGGGCATGCTCTGGTGGCGGCATCCCAGACCCAATCTGCACCAGTTCATAAAATTACCATTATACCCAGAACCTCAGGTGCCCTTGGATATACCATGCAGGTGGACGAAGAAGAACGCCATCTGCTGACAAAGGAAGCTGCATTAAATAAGATTGCTACATTTACCGGTGGAAGGGCAGCAGAGGAGCTGATATTTCAGACAGTTACAAGCGGTGCATCAAACGATATTGAACAGGCCACAAGAATCGCAAGGGCAATGGTTACCCGTTATGGTATGACCGACGAATTTGACATGGTCGCCCTTGAAACAGTGACAAACCAGTATCTGGGCGGTGACACGACCCTGGCATGCTCTCCTGATACCGCAAAACGGATAGATGAAGCCGTGATAGACATAGTACGGCAGCAGCATAAGAAGGCTTATGGGATCTTGAAGGATAACATTCTTAAGCTTCATGAAATCGCAGAGTATTTGTTGGAACGTGAGACGATTACGGGTGAGGAATTCATGGAGATATTTAGAGGAACTCGTGCGTTATAATAAAAAAGAATCAGAGCCGGTTATGACTCTGATTCTTTTTTCGATGCCCCGTCATGTTATATCATCCCGAAGTGCATCAATGATATCTTCTTTTTTTATCTTGTTTGTGGCATACAGCATGGTAATGAATACGATAAAGAGCACGCTGAAGATACTGACTACCATACTGCCCCAGGGAAATACAAATTTAAAATGATCCATCTTTTCTACAGACGCCAGCCCATCGTAAATAAGCCAGGAGAGGATTCCGGCAATTGGAAGTCCGATCAGCAGGGTTCTCATACCATAAAAAATACACTCAAAATTCATCATCTGATGGAACGATCGGTCTGACATACCCACTGAGCGGAGCATGGCAAGTTCCCGTCTGCGCAGCCTGATATTTGTGGAAATTGTATTGAACACATTGGCCACAGCAATCAGTGAGATCATGATAACAAATATATAGGTAAAAATATTAATAACAAAGGACATACTGTGGTATTGTTCCAATATCTCATATACATTGTGCAGCGTGTATTCTGATGTAATCCCCATGCCCTGAATCATTGATTCCATTTCAGCTGTTGATTGGGAGGGATTCTTTGACCGGAAGGACAGACCTATATTCGCGTGGTTATTCTGGGTCTCAAACCTCTCTTTTACCGAAAAGGGAGCAACCATCATAAAGACGCAAGGATTCTGTTTTAATTTTGAATCTTGTTTTGGAGGAGGATCCACTGGATACGTATCAACAAAAGTAATAGTCAGGCTGTCATTGGTTGCGGTAGGGGCTTTAAAATTCATGGTACGGTTTGCAAAAATGTCAAACACTTCGTCTGCTCCATCTTTGGTGTTCACCCGCTGTTTGGCAACGGCAATCATTTTCCCGTCCGGTCCGGTATATTCTTCGGGTGATAATCCTGATTCTTTGATAAAATCAAGATATTCACTGTCAGGAATAAACTGGAGATCCATGGGCAGATTCACTGTTTTATCAGATGTTGTATAACCAGAGAATGTACGGAAGCGGTCTGAGAAATCACTTACATTAACTGCGCACGAATACGGGAAAACCTCTTGGTATGAGCTTTCGTAAACCCCGTCAGCTGATTTTAATTTGTCATAAAGTGGATACATTTCCCTGTCGTCCATGTCCTCGGCAGCAAAGAGAATATCATAGTCAATATCCACGATGTACTGTTTAGAGAGCCGTTTCAGAGTCAGACCAAAGGTGCTTCCAGATAGAAACAAAACCACGCTTAAAACCAGAGACAGAACAATGCTGCGGTAGCGCTTCTTGTTTCTCTTGAAATTTTTTAATGCAAGAGTTCCTTCTAAACCGTAAATACGCTGTGTGAATTTTGATGTTTTAACAGCTTTCGCTTGGGTTTTAACTTCATTGGTCTGGCGTATACTTTCCATTACAGGTGAGTTTGCTGCTTTTCTGGCTGGAATATAGGCCGAAATTAAAATGGTAATTAAGCTGACAACAACCGCTCCCACAACTGCAGACAATGATACTGATAAGGTTAAAGGTATCGTGCTGTAGAGGATGTTTTTTAACTTGCCGGCAACAATGGGAAGAATAAGCCAGATACTGCCAATACCTGTTATAACACCAATCGGTATGCCGACTGCTCCAATTAAAAGTCCTTCAAATAATACTGAATTTCGCAGCTGTTTTGCAGTAGCTCCTACTGATGCGAGTATACCGAACTGGCGTGTGCGTTCGTTCAGTGATATGTTAAATGAGTTATAAATCAGAAAAATTGATCCTGTCATGATGATTGCAATCAAAATTCCTCCAACTGTGTACAATAGTGTGTTAAACAGTTTATCGTTGGAAATGCCCATAAAGCGCAGCACATAATCATTCAGAATATAAGTTGGCGTTCCGGCTATGCCTTTTGCGTAAGTGCTGACCTTACGCGGATTCTTCAGTGTGACAAACAGGCTGAAGCTGCCCGCCTGGTCCGTGGTGCCGGTATTCGTTATCAATGTATATCCAGGTGCGGAGTGTTCCTCAAATCCGGGCCTTTCACATGTTCCCACTACCTTGTAGGTTTTCTCTGATTCTGGAACAAGGGACTCTTTTTGGGACTGATAGGGATCGTGCTGACCTAGATTTTTATTTTCCTCCATGCGGTTACCGACCAAAAGTGTAAGCGTATCTCCCACCTTGAACCGAACACCGCCTTTTGCTGCTACGTGAGCAGGAACAATAATCTCACTGCTGTTTTCAGGCAACCTTCCGGAAATCAGGCTTATGGGCAGTGTCTGAAAGGTATTCTCATTAAATCCAGCTATAAAAAGATAGGGTTTATCAGGGCTTTTTACACCATTAAGCGCAGCATAGCCGATATTTTCAAACGACGCGGCATTCTTAACCTCTTTGTCGCGGTTTCGATCCTGCACGAAAGAGGAATCCACATCTGAAAAAGCAACGTGCCAGCCCCCATATTTTGCAATAGAACTGTTGACAAGATAATTTAATAGTGAGGTGCCAAATGAGGCTACTGCAGTTATCATGGCTGCGGACAGTATCACTCCAATAATTGTAACAACTGTCCGGGTGCGGTTTTTTTTCATGCTCTGCAGGGTGACTTTATGGAATATATTCATGGCCGCACCAGCCTCTCATCCCGTGTCACTTTACCGTCCGATATGCCGATAATGCGGTCTGCCTGCAGGGCTATGTTTTCATCATGGGTGACGAGCAGAAGAGTCTGCCCGTATTTTTTATTGCTTTCCTTCAGCAGCTTGATGATTTCATGGCCATTATGGCTGTCCAGACTGCCTGTGGGTTCATCGGCAAGCATGACAGCCGGAGCGTTCATCAAGGCACGGCCTATGGAAACGCGCTGCTGCTGGCCGCCTGATAGCTGATTGGGTAAATGAGATCTGCGGTCCTTAAGACCAAGCATGACAAGCAGATCATTCAGCCGCTCTTCATTGACTGAACGTTTATCCATCAGGATCGGAAGTGTGATGTTTTCCACCACATTCAGAGTTGGTATGAGGTTATGAAACTGGTAAATCAGTCCTACCTGCCGTCTGCGGAAGATGGCCAGCTTTTCATTACTCTGAGCATATACATCCTGCCCTTCTAAATATACCTTTCCGCTTGTGGGTACGTCCACACCCCCGATCATGTGAAGCAGTGTGGATTTGCCGGAACCGGAGGAACCGATGATAGCAGTGAATCCTCCTTTTTCGATTGTGAGGGATACATGGTCCAGTGCAGTAACCTGATTTTCACCCTTTCCATATACCTTACAGAGATTATCAATTTTTAAGAACTCCATTATGTGAGTCTCCTTTCTAATGGTTTACCCATATAATAGAACTTTGAACTTACATCTGTGTGACTTTTTGGTGAGAGATCTGTCACTTTGGGAAACGAATGGTAAATACGGCTCCTCCCTGTGGGTGGTTTTTTGCGGTAATTGTACCTCCATGCCCGGTTATAATCTTCTTGCTAAGAGAAAGGCCGATCCCGTATCCTGCCGCTTTGTTATTTGTGCCGCGGTAAAACCGGTCAAACAGACAGGGGAAATCCTCTTGCCTAAAACCGGTACCGTTGTCATGGATGGAAAGTTCGGTAAAGAGGGGGTTATCCGTACAGTTTATTTCAAGCTTCCCATTCTCACCGGTATTTTCTATGCAGTTTTTGAGGATGTTCTGAACTGCTTCAGAAAGCCAGCTTATATCGCCCTGTATCGTAATCTCCTTTGGTGCATTGATTTGAAAATTAATATTGTGTAGTTCCATTTGAATCAGAAATGGGCGGAGTGCACCATGGATTAAGTCGTTGAAATCCAGCTGCTCACGTTGGAATACCACAATGCCTGCGTCTAAGCGGGATAATTTTAACAGGGTGGTGATGAGCCAGTCCATACGCAGGAGCAATCCGTCCATTTCCCGAAGAAATTCCTTCCTCTGGTTTTCGTCAGGATTATTTGCCAGCAATGACAGAATAAGATTCAAAGATGTGAGTGGAGTTCGAAGCTGGTGGGCGATGTCCGCCAGCAAATCGGCAAGAAGCTTTTTCTCTTTTTTTAACGCTTCGTTTTGTTCCCGTATGCGCCGCGTCATCTTGGCTATCTCGCTGTGCAGTATGGACAGCTCGCCTTCGTCCGACTCACCAATATAGAGAAGGTCCGCATTGTGAAGTACAAGATCAATCTGATCTGAGATCCGGGCAATGTTCTGATAGCGGGTGTTGGTAAATGCATAAAATGCAGCACCAAATGCTAAAGCAGTGCATGCAGCGAGGATTCCAGCCAGCCAATTGATTATAAACCCAAGAATAATGGAAGCAGCCGCTATGAAAAAGAACAATATGGCAAACTGCCGAAACTCTCTATTGCGCAGCATATCCGCCTCCTAACCGATAGCCTGTCCCTCGGACAGTCAGGATAATCTGGGGATCTGCCGGATTATTCTCGATCTTCATGCGCAGACGTTTGATGTACACAGTCAGTGTATTGTCATTAACAAATTCACCCGCAGCATCCCACAATTCGTCAAGCAGCATTCCCCTGGTTATAATATTTTTCGGGTTGTTGATAAAAACCAGAAGCAGGCGGTATTCTAAGGCCGAAAGGAAAATCTCTATGCCGTTTTTTTTCACAACGCCTGTGGCTGTGTCCACATGCAGTCCCTGAATTATAAAATCCGAATTGGAACGGCCGCTTTTGCGCAGGGCGGTACCAATACGGGCGACCAGCTCACGGGGGCGAAACGGTTTGGTAATGTAATCATCTGCACCCATGTTCAGACCAGTAACTACACTGGCCTCATCTCCGGATGCGGTGAGAAAAATAACTGGAATATCCTGGGTTTCTTTAATTTCAGAGCAAACAATAAAGCCATTTCCATCAGGCAGAGAAATATCAATGAGCGCCAGGTCAAATTTATTACCGCCAAGCGCAGCGAGAGCTTCTCCCTGGGCAGAAGCGTGGGTGACTGTAAAGCCTTCTGATTTCAGCAAAAGCATAAGGTTTTTAGCAATTGCCTTATCGTCTTCAATTAAGAATATACGCGGCATTCGTCTATCCTCCGATTTTTCGTTTTTTAATACTATCACGCCCTATTATATTTCTTTTGACGGGCAGATACAAGCCGAAGTATAATTTAATAATGAAAAAATGAACCGTTCAGGGTATTAATGACTCTTAATATATAGATGCATCTAAAAAAGGAAAGGAAACAGGTTATGAACGAAGAAAAGAAGGCTTTGGTGGAACGCATGCTTGGCGGAAGCGAAGCTGCATTTGACGAGTTATACCGTTCCTGTTCCGGAAAGCTATACCGTATGGCGTATTTTATTACTGGCAACCGGTCTGACAGTGAGGACATCCTGCAGGAGACCTTTGTAAAATGCTTTCTTCACAGAGATAAATTAAGAGAACCGGAACGATTTGAGCCGTGGCTCTATCAGATTCTGGTGAGAACTGCCTGGCGGGCTGAGAAAAGGAAGAAGAGCAGGTCTGAACTTTCATTTGAAGGTATTCTGGATCACGAGGAAGATCAGATCAAAGCAGAGTGGATTAATGAGTTAAGTACAAAGGAAATCGCCAGGGTAACCGGAACGATGGAGGGCACAGTGAAATCCCGCCTGTTTAAGGCAAGGAAACTGTTAAAGAGTCTTCTGGAAGCTGAAAACATCTCGGAAGGGGAAAAGGAGAGGGGGATTTGCCATGGCTAGGACCTCAGAGAACGATTTTAAACGCTTTATAAAAACAGAACTGGATTCCATAACCCCGGAAATGGATGAAGACCGACGGCTTCTGGAAATCCATAAAAAATTAACTAAAAGGAGTAATTTCATGAAATTTCGAAATAATAAATTTGCAGCAGCAATTACAGCAATGTTGGTTATTACAGTGTTGGGAACAGTTACAGCAGTCGCAGCCGGTAAAATTACAGGCTTTGTCAGTGTAAGTGATAATGATAAAAACGTGCATTCCATAATGGAATTACGTGAACTGTCAAAAACTCAAATGAAAGCATCTCCGAAGCTTCCCGACAATTTCACCAATGGTATGGCATTTGTAAAAGGCTATATTTCACAGGTAAAGGGAGTCGATGAAAATAATAATCAGGTTATTACCTATTCAGAAGCATACGCGGAATATGGTGAGAATCCTCAGGTGACTCTGGCCAGCCATGTGCATCTGGATGCAGTTTCCGAAGGAGATCAGCCAGGTCAGAAAGAGGTATATCAGGGCGTTGAACTGAATTCTGCTGAAGTACAGTATGTATTTCTTCCGGAGGGGCAGGAGCCTTCTGAGGAAGATAAGAAACTTCAGGATGAAGGAAAACTGATGATCAGCTATGGATCCAATCAGGAAGAACGCAAGCTTTTCAAATCAGTAAATTGGTCTGAGAATGGAATTGATTATCTGCTGTTTACATTTGAAAATGTTGAATTAAATTCTCTGACTGCTATGGCAAAGGAAGTAATAGGTTCAAAGTAATAGGCAGCTATTTTTTCTTCAAAATCTCCGCATACATCCATCCATTATATTTAAACAGCGACTGCTCCTTCAGGATAGACATTTGTTTTCTCCATTCTTTGGGAGTTTCTCCCATAATGGCGAGAAAATGACGGTTAAAGCTTGAGATGGAGTGGAACCCCACCCGCTCGGAGATATTTAAAACAGATTCTTCCGTCATGCGGAGTAAATCTGCAGCCTTTCTGATGCGGGTAGTATTTAAGTATTCCAAGGGCCGGTTACTCATGATAGTAGAAAAAAGCCTTCTGAAATGGGCAGGGCTTAAGCAGCATAAGGCAGCAAGCTGTTCCATGGGGAAGTCTTCCATATAATGATACCGGATAAATTCCAGGGCCGGTGCAATGACCAGCGCATTTTCAGGCGTCTGGTCTTTTTTCTTGTGGTTTAAGGATGCAGCTCTCATAAGATTGGCCGCCAGTGCCAGAAAAAGTCCCCGCACAGCAAGCTCATAACCAGGTTCTCTCTTTTTCAGCTCTTCTATGATTTCGGTGACAATAGAATAAATGACCGGATATTTTGTTTTTCCCATAATCAGACTTAAATGATGTTCCAAAAAGGAAAAAAGTTCTACATTGTGAAGATCTGTACCAGAAAAGAATGGGTGGAGAAGCTCGCCCATATCCACAAATAAATATGACCATTTGCTATTGGTTCCAGGTGCGCTGTATGTGGTGTGGGGGATATCACAGGATACGGCAGTAACGTCTCCGGCATTAAAGAGGTGAGTGGTATCTTCAAATTTAATCGTTCCGCTGTCCGTTTCGCATACCCCGATCTCCAGGCAGTTATGGATGTGGAGGCGCCCGGATGGAACATCTGAGATTCTCCAATGATCTCCAGTCAAAAGAAGAACTGGAAAGTGAGCGGGTAAATCATAATCTCTGAATTCAATTACAGTTTTTTTCTTTTTAGGCATATATTCCTGATACCTCCTCATTTCACTTCTGTAATTATACATGATACCTAATTCTTATTTCAATCAATAATAAATCAATAAATGCATTTATGATTAAAAAGAAAACCATAAAATAATAAAATTCACAGGAATGCTCGAAAAACAAGGAAAAAATGCTTCGATTTTTCCATGTCCCGTAATGATAAATGATTGAAATTGCATAGTTTTCAGGTTGATTTGATTGGAAACTGAATTGTGCATTTCTTATAATATAATTATTTAGAATTGGGGAGATGGGAGGATATTATGGTTAAATCTGATATAAGGGCAGGCAGCGGTCAAAGAAAACAGAAAAACAGGAACCAGTTCCTACGTTATTTACAGCGGGACTGGCAGCTTTATGTACTCATGGTTCTTCCCATGCTGTTTATCCTGGTATTTAAATTTCTGCCATACCAGGGGCTTACCATTGCATTTAAGGATTATAAGGTAGCTAAGGGGTATGCCGGGAGTTCCTGGGCGGGACTTTCCATTTTTCGGAAGGTTTTTGGTAAAAGAGATTTTGGTCAGGCGTTCAGTAATACTCTTCTGTTAAATATCCTGGACCTGGTATTTGGTTTTCCCATGCCGGTTATTTTAGCTCTGATTCTTAATGAAATCAAAAACAGATATTTTAAAAGTATTATGCAGACATTGCTATACCTGCCTCATTTTCTATCCTGGGTTATTGTCGGAGGAATTGGATACTCCCTGTTCTCTGTCAGCAGCGGTGTAGTGAATGTCCTGATCAGGAATGCAGGACACAGTCCCATCCCGTTTCTTCAGGAGAATACCTGGTGGTTGATCAGCTATGTACTTATCGGAGTCTGGCAGTCCATGGGCTGGGGAACCATTATTTACCTGGCAGCAATTACAGGTGTGAATTCCGAGCTTTATGAGGCGGCAAGAGTGGATGGTGCCGGCAGGCTGAAACAGTGCATTCATGTCACGCTCCCCTGTATTCGAAGTACCATTGTCACACTGCTGATCATGAATCTTGGAAAACTGATGGGAGGTTCCTTTGAACGGATATATGCTCTGGCCAATGCCAAGGCGACAGAATACACCACAACAATTCCGGTTTTGGTATACCGGTGGGGAATTGAGAGCGGAAAATTCAGTGAAGCAACTGCGCTGGGACTGTTCCAGTCAGTCATTGGTCTGGCACTTGTGGTGGCAGCTGATCTTATAGCAAAACGGCTGGGTGAAGATGGTCTTATTTAAGGAGGGGAAGAAAATGAGCCGAAATCAGCATAAAAAGCCCTGGGCATGGACCAGGACCAGAAAAAAGGATTTTGTGGTTGATGTATTTTTTCATATCCTGATATTTGTGATATCCATGACATGCCTGCTCCCGTTTATTCATATATTTGCCAAGTCCGTCAGCAGGGAAGCTTATGTAATTGCAAATAAGATCTTTCTGGTGCCAAAAGATATTAACTTTGATGCGTACAAAAAAGTTTTACAGGATTCATCCATTGTAAAATCTTTATATGTATCCATAATTGTAACTGTTTCGTTTACAGCAATTGGGACATTTCTCACCATAAGTGCTGCCTATGCCTTAAGCAGGGTCCAGCTTAGAGGGAGAAAGCTAATGACTTTTTTAATCATGTTTACCATGTATTTTACAGCAGGCACCATACCGGATTATTTACTGATGAATAATCTTCATATGCTGGATACCTGGTGGTGTATGATCCTTCCGTTGTCTTTTGCAGCCTATAATTTCCTGATTATGAAAAATAATTTTAAGGCTTCCATACCAGACAGCCTGATTGAGTCGGCTTTAATAGACGGCGCCAGTCATTTTAAGATATTAAGTTATATCGTGGTACCGCTTTCCAAACCCATTATAGCAACAATTTCTTTGTTTTACGCTGTTGGACGGTGGAATGCCTATTCCGATGCGCTGTTTTATATTAAGCAGCGGGTAGATTTACGGCCGCTTCAGCTGAAACTTTATTATCTGGTAGTTGCTGCCAGCGAGTCCTTTAAGGCAGAAGGAGGAAATGCTGCAGGACAGATTACTAATCCGGAGGTCTTAAAGGCTTCCTGTATTATTTTTGCAACATTGCCCATTATCTGTGTCTATCCATTCATTCAAAGATATTTTGTACAGGGAACTATGATAGGTGCAGTTAAAGGCTGATGATATTGGAATGATAAGAGAAGGAGGATATTCATGAGGAAAAGGATGAGTTGGAAAAGGGCTGCTGCCTGGGGGACTGCTTTTGTAATGACAGCAGGGCTGGTGTCCGGATGCAGCGCAAAGAAGGAGGTATCTGTTCCTGCTGATGCAAGTAAGAAGGAGGAAACCAGTCAGGCAGCAGAAACCGGAACAAAAACGGAGGGGGAAAGTTACACGGATTATTCTTCGGGCTTTCCGGAAAACGTAACCATCAAGATCCCAGTGTATGACAGGGGCTTTGAAGGCTGGGATCCGGTGAATAATTATTACACCCGTTGGATCCAAAAAGAGTTTGGAGATAAATACAATGTGACGGTCCAGTATGTGGCAATTAACAGGCAGAATGAGATCGCTGATTACATGCAGATGATTGCTGCAGGCAATGCACCTGATATCATTTTCCATTACGACATGCCTCAGGCAGTGAACTACAATTCTGAGGGTGCTATGCAGGAACTGGATCTTGATGAAATAAATTATTATGCACCGGATTATTATAAGAATGCGGAGAAAATCATAAATCAGTACGGAAAACTGGATGGGAAGAACACCTTCTTTTTTGCACAGCGAAATCCTATTTATTATAACTGGGTGACACTCGTCCGCCAGGACTGGCTGGATCAAGCAGGAAAAGAGAAACCGGCCACAAGAGAGGAACTGCAGGAAGCAGCAAAAGCATGGAAGGAGGCAGGACTTGGTAAGCTGGGAGCGCAGATTGTAAATAAAAGCTATACTTATGAGTATCCTTTTATTGGATCCTCACCGGATAAAAAAGATTTAAACCTTTATCTGGATCTCAATGCAGCTCCTCTTACCTGGAGTGCCACAAAAGCTTACCTAAAAACCATGAACAAGGAATTCAATGATGGAATTCTTGATCCGGAATTTTATTTAAATGCAGATGATGCTGCATGGAAAGCCGATTTTGTAGCCGGAAATGTGGGCACCTATTCCTTTTATATTTCTGCGAATACAGATGTAATAAGCAGCTTAAAGGCAAATGACCCAAAGGCCGAGGTTTCTGTTTTAAGTCCCAGTGCACTGTCACCAAAAGACAGTCACCCATACTACTATAAATACCCGCCCTATGGAATGGTAATGGGAATCAACTCAAAGACAGATGAAAAGCAAAGAGCAGCAGTCTGGATGTTTTTAAACTGGATGTCACAGCCTGAGAATCTGTTCTACTTACAAAACGGAGTAGAGGGGGGCAATTATACTCTTGATTCCGATAAAATTGCAGTACCTGTCAAGGATTTCAAAGGAGAATCCAGGCTGTCTAATAATAATAACAAAGATTACTGGTGTCTGGTTACAGAAATGGCTGATTATGGTGACGATGCAAAAAACTTAAAGGCAAATATCAGGACGCTGGCTCCAGCCGGATATGAGGATCTGGTGAAACAATCCTATGATTATGCAAAGGAAGTGGAGCAGTATGGACTGGTCAGCCCTGTTTTCACCAGGAGTGTTGAGGCAACAAGCGAGTATGCGTCAGATTTAACAGCAATGTGGCAGGAGTTTTATGTGGATATGATCACATGCAAACCGGAGGAACTGGATGCGAAGTATGATAAATATTGTAAGGAATATTTAGACAACGGATATCAGGAGATTCTGGATGAAAAACAGAAGCTGATCGATTCCGGCGATTTTATTGCTCAATAAGAACATGGGGCTGTTGCAGATCTGGCATCAGCCCTTTCTTAAAAATATATCCATTCTAATACAGAAAAAAGGGAGTTTTTCATGACAAAATATGTTTTTTATCAGACAGAAACTGTAAAGGGAAAGGAAATCAATGTGAAACCATCCCGGTATTATAAATCCGGCGGAGACTTTGGCTTTTTTACGGAAAGGTCTCTTGAGTCGTCTCATTCTTGCAGTCTGCCGGAACTGAATACAGGCTTCATTCCCAGTCCGGGGTTTCAACAGGAGATAACAGTAAGGCAGGATGAGTACGGCTGTTATGTGGATTCTAAGTCCATATTAATTCCCTTATCTTTTCAGGCGGATACAGGGGACCAGGGAAAATACCTAATGACCATTACCCTTTTTGCAAAGGAAGAAGAGAAAGAGGTCCTTTTATTTGTTGGAAGGAGACAGTTGGTCTGGCGTGGTTGTCTAAAGCCGCAGGAAGAATGGAGCGGAGCTTTTCCGGTTTTCATCAGTGATTTTATACCAAGAGGAGAGACCGGGCGTTTTCGGGATGAGGCTGTTAAAGTAACAGTAATCAGCCGCTCAGTCCGTTTAAAAACTCTGAATATTGAGAAATGGGAAGGAAAAACCTTGTATCTTGCCGGGGATTCTACCGTGACAGATCAAAATGCCCAATATCCATATAATCCAGCAGAGAGCTACGGAGGCTGGGGCCAGATGCTTCCTGTCTTTTTAAATGGTAATTATGCTGTTTCCAACCATGCTCATTCTGGTCTGACTACAAAAAGCTTCCGGTCAGAGGGGCATTATAAAATTCTCATGGAACAAATCAGTGACGGAGATATCTGTTTGTTTCAGTTTGGCCATAATGACCAGAAAATTGATGACTTAAAAGCAGAGGGTGGATACCGGAATAACCTGATTCAGTATATTTTAGAAATACGGGAAAAAGGAGCCATTCCTGTATTGGTGACACCGCTGGCCAGAAACAGCTGGCTGGAGAATGGCAAAATATATAATGATCTTTTAAAAGAATATGCGTGTGAGGTTATAAAAATTTCACAGAGCATGGGGGTTCCTGTTCTGGATCTGCATGATTACAGTATGAAGTTTATAAAAAAGCATGGAATTAAGGACTCCGGGCGCTGGTTTTATCCATCCGATTATACGCATACCAATGATTATGGCGCATGGAAGATGGCTGGCTTTATATGGAAAGGGCTGGCCCATGCCGGTGTAATACCACCGGACGGGAATGAGGACCGGTTATCAATAGTTAAAGGAGAACATTTATGAGAGAGACAGAAAAAGGAAGCTTTACCCTTCCGGGAGAATCCGGCTATGAGGAACTGACCCTTCAGCTTGCCAGACGCTGGGGGGCAGATATGATACGCGACAGTGACGGAACAGTACTGTCTGATGAACTGACAAACGCTGGATATGGGATCTATTCCACCATCTGCCTGATCAGAGACCACAATGAGTGGGCAAAAGCACATCCGGAGCAGCTTCAGCAGACTTTTTTAGTCACAGAACCCAGATCAGGTACAGAGGTCTGCTTAAGTATTCCTTTGCTGGAAGACTTTTATAAGGACCAGTTTCGCGTCAATGAAAGCCCCGAATCCATAAAATACTGGCAGGTCTATGACCGCACGTCAAATCAGGAGATATCCCGCACTTCATGGAACTTTGATTCCAAAATCCAGTCAGTGATAATCAGTGAGACCCGGCCCTTTCATGAGTATACTGTCAATTTTATGGCTTACCGGATATGGGAAGAAATCTCCATGTATAATCATGTCACCAATCACTGGGAAAAGGAACACTTAATGCCTCTGGATCCAAGACATGAGGAAACGAGAAACTATTTATACAACTGGCTTAAGACATGGTGCGAGGAGCATCCTTTTACAACTGTGGTTCGTTTTACTTCTCTTTTTTACAATTTCACATGGATATGGGGAAGCAGAGAACGAAGACGGAATCTTTACAGTGACTGGGGCTCTTATGATTTTACTGTAAGCCCGGCAGCGCTTAAAGAGTTTGAAGAGGAATATGGCTACTGCCTTGTTTCTGAGGATTTTATTAATCAGGGGAAATTTCACGTAACCCACATGCCGCCCGGCAGACGCCAGCTTGATTATATGGAGTTTATAAACCGTTTTGTGGTTGATTATGGAAAAAAGCTGGTAGAGCTGGTTCACAGCTTTGGAAAAAAGGCCAGTGTGTTTTACGATGACAGCTGGATTGGTCTGGAGCCGTATCACAGCAGCTTTAAGGAGTTTGGATTTGATGGAATTATCAAATGTGTATTTTCCGGCTATGAAGCCCGGCTTTGTGCAGGTGTACCGGTTAAAACCCATGAATTAAGACTTCACCCATATTTATTTCCGGTGGGGCTAAAAGGAACACCCACATTTGCACCAGAAGGAAATCCTGCAAAGGATGCGCTGGAATACTGGAACAGAGTACGGCGTGCAATTCTCCGCCAGAAGATTGACCGGATTGGTCTTGGGGGCTATCTCCATCTGGTAGCTGATTATCCGGATTTTTGCAGATGTATTGAAAAAATCGCAGATGAATTCCGCTCCTTTAAAGAATTGCATGAAAAAGGAGAGGTTTATACTCTGCCCATAAAAGCTGCGGTTGTTCATGCGTGGGGCAAATTAAGATCATGGACGTTATCCGGACATTTTCATGAAACATATATGCACGATCTGATTCATATAAATGAGGCATTATCCGGGCTTCCGGTGCAGGTAGAATTCATCAGTTTTGAGGATGTAAAAAATGGTGTCCTTAATGATGTGGATGTTCTTATTAACGCAGGAGCGTCCGGCACAGCGTGGAGCGGAGGATCCGCCTGGGAAGAAGATGGTATCTTAGAGGAGATACTCCGTTTTGTACATAGAGGAGGTGTTTTTATAGGAGTCAATGAGCCTTCTGCCTTTGACGGTCACCATACCTTTTTCCGTATGGCTAACGTGCTGGGACTGGATCAGGATACCGGTGCGAGGGTGTGCCATGGACGAATGGAATATGAGGTGGAACGTGTTCCGGGACTAATACCGGATCATGCACGGGTGAAAGGCAAAAAAGGATTGTACTTAACGGATCAGGAAACCATTGTCCTGGGGGAAGAAGACAAGGAGCCTACAATTACTTATCATGCTTATGGGAAGGGAGCAGGAATTTATTTAAGCAGCTTCCAGATTTCTAATTCAAATACAAGATTGCTGCTAAGTCTTATGCTTTATGGCAGGAAGATGAACCTGAAACAGAAATATTTAACGGATAATCCGGAAACGGAATGTGCATGGTATCCGGACAGTGGGACACTGGTAATTATTAATAACAGCGAAAAACAACAGACAGTTTCTGTAGAGACCGATACGAGAAGTATCATGGTTTCACTAGCCCCTTATGAGACCGTATTTGAAAAACTATAACCGCAGTCTCAACCAGAGTGAATGACATAATTGGTTAATTGTTATGAAAAATATCAAAAAAACATTACAATTATTGTATAAATATGGTATAATCTGGTAGAGATACAGACATGCTGCGGAAGGGGGATTACGTAATATGTGGAAACGGTTAGATAAAAAGAAAAAAATACGGGTAAAAAGCAGGGTGAAGTTTACCCATCTCTCAACCAGGATTGCATGCATGGCGGGAATCATGCTGGTGGTGGTATTTGGTATATTAATAGGTATTACATCCAGAATGACAAAACGGGCAATGCAGCAGTCAGCTTTCGGAGAACTAAAAACGCTTGCATCAGAAAATGGAAAGGATATTCAACAGATTTTTGATACAGCACAGCAGGTTTCCAACCGGATTACCTATTATCTGGAGAATTCATCTGACAACCGAAAGCTGATGCTGGATCTGAGGATCAAGGCGGGTAATACGGCAGAACCATTTTATAAAAGCCGCGTTTCTGACAAAGTAACACTGGACACCAATGGTATGAGAATTGAGGATTATATGGCTTCCACCATTCGGTCTTCCATTATGTATTCCGAGGATATTAAGGGAATCAGTATTTTGTTCGAGCAGTATGGGTTAAGTTCAGCAGCCAGAAGCTATGGTATTCATGCCGGCCAGGATGGGAATGTGACCAGCAGCGGTAACTACGAAGATTATTCCATAAAAGACTATTATCAAAAGGCTCTTGAGACGGGGCAAAGAGTCATTACGGAACCTTATGAATCAAACGGTGAGATGATAATTACCATGGCTGTACCGGTAATTGTCAATGGCCGGACTCTGTGTGTGGTTTCCGTTGATGTGGGACTGGACCGGTTTAGCCAGGCGAAAACAGCCGCATCTTATCCAAGCATGTATACATTTATTCTGAATGAAGCCGGAACCATCATATCTGAAAGTACGGGAAAAGGGCTTGCCGGGACCAACGTTTCTGATTTTGTAACTACCCAGTCATGTAAAGACGGGATAAAAGCAGGTGCAGCAGCAGGAGAAGCATTCCATGTAATTGACGGGAATAAAAAAGGAGAAGTTTATTACTTTTTTGAACCGATTCAGTTAAATGGTGCCATCTGGTATTCTGTTACGGCCGTCAATGCCCGGGATATGAACCGTGAGGCGGAGCGTATGGCTACCCTGATGGCTGTTATATCCGTGGCGGCGATGATCATGATTCTGTTTATGATTACTGTTGTTATAACAAAGCAGTTAAAACCCTTACATAAATTATCTGAAGCAGCGGAACAGATTGCAGATGGAAACTTAAGCGGTTTTTCTGGTGTGGATTCGGGAGATGAGATCGGTCAGACAGCCCAATCCTTTGAACGGATGTCGTCCAACTTAAAAACCATAATTGACCGGATTTCCCTGGCACTTCATGAAATTGCAGAAAACCATTTGGATTTAGATGTGGATATGGGACTTTCCGGAGATTTCTTTAAGCTGGAAGAAGCTGTTAAAAAAATCACATTGAATTTAAATGCGGTTATGTATGAGGTAAACCAGTCGGCCGGCCAGGTGGCAGCAAGCTCCGGTCAGGTAGCAGAAGGGTCCCAGGTTCTGGCAGATGGAGCAGACACTCAGGAAAAAACCGTAGAACTGCTGTCAGGATCTGTCAACCATGTTTCCGGGAATATTAAGAAGCTGGCTGAAAAAGCAGGAGAAGTTTCCTTCCAGGTTCAGCAGACCGGAACGGAAGTGGTAAACTGTGATATGTCCATGCAGAACTTGTCAAAGGCCATGGATCAAATCCGTATATCCTCTGGTGAGATTGAAAAAATTATTAAAGTGATAGAAGATATTGCATTCCAGACCAATATACTGGCCTTGAATGCCGCTATTGAAGCAGCAAGAGCAGGAGAATTTGGAAAAGGTTTTGCAGTGGTAGCAGGTGAAGTAAGGAATCTGGCAGCCAAAAGTACGGAGGCGGCAAAGAATACAACCGATCTTATTCAGAGCTCTATGACGGCCGTTGAGAATGGAAACAGCCTTCTTGATGAAACGGTTCAGTCCATGATGAGGGTATTAGAGGACTCAGCAATGGCAGTGGAAGCAGTAGATTCGATCTCTGCTGCAGCGGGAAAAGAAGCCAGAGCTGTGGAGGAGATAACGAAGGAGCTTGACCGGATATCACTGGCTGTCCGTAATAATTCTGCAACAGCGGAAGAAAGTGCAGTATCCAGTCAGGAGTTATCCAGACAAGCCCAGTTAATGCGTGAATTAGTGGAACGGTTCCGTTTGAGAAAAGAATAGTGGAAAAACGCAGAGCAATGGAGTTACTTTTGCTCTGCGTTTTCTCTTTTTCGACAGAAAACAACAATTATTGTTTTAATTGAGTTAAAAATATATTCTGTTTTTAAATACAATAATGCATATTAAATCTAAATTAATGCATACAACTCGATAATTATCAATTTAATTATAAAATAAATAAAAATATATTGACAAATATAGGGCGTTCCGCTATAATTATGACATAACAAAGGGAAACCAGAGTTACAAAGAAGAGGAAAATTTAACGAAAGGAGGTACAGTCCACCAGAAAGAGCAGACTCGTTTCATTTGAAAAGATGAAACAAAGGCCCCACAATCTGCCGATGTGAATAACCAGCGGATACGAATTTCGTGATTTGTAATGAGATGAATCAATAAATAAAAGATAGTTTTATATTATAGAAGCTGGTTTGCAGCAACGGAGAGCGTAAAAAATTTATATAGATCATGTTGGTACATAGGTTACTTGTAAGGAAACATGACGGAAAAGAGGTATCAATTCCAATGGACGAGATAAATAGATAGGGATATCGGTGAGCATCAGTCAATCGATATCCCTATCTATTTGTGAATCAGTCATCAAGCCCTTCCAAATCAAAGGTAGGAGTGTATTCTTCTTTTGCACTGCTTTTTTCCTGCATAAATCTAGCCACAATATATTATTGACAAATAGAATTTAGTACTTTAATATAATAAAAAATATGCTGGAAAAAAGCAATCAAAAATGACAGGAACGTGATGATGAAAAAACAACATAAACGTATGGAGGCATTACAATATGCTTTTCCGAAAACAGTCCCGGTTATGGCTGGGTATCTTGTTTTAGGCGCAGCATTTGGAATCTTAATGAGAGTGAATGGCTTTGGCATTGTGTGGGCGCTCTTATGGAGCGTTTTTGTATATGCGGGAAGCCTGCAGTATCTTGGAATTACATTTTTTACTGCTGCGGTTAATCCATGGTACGCGTTATTGATGTCCGTAATGCTCAATGCAAGGCATTTGTTTTACGGACTGTCCATGCTTGATCGATTAAAAGGAGCGGGGAAGTTCAGACCTTATCTGATATTTTCGTTAACAGATGAGACATTCTCAGTTCTTTGTAGTGAAGAGGTTCCCGATCATCTTCCGGGAGACTGGGTTTATTTTTTTATTTCTTTACTGGACCAGTTCTACTGGGTTATGGGGACTCTTTTGGGTGCAGCTGCAGGAGCCATGCTCCGGTTTGACACTGCCGGAATGGATTTCGCCCTGACTGCTCTGTTTACGGTGATTTTTATTGATCAGTGGAAAGCCAGAAAGAACCGAAGGGCAGAACTGACTGGTGTTTTTTCTTCTGTTATATGTGTTTTGATTTTTGGTAAGGATGTTTTTATTATACCTGCCATGCTGATGATTTTATCTGTTATTACCATCGGCTATCTGAAAAGAAAAGATAAGGAGGAACCGATTTGAAACAAAATTACATAAATTACATCCTCATTACTCTGGCTATGATTGGAGCGACATTATTCACCCGGTTTCTGCCTTTCCTTTTTTTCCCTGCAGGAAAGAAGACACCCAGATATGTTACTTACCTAAGTAATACTCTGCCTTATGCTACCATAGGTCTGCTGGTGGTTTACTGTTTGAGAGGGATCTCTTTTACAGCCCGTCCTTATGGCCTGCCGGAGATTCTTTCCATTGGTGTCATTGCAGTATTACACGTATGGAAGGGGAATTCGATGCTTAGTATTGGAGGAGGGACCGTGTTTTACATGGCATTGATTCAGACTCTTTTTCGTTAGTTCTGGAACTTAAATTGTAAAAAGATATCTTATCCTTTAGTGAAAAAAGGAGAGGGATATCTTTTTTTTATAAGATTATAGACATTTGTCAATAAAAAGATAAATAAAATTCTAATGTCAATTTATGGATACGTTGACAAATAGTTACAAAATATCGTATAATATAACAAACCATTTAATAAATGTCATGGTTTATATTACCATTGATGAGACAAGGAGCATAAGACTATGAAGACACCGGGGGATAAGAAGTGGAATCGGAAAACCCAAAAGACAAAAAGGACTGGTCAGGGAAAGACAAAGAATGTGGGAACATCAATTAAGGCAAAGCTATCCGTAAAATCGCTTAAGATGAAGATGCTGATGTTTATTATTGCAATCATTCTTGGGCTATCCGTGACCAATATGATTGTCAGTATTTCAGTAAGTTTTAGCGGTATTACAGATGTCGTAAAAAGTGATCTGGAATCTACCGGAAAGCTGGTAAACAATTTAGTAGTGCAGAATTTAGACCAGATGAAAGTCAGCATCGAGGCAAGTGCTCAGGGGGGAAGCTTAAAGTCAATTAACTCCAGAGTAGTTACAGAATACTTAAACAATCAGTGTACTCTCTATGGTTATAAAGACCTGGCAGTAATCAGTAAGGAAGGCGTTGTTACACGTACCGCCAGCGGAGATCACATCGGTGACAGCTTTGCAGGAGTGGATTACATAACAAAAGCATTAAACGGACAGACCACTATTTCAACGACAGAATACGACAGCAACAATGAACTGGTAATCAGAGTGGCAACGCCCTATGATTTCGGAATTCTGGTTGGAACCTATGACGGTGCAATTTTAAGCAATCTGATTAAAGATTTCAAAATTGGCAAGACCGGCAATGCATTTCTTTTAGACAGTACCGGTACGTTAATTGCCGGTAATGATGCAGATCTTGTACAGCAGCGAAATAACATGATTGAGAAATCAAAGAGTGATTCTTCTTATTCCTCAATTGGGAAGATGTTTAAAAAGATAACTTCCGGTGCAACAGACGTTGGAAAATATGAATATAAGGGCATAAGCAGATACTGCTATTATAGTCCGGTAAGCGGCAGTGACGGCTGGTCACTTGGAGTGGTTGCTCCGATTAATGAGACCACTACATCTATTTATACAGTAATAGCTGGAATGGTAATTCTTCTTATAATATCCATCGTTGTAGGCTGCTTCCTGGCATTTTGGTTTGCAGGGTCCATCGCAGGTCCGGTTTCTGCAATTGCAGACAGAATGAAGCTTCTGTCAAACGGTGATTTAACCAGTGATGTACCGGTTGTCAAACGGAAAGATGAGATTGGACAGCTGGCAGAGGAAATCGGCAATTATGTAACCAGTGTCAGAAAGTATAACAACACCATTGCAGCATCTATGGACAAGATTGCATCTGGTGATTTCAGCACCTCTGAATCTATGGATTTCAACGGCGATTATGTTGTGATTCAGGATGCGGTACGTAAGGCGGAAGATATGCTTTCAAAAACAATGGAGACAATTAATGTATCTGCAGATGAAGTTGCAAAGGGCAGTGCCCAGGTATCCCAGGGAGCGCAGAATTTAAGCCAGGGCGCAGTGGAGCAGGCTGCATCTGTTGAGGAATTATCCTCATCCGTTAATGAAATATCAAATAGTCTTTTAAGTACAGCTAAGACAGTAGAGGGAATCAATAACCAGGCCGGCAGGGTTGGTAAAGCCATGGAAGACGGCAATGCACAGATGCAGGTTATGATGCAGTCCATGGGTCAGATCAGTCAGAAATCCAAAGAGATTGAGAAGGTTAATAAACTGATTGAAGATATTGCCTTCCAGACCAATATTCTTGCACTGAATGCAGCAGTTGAGGCAGCAAGGGCAGGAGAAGCAGGAAAAGGTTTTGCAGTAGTGGCCGATGAGGTGCGTAACCTGGCAGGCAAGAGTGCCAATGCAGCAAAAGATACTTCAAGCCTGGTTTCTGATACCATTGCAGCAGTCGAGAAGGGAACCGGAGTGGCTTCTTCCACAGGAGAATCATTAAATAGCATTCTTATGGAGACAAGAAGTATGGTTACTGCCATTGAAAAGTCTGCTGATGAGTTGCAGCAGCAGAGTGATAAGGTGACACAGGTAACCGTGGGAATCGAGCAGATCTCTTCAGTAGTTCAAAGCAACTCTGCCACAGCAGAGCAAAGTGCTGCAGCCAGTGAAGAACTTTCTGGTCAGGCAGAGAATTTACGGGAGTTAATGAGTAAGTTCCGTCTTCACTAAAAAGTAACAGATTATCAAACAACGAATAGGGTGCTGTCATACTAAGTAATTAGTGCGACAGCGCTTTTTGCTTTGAATAGGGTTCTGTTAAGATGATAATCTACAGGTGCATAAATATATAAAATCTGCTATAATAATAAAAGCTGGTTACTTTCCAAAATGATATGGGAGTATAAAAAGAGAGGGGAATGCGGTGAACGTGGGACTATGGGGGACAAAAAAGCTGCATGAGAAGTGGCTTTCTTTTACGTTAAAGCAGAAGATTAAGACAATCGCAGCCATGGTCATTCTGATCGTGGCACTTTCCATTATATTTAATATTGTAATACTGGATTTTGCGCTAAATGGATTCAATCAGATTCTGGAGGATAATTCCATGTGCCATGATTATCAGGCAGCTATGGAGGAAGAAGCCACAGCGTTTAAAAATTATGTGAGAGACCGTTCCGATGAGAGCAGGACCTTGTATGAGTCCGCATGCAACCGGACGAAACGAAGTGTATCTGAGCTGCCTTTTGACTATGACAGGGTGGGCAAAGAGCGGTATTCCATAACCTGGTCGATTCGAAATGGATATGAGAACTACAGTAAGTTTCGGGATTTATTTCTTATGGGTAAAGATGAAAATGGATTTTCTATTACCCAGTATATCAACGAACTGTATCGGATTTACCGGATGCAGGATTATCTTTCGGACTACGGGAAACGTCTGGTTCAGAGTACGTTAAGGGAAGGTACAGACGCTTATCATGCCAAGGTACCGATTTTGTACCGTTTTCCAGTAGTAATCCTGGTTCTGGCTGTATTGAGTATCAGCGCAACCTATTACGTCAGCCGTATGATGCACCGTGATATGGTAGTTCCTGTCGTTCGCCTGGCGTGTATATCCAGGAAAATAGCAGGGAATGATTTCAGCAATGAGGATGTGATAGTGGAAAATCAGGATGAGATCGGAGAACTCGTCCGAGCGTTCAATAAGATGAAACATGCAACCAGTCAGTATATTACCACTCTGAAAGAGAAAAATGAAATGGCAGATCTCCTGCATAAAGAGGAGATAGAAAAAATGGAGATAGAAAAAAGGCTTGATGCCGTTAAGCTGGAACTGTTAAAAAACCAGATTAATCCCCATTTTCTGTTTAACACCTTAAATATGATTTCCTGTATGGCGAAGCTGGAGGATGCAGGTACAACTGAACGTATGATTGAGTGTCTGGGCAATTTGTTCCGGTACAACTTAAAGACTCCTGAATCGGAGGTGTTGTTAAAGAAAGAGCTTCAGGTCGTGAGCGATTATATGTATCTGCAGCAGATGCGTTTTGGCAGCAGACTGCATTATGATATCCAGTGCCTGGTGGACAGCAGCCGGATTATGGTACCTACTTTTACGCTTCAGCCTTTGGTAGAGAATGCGGTAATACACGGCATTTCAAAGAAGGAAGTGGGGGGAAGCATACGCATAAGGATATGGGAAAAGGGCCAGAAAGTGATTATATCGGTTGCAGATACTGGGGTAGGAATGAGCGAGGAGAACTTAAATGAACTGAGAGAGGCGCTGGCTGTTCATTCCACTTCCAGGGTAGGAATCGGAGCAGGTAATATCTACCAGAGAATTCATCGTATGTACGATGATGGTGATTTTCAAATATACAGCAGACAGGGGCATGGAACAGCAGTCCTTCTTACCATACCGGTCAGACTGTAAAGAGGGAGCTTATATGTATCGGGTATTGATTGCAGATGATGAATTAATAGAAAGAAAGGTACTGTATAAAACACTGACAAAGGAACTGGGAGACCAGTGTAACATCTGGCAGGCGGAAAATGGACGGGAGGCATTGGAACTGTTTGATGAGCACGATATACAGATTGCGGTGCTTGATATAGAGATGCCTGGAATTAATGGAATTGAAGCGGCACAGGAGATGCGGCGCAGGAAAAAACAGTGCAGTATTATTTTTCTGACCGCTTTTGATGATTTCTCTTATGCAAAGAAAGCCATTGGAATCCGGGTTCTTGACTATCTGTTAAAACCCTGTAAGAAAGAGGAACTGATCAGTGTCCTGGATGAGGCGATGCGTCTCGCTGACAAGGCGGAGCTGGAAGAGAAAGAAGAGGAAGTGCCAGAGATGGTGGAATCTGCTCTTTTTAAACCGGCTGCTGAGTTGAATACAGGCGAAGGACAGGTGAGACTCCATAAGGTGGCTGAAGCCATACGTACCTACATGGAAGAGAATTATGTCAGGGAGCTGTCCATGCAGGAGGTTGCAAGGGTGATGAATTACTCAGAGGCCTATTTCTGTAAATTATTTAAACAGTGTTTCGATAAAAATTTTACAACATACTTAACAGAATGCAGAGTGGAAGCCGCCAAAAAACTCTTAAAAGAACCGATGGTAAATATAAAAGAGATTGGTGAGGCCGTAGGTTATAATGATTCCAATTATTTTGCCAAGGTATTTAAGCGGGTAACAGGTATCAGTCCCACGGAATACCGTATGAGCATATTTAACAAGAAATAAGTTAGGAGGAAGGGCTATATGAGAAGAGAACTACTAGGTTTGTTACTTGCTGCCGGTATGGCGGTAGCTCTTTCAGGCTGCAAAAACCCAGGCAAAACTGCTGCGAATGGAAGCTCATCCAGTGACAGGACAGCAGTGGAGGGAACAGGAAAAGGGATGTGGGAAAGCCCGGAATTTGTATTTACCTATGCTGAAAATCAGGCGGAAGATTATCCTACCACGCAGGGAGCTTATAAGTTTGCGGAACTGATCAGTCAGAAAACCAACGGAAGGATCTTAATTAATATCCAGGCAGGCGGGATATTAGGGGATGAGAAGTCTGTATGCGAGCAGCTGCAGTTTGGGGGAATTGACTTTATGCGGATATCCCTCTCCCCACTGGCCGAGTTTGTTCCGAAACTGAATGTACTTCAGCTGCCCTATCTTTACCGGGATGCAGACCATATGTGGCAGGTACTTGACGGGAAGATTGGAGAGGACTTCATGAATTCCTTTGAAGGCTCTGATCTGGTTCCTCTGTCCTGGTATGACGCAGGCGCCAGAAACTTTTACAGTTCGGTACGTCCAATCAGAAAGCTGGAGGATATGAGGGGGCTTAAGATCCGCGTTCAGGAGTCAGAAATGATGATTGGAATGGTGGAAGCCCTGGGAGCAAGTCCGGCACCCATGCCTTATGCAGAAGTTTATTCTGCGCTGCAGACTGGTGCCATTGACGGTGCAGAGAATAACTGGCCGTCCTATGAATCTACCAGTCACTATGAGGTGGCAAAATATTACACGCTTGACGAGCATAACCGCGTTCCGGAAATGCAGCTTTGCTCTCAGCCGACCTGGGACAAGCTGTCTGAAGCAGACCGGAAGATCATCAAAGAATGTGCATTGGAGTCAGCAGAATATGAGAGAAAGCTGTGGTCTGAACGGGAGAAGGAATCAGAGGAAGAGGTCCGGTTGGCGGGTTGTCAGATTATAGAGTTATCGCCGGAAGAAAAACAGAAATTCCAGAATGCGGTAAAGCCGATGTATCAGCGATACTGCAGTGATTATATGGATATTGTGAATGCCATTATTGAAACAGGAAGATAAAGAGGAAAACCCAGACGGATATCTTATGGATATTCTGGCTGGGTTTTTTTGTGAGATTACTGTTTATTATCTTTTACCCTTGCTTTTGGCAGATAAGGGTAGAGCTCCTGATATGATTCCAGTTCATCTTCTGATACCGGTTCTGAAGGAATCAGTCCGGTTAAATCGGTAGTGGAACAGGCTTGAATATCAATATCATAATTATTTTTTGCTGTGATACGGTCGGAAGATTTTGTGGCTTTTTCATTTTTTTCAGATTTCATATTTTATCTCCTTTCAGTGCGGTTAGGAATCTCATTGTTTTAGTGTGGAGAATTCTGTTGGAAATATTCATGGTTTCTTTCAGTTCCTTTTTGAGTTATAAATATATTAATGGCAATTTGTCATAACAGATTTACAGGGGGGGAAATTATGAGAATAGCCTTTTTGATTGATGAAAGGACGGATTTAATCGTATTATATCCGAAAAACAGGAGTATGGCGGATCTGGAAAAAATGAAATATTCTGCTTTTTTTAATGGTAAATTTTTTGCTTTTATGATCAGGGAAATTTATTATCTGGAATCCTATGAAAGGAAAACAAGTCTCATGCTAAAAGAAGGAAGAATTCGAATAAAAGCAAGATTGAATGAAGAAGAAAGAAAGCTTCCTAAAGAGTGGTTTGTCCGGATCAGTCGTCATAATATCATAAATATGCATCATGTCAGATCTGTAAAAGGTGAAAAGGTGGAAATAATCAATGGAGATATTCTGTATGTCAGCCATAACAGAAAGAAGATGTTTCAAAAAGAATACCGGATATTTTTAGAATTTTATAACCTGCTGGTGTAAGTAAAACGAAAAACGCAATGAAAATGGCAAAAAACGCACACCCCATTGTCAGGGCTGGCTGCAAATGCTATTGTTAATGTAACAGAAGTGAAACAAATTTATTTGTGGATTCTTCCTCGGCAGTTCTTATCTAATTTAAAACCTATCTTACGAAAATCTTTATGCAGGCAGCGGGAATTCAGCCGATTCCGTTGTCTGCATCTTCTTTTTGTTCATGCTACCGGCATATCTTTGGAAAATTCTTCTAATATGCAGAAACGTCTGTATATCTTCCTGAAGATTGCGGCTGAGAATAAAAGAAGTACAATGCCTGCTGTGAATAAAATACGATTAATAAGAAAGGCTCTGGGACGTATTAGAAAAGGAGAGCCCATTGCACTTATCTCCTCTTTACTGTATCCTGCCTGAGATAAATAGCTATGAAAATAGGGAATAAGATTCCGATCCATAGGAATGATTTCACCGTCAATAAATATTTTAAAACTGGGCTTTGGTCCCCCTTTGAGAAACGCATAAGTTTCCTTTGTCAGCTTGTCAAATGCCATATTATGGCTTCTGTCAGTTTTCAGCCCCAGATATCCGCTATTGAACGGAATAATATAATAATTTCCCGAATTTTTCCTGGGAATGATGATTCCTTCGCTGCTTTTTTCGTAAGTATTATCAGATGCAAAATAGTCAAGTGCATAGACCACATCCCCTTCTATGTGGCTCCCTGTTTTAATTTCTTTCCCTTCTAAAAGATCTTCGAAGGTGACAGGAGGGAGAAAAGATGTGATAAAACCAGAGAAAGAGAACAGTATGAGAATCATACCTGCTGCAAAAAACACTAGTATTCTGCTGTTTAAAGAATATATTAATTTTTTCATTGTTTTATAAACTCCTTCTCATAAGTCTATACTAAAACATGGTAACAAAAATATAAAAAAATGTCAATATATAAGGATGAATGAAACTGAATTATAAAAAAAACGCTTTTGTAAAACGTTTAACATTTATAGGTTGACAAATAATTAAAAATTTGAGTTAATAATACAAAAGATCACTGGAGGAAATAATGGCAACAATTAAGGAGCTTGCAAAGTGCTGCGGCGTATCAGTGGCTACCGTTTCCAATATATTAAATAACAAACCCGGAGCAAGTGAAAAAACCAGGAAGCTGGTTTTGGAAATGGCAGAACAGTTAAATTATACGCCTAATATTGTGGCAAAAAATTTGAAGATGCAAAAAACCAGAAGTATCGGTGTAATCGCAGAAGATATGACAATATTCAGCATACCAGATATTATTGACGGGATTACAGAATATTGCCAGAACCAGGAATATCAGATTCTGCTGACTAATTTAAGACTGTTTAAAAAATACAATGATACTTACTACAATAAAGAGGATTATTATGGACTGGTCAGACAGGAAATAAAAAAGCTCATGGAAAAACAAGTGGAAGGGATTATCTACGTGGCAGCTCATGAACGGGTTATCCGCTGTATACCGGATGATCTGCCCATTCCTACAGTGATGGCTTATGGGTATTCCAAAAGCAGCAGGATCCCGTCGGTTGTGGTGAATGATATCAGCGGAGCAGCCGAAATTGTAAAGCACATTCTGGACCATGGACACAGGAACGTTGGGGTAATAACCGGAAAGCCGGACAGCCTTCATGCCCAGGCCAGACTGGTGGGATACCAGCAGGTTCTTTTTCAAAATAAAATTCTTTATGATCCTGGACTTGTAGCAGAAGGGGACTGGACAAGAGAATCCGGGTACCGATGCGCCAGTGAACTGATAGAGAAAGGAGTCTCTGCCATATTTGCCATGAATGATCTGATGGCAGGCGGAGTTTACGACAGAGCGGAGGAATTAAAACAGACCATAGGCAGTGAGATATCCGTAGCCGGATATGATAACAGAGAACTGTCAGGATACTATCACCCACCCTTGACGACAGTCAGCCTGCCTCTCCACGATATTGGATATAAGGCAAGTAAATGGTTGATTGAGCTTCTTGGCGGCAGACAGCTGGAGCAGGAGGAGGAGAATGTCTGTGCACTGGACTGCACGCTTCTGGTCAGAAAATCTGTGAAGGATATTCCCCGGAGTTTGTAATTATGAGGGCGTTTATCAGTTATAAAAGGATAGACGTTCTTTTTTTTACGGAAAATCACAAAAGAAGACAGGATTTGACTGTAAAATGTGTAATATTACATAGTTAAACGATTAAAAAGTAATAAAAATTATGCAAAAATACTTTACATGAGTGTTTTGATGTGTTAGTATGCAATTATATTTAACGAATTTCATGCAAAAACAGTTGAAAATTAAACAGAAACACATGAAAATGCTGGTTTAAATAAAATACATATAAAACGTTTAATAAGCCGGCGCACTCTCCTGGGGGGACTTTTTTAGAATCATACAGATGGCAGGATCTGTCTTGATATCAAAGAATTTAAAAGGAGGATTCAAACATGAGAAGAAAAGTATTGGGGGCTGTTGCATGTGCGGCTATGGCAGTGTTTTTGGCTGCCGGATGCAGCAGTGCAAATGGCGAAGCGGGCAGCAAGGGAGCTTCTGCCGGAAAAAAGGCAATGGAGGTGGCAGGCGATAACGTGACTACATTAAATGTCTGGACGTTTATCGAACTTCACCAGGATTTTTATGTCAACATGGCTGAAAAGTGGAATGAAGCGCACCCCGATAAAAAGGTTAAGCTGGTGTTAAGCAACATGCAGTATGATGATATGCATAACAAGCTTTCACTGGCACTGGAATCGGGAGAGGGAGCTCCGGATATAGTGGATATCGAGCTTGGTAAATTTCCGGCTTTTATGGTTGGAGATATCGGGTTAATGGAACTGAATGATGTGATTGATCCTTACCGTAATAACATTGTAAAGTCCAGGCTGGAAATTTATTCTAAGGATGGTAAGGAATATGGTCTCCCCACCCACGTTGGTACCACAGTGGCATTTTACAATGAAAAACTATTAAAGGACGCAGGAATCAACTATCAGGATATTAAAACCTGGGATCAGTTTAAGGAAGCAGGAGTGAAGTACCATGAAGCTACAGGAAAATATTTTTCCTGTGTGGAAACATCGGCTTCCTGGATGGTCAACCTGATGCTGGCACAAAAGGGCGGAGATTATGTGGATAAAAATGGAAATTTAAACATTAACAGCCCTGAACTGACAGAAGTATTGGAATACATAAAAGGAATGCAGGAAACAGGGGCCTTTGCAACGGTTCCTGGCGGACAGCCTGATAATGAGGAAGCATATCCCTCTTATAATTCCGGAGAATATGCAGTACAGATCATGCCATTCTGGCAGACGTCCAGATTTGTAAATTACATGAAGGATTTAAATAAGCAGGTTGCCATTGCACCTGTACCTGTATGGAATACAGATGATAAAGAAACAGCAACAATTGGCGGAGGCGGAACCGGCACAGCAATTGTTAAATCTGGTAAGAATGCCCAGCTGGCTGCAGAGGTTATGGCTTACATCAAGCTTTCCGAAGAATCCAACCGTGAGGTATGGAATGTACTTGGATTTGATCCTGTTAATACCGCTGTATGGACAGATAAGACACTGACCCAGAATCCAGATAACAAATTTATCCAGTATTTTACCAATTATCCTTTTGATACTCTGTTAGAGAAAAAGGACAGCATTGGACTTTTAAGGGCTTATACGGATGAAAAATATCCTTCCATCAACAATGAATTATGTACGGTTACCTTGAACAGTATTTTTGAAGATGGTATAGATGTGAAACAAGTTCTTGAGTCTTCCCAGGAAACTTTAAATAATGAATTTAAAAAATAAAGACCAGCAATGCCGCAGGGAATGACAGCCCTGCGGCTGCTGTATCAGTAACATGACCGGAAGGGGGACAAAATGAAGAAATTCTTCTATTCAAAAAAAATAGCTCCTTATGTGTTCATCTGCCCTTTTGTAATTACAGTGCTGATTTTCTGGATGCTTCCTGTCTGCAACGGGTTGGTTTTGAGCTTTGAGGATGTATTAAAAAACAAATGGGTGGGGTTTGATAATTATTCCAGACTGGTGACAGATAAGATTTTCAGAAAAGCAATTTGGAACAGTTTTAAATACATGACAGGGACCCTGGTTTTGCTGATTCCATTCCCCATGCTTTTTGCAGCCATGCTAAACAGCAGATGGATTAAGAAAACTGAATTTTTCAAATCAGTATATTTTATACCGGCACTTACCTCTGTAGTGGTTGCAGGTACCATTTTCCGGCTTATGTTTGGAGAATCCACAACCTCTCTTTTTAACCAGGTGCTGGGATTTTTTGGATTGAGTCCGGTAAAATGGCTCAAGGGTGCAGGAACCAGCTTCTTTGCTCTGCTATTGCTGGCATGCTGGAGATGGACCGGAGTAAATATTCTCTATTTTCTGGCAGGTTTGCAGAGCATACCTTCTGATTTGTATGAGGCCGCTTCCATTGACGGGGCTTCCGGCTGGCAGCAGTTTCTTAAAATTTCAGTTCCTCTTGTGAAACCCACAACGGTCTATGTGCTGACAATCAGCATTTATGCAGGTCTTTCCATGTTCCTGGAGAGTAATATGCTGTTTAAAGGAAATAATTCACCTAATAACATTGGGTTGACTATCGTAGGGTATCTTTACAGACAGGGAGTGGAAAAACGGGCCCTGGGCTATGCATGTGCGGTAGGCTTTATTCTCCTTCTTGTGGTTATGGCGGTAAATTTAGTCCAGCTTAAGGTTACCGGAACATTTAAAGAGGGGAGGGACTGATATGAATAAAAGCACGACACACCGCACTGTTACACTTGTTTTCTATTTGTTTTTTACCCTTCTTGCTGCAGGGATTTTTCTTCCTGTCTGGGTTCTTTTCATAGCCAGCTTTAAACCTGGAGAGGATCTTCTTCAATACGGCCTGAATTTAGACATTCACCTTTCCGGTATGAATCTTAATAATTATACTCTTTTGTTTTTTGGTCAGCATGAATACTGGCGATGGTTTTTTAACAGCATTATTTTAACTGTATTCACCGTATTCGGAACCCTGCTGATCAGCTCTTTTGTAGGGTATGGTTTTGCTGCTTATGATTTTAAGGGGAAAAAGTTCCTGTTTATTCTGGTGCTTTTAATCTTATCCATCCCTCTGGAAGTGGTTATGCTGCCTTTGTATAAGCAGATATCCTCATGGAAGCTGATGGATAATTACGCTGCCATCATCCTTCCGTTCCTTGCTCATGCTTCAACCATATTTTTCTTCCGTCAGTATCTGCTCAGTATTCCTGCCTCTTTAATAGAAGCAGGGAGAATTGACGGGGCCACAGAGTACGGGATTTTTTACAGATTAATTATCCCGCTGATGAAACCGGCCTTTTCAGCTATGGCCATATTAAACGGAATGAACGCCTGGAACAACTATTTGTGGCCGCTTCTTGTAATCAGGTCTTCACAGAAGTATACTCTTACTTTAGGTCTGAATACACTGATTAATCCTTATGGGGATAATTACAGTCTTCTTATCGTAGGATCTGTTTTTTCTGTTATTCCGATATTTCTGCTTTTTGTAGCATTTCAGAAATATTTCATTCAGGGAATGATGGCTGGAGCAGTAAAGGGATGACTATTAATTTCATAACAGAGGTACGGATCAGCATTCCTTTTAACAGGGGTGCTGTTTTTTGACTTGATGAACGTAGCGTAAAACGTTATAATAGAAATGATACAACGGATATAAGGATTAAAGTCCTGTAACATACAGAAATGGAGGCAACTATGGCTGCAACAGAGCTGACAGGCAGACGTTTGAACCAATACATAGAAGATTACGTAGTATTTGATTTGGAGACAACGGGAGTGGATACTCAGGAAGACTCCATCATAGAGATATCTGCAGTGAAAGTGAAACATCATGTAATTACAGAAGAGTTTAACCAGTTAATTAATCCAGGCACACATATTCCGGCAGGAGCAACAAAAATTAACGGCATTACGGATGAGATGGTGAAAGAGGTGCCGTTTCTTTCTGAGGTTCTTCCGGATTTTCTTTCTTTTATAGGCGGAGAAGTTCTGGTGGGACATAATATTCAGTCGTTTGATCTGCGTTTTTTATACAGGGCAGCCGGGGAACTGATGGGAGTTTCATTACCAAATGATTATATAGATACCTTATTTATGGCAAGAGAACGCCTTCCGCAGCTGTACCGGCACCGGCTTACAGATATCTCTGCACATTTTAACATATCAACGGAGGGAGCCCACCGGGCACTTAATGACTGCACGATGAATCAGCAGTGTTATGAACAGATGGGAAAGCTGTCCGGGACGGAAGAGGTTTTTACATGTCCTCAGTGTGGTGGATTATTAAAGAAACGAAATGGCCGGTTTGGTGTATTTTATGGCTGCACCAATTATCCCCGGTGCCGGTTTACAAAGAATGGGTAGGAGGAGCAGTATGGATGATAAAAAAACGTATAATAAGGTCATGCTGATTGTGCTTTGTATTATTTTGATCTTGCTTTGCGCTGGAATTTATAGTTACATACAGGGATATGGCGCTGTGGAAATTCCTCTGGGGAGGGCCAAAATTGTCAGGGTCGGGATGGTTGTTCCTCCCGTACATATTCCCTGACAGAAAGGGAGCGAATGGAATTCAAGATTGAGCGTGCAAATGAAACAGATGCTGCTGTTATGGCAGATATCATTGAAAGAGTCTGGAAAGGCATCAATGATAAGCAGTGGTTTGTGGCGGATGACATAGAATATACAACTCGTATCTTATGCGGGAATCATGGTCTGGGCTATAAAGCAATAGAAATGGATACCAAAACGGCTGCTGGAATTTTCATTGTCTCTTTTCCTGGAATGAAGGAAGAAAATTTAGGCAGGGATATAGAACTTGCCGGTGTAGAATTGGAAAAAGTGGCGCATATGGAATCGGTTGCAATCCTTCCTGCATACAGAGGAAATGGGCTGCAGTATGCCCTGATGCAGCGGGGAGAAGCTGATTTACGAAAAATGGGATACAGGTATCTGATGTGTACAGTTCATCCGGATAATTCCTACAGTAGAAACAATATAATCAGACAGGGGTATGAGGTGGTTTTAACAAAGGAAAAATATGGGGGCTATATTCGGGATATACTACTAAAAAAGCTGTTTTAAGCGTTTATTGGGTGCAGCAGAGGAAAGGTGAGAGGGATGGACATTAAAGAAATGCTTAACCTGGTTAGAACCGGTGAGATGGGGGTAGATGAGGCACAGAAGATCTTAAAGGACCTTCCCTATGAAGATTTGGGATATGCCAAACTGGATCATCACCGGGCACTTCGCTCAGGCTTTGGGGAAACTGTCTTCTGCCAGGGAAAACCAGATGAATATCTGGTGGAAATATATAGAAAATTTTTTGAGCGTGATGGGGAAGTATTTGGAACCAGGGCTACGAAAGAGCAGTTTGAACTGGTAAAGGCTGTTGTACCGGAAGTTACCTATGATTCCATTTCAAGGATTCTGAAAGTGGAGAAAAAGGATAAATTAAGGAAGGGATGTGTGGCAGTCTGCACGGGAGGAACTGCAGACATACCCGTTGCGGAAGAAGCAGCCCAGACTGCAGAGTACTTCGGATCGTTTGTGGACCGGATTTATGATGTTGGTGTGGCAGGCATTCACCGTCTGCTTTCTAACCGGGACCGGATCGGACAGGCCAGTTGTATCATAGCGGTAGCAGGGATGGAAGGCGCTCTTGGAACGGTAATTGCAGGAATGGCGGACTGCCCGGTGATTGCGGTGCCTACATCGATAGGATACGGAGCCAGCTTTCACGGCTTGTCAGCATTATTAACCATGCTCAACTCCTGTGCTAATGGTATTTCTGTTGTAAATATTGATAATGGTTATGGAGCGGGATACATTGCAACACAGATTAATCGACTGGCGGTAAGATAAATGAAAAAAATACTATATTTAGAATGTAATTCAGGAATCAGCGGTGATATGACGGTGGGAGCTCTTCTGGACCTGGGAGCCGATAAAGAGGTCCTGGTTAAAACGCTGGAGAGTCTTAAATTAAGTGGATATCATCTTCATTTTGGAAGAACTAAAAAGTGCGGATTGGATGCTTATGATTTTGATGTTCATCTGGAAACAGATGCGGTGCATAACCACAGCCATGAGCATGAGCATAGCCATGAGCACAGCCACGGGCATACTCACGAGCATCGGAACATTGCAGACATCTATGAGATCATAGACCGGCTGGAAGCCAGTGAGCGGGTAAAGGCGATGGCAAGACAGATGTTCGATATTGTAGCAGAGGCGGAGGCAAAAGCACATGGTATTCCTTTGAATGAAGTACATTTCCATGAGGTTGGAGCGATTGACTCGATTATTGATATTATCAGCACGGCTGTCTGCGTAGATAATCTGGGAGTGGATAAAATCATTGTTTCCCCTCTGGCAGAGGGATCCGGAAGCATCCGGTGTCAGCATGGAGTTATTCCGGTTCCTGTTCCCGCTACAGTCAATATCGCATCTGCACACGGTTTAAAACTGCGTATGACGGACAATGACGGAGAGATGGTCACGCCAACTGGTGCGGCGATTGCGGCGGCCTTAAAGACAGATGACGAGCTTCCGTCCTCCTGCCGGATTTTAAAGACTGGCATGGGAGCAGGGAAAAAGGAATTTAAACAGGCCAATGTCCTGCGTGCCATGATTCTTACTGAAGAAGAAACGTCAGCAGGAGATGAGATGTGGGTTCTGGAATCCAACATTGATGACAGCACAGGTGAAGCGCTTGGGCTTGCTATGGAGTCTCTGCTTGATGCAGGCGCTGCAGATGTGTGGTATACCCCCATCTTTATGAAAAAGAACCGGCCTGCCTATATGCTTTCGGTTATTTGTAAAAAAAACCAGATAGATTTTATGGAAGAGATCCTTTTTATTCAGACAACGACCATAGGCATCAGAAGATATGCTGTTGAGAGAACGGTTCTCTCTCGTGAAAAAAGAACGGTTATGACACAGTGGGGAGAAGCAGAGGTAAAAGTCTGTCAATATAAAGACAGGGAATTCTGCTATCCGGAATATGAAAGTGTGAAAAACCTCTGCAAAAAGAGCGGACTGGACTACCAGACTGTTTACCGTATTCTTCAAAAGGAGGGATAAGATCACATGGATGAAAATTTGCAGAATCTCAAATCAAAACTTGAGCAGGCTATGAAGGAATATGCCAGAGAGGACATCTGTCTTGCATTTTCCGGCGGGGTTGATTCCAGTCTATTGCTGAAGGCAGCAGCGGAGGCGGTGAAAATAACAGGAAAAAAAGTATATGCTGTTACATTTGACAGCAGACTGCATCCCTCCTGTGATCTGGAGATCGCTTCTGAAGTAGCAAAAGAGCTGGGGGGCATTCACGAAATAATTACTGTAGATGAACTGGAACAGGAGGAAATCCGTTTCAATCCTGTGGACAGATGTTATTTATGCAAGAAAAAGCTGTTTCAGAGTCTGAAGGAGTTTGCGGGAGAAAGAGCGATTCCTGTTATTATGGATGGGACCAATGAGGATGATATGCATGTGTACCGCCCGGGGATCAGGGCGTTAAAAGAACTGGGTATCATTAGTCTTCTGGCAGAGCTTCATATTACGAAAGCGCAGGTCAAGGCGCTGGCAGGGGAATATGGAATCTCTGTTGCAAAACGGCCATCAGCTCCCTGCATGGCGACCAGGCTGCCGTATAATACGGAAATAGATTACGATATCTTAAGCAGAATCGGTGAAGGGGAGGAATTTCTCCGCTCCCGTTTCAGGGGAAATGTGCGGCTGCGGCTTCATAAGGATATTTTGCGGATTGAAGTGGATCAGGATTCGTTTGAAAGTGTTTTAAAAGACAGGGAGATTGTGATATCTTACTTAAAAAAGCTGGGATTTGCATATATTACTCTGGATTTAGAAGGGTTCCGGTCTGGAAGCATGGACCTGGGGATTGAAGAAACCGGGATTCAATAAGAAATGCGCGGCTGACTGGCCGCGCATTCCTTATTGATCAATAGGATGCTTCCAATTCTTTTATCTTTTCATAAAGCATGTCATTAACAGGGACGGAAAGACCATGTTTGGCAGCGAGTCTGCGTATTGTGCCTGAGAACATCTCAACCTCCGATGGCCTGCGGGCGATGCCATCCTGGCGCATGGAGGGAACGCCTTCGGGTGAAAGAGTTTTTAAGAGTTCTATGTAAGATTCCAGGTCGCTTTCCGCAAGGTTAATGCCTTCCTTTTGTGAAAGTGAAATTACTTCTCTCATGGCTCCGATTAACGTGTCATAAATCCTGCCCGGAGTGAGGGCCTGGGCATAATTGGCCTCATATGCCAAGCAGGTCTGATTAATTCCCACGTTTAACATGAATTTTCCCCAAAGCCGTTTTAGAATATCGTTTTCGGTACGATAGGCGATACCGGCAGAATCAAAATATCTGGTTAAGGCTCTCAGACGATGTTCCTGACCCTTTATTCTGGTTCCAAGACACAATTCTCCTGATCGTGTATAGGTTAAATTAGAATCAAATTTCATGGCATCCATACCCTGGGCGATACAATAGAGCACTTTTTCATCTCCGAAGTGATTACCTGCGATAGCTTCGCTGTCAATTCCGTTCATAACTGAAATAATTGTGGTATCAGGACCGACAGCGTGCTTCATCGTTTCAAGAGCTGAAGGCAGAGTGCTGTATTTGACTGCTATAATTATGAGATCTGCAGGATCTGCGTCTACAGGAGCTTTTATCGGAAAGGACCAGGGAATTCCGTTAATTGTAAAAGTCATTTTTTTATAGCGTTCGATTCGTTTCTGGTCTGCAAGGAAGTATACAGCATCAGATCCCAATACAGAACTGATCTGACTTGCATAGAGCATTCCCAGCGCGCCCATTCCTATGATGGCAGTCGTTTTTATTTGATGGTCCATTAATTGTCCTCCGATTTCTGAACTTATAAATTCTGCTATTAATCTATATCCTATCACAAATTTACAACATATGGAATATTGAAAAACGGAACAGTAATAAATACCACCTTATTCTTTGAAATATTACTTTAATACTGGATGAATTCTCCCTATAAGATTATCTGTACAGGCCAGTTTTCCATCCACAGTGATTACAACCGCACCCAGATCATTCATTGTGTTAACTTTACGGATTATTGATGCAGCATCTAATCCAAAAAATTTAGTCGTATAGATATCGCAGTCCAGCGACCGGTCAGCTATCACTGTTAAAGATGCGATGTTATTATCGATGGGTAAGCCTGTCCGGCTGTTAAAGATGTGGTGGTATTTGCTGCCTTCTTTTTCAAGTACTCTCTCATAGATTCCTGATGTTACAACGGATTGGTCTCTTATGCTCACAAGTGCCGCCACGTTGCCTCTGGGCAAAAACGGATTTTGTATTCCGACTTTCCAGCCGCCGCCTTCGGAAGGGGATTCTCCATAAACCAAAACATTGCCTCCCATATCCACCATAGCGGAGACAGCTCCGTTATCTTTAAAGAATTCCATCACTTTATCAGCAAAATACCCCTTCGCTATTGCTCCAAGATCTATCTCCATGCCACTTTTTAAGAGATATACAGTTTTATTATCGTCGTCCAGCTGTATATTTTCAGGTTTTAAAAGCGCAAGAACGTTCTCGATTGCTTCTTTTTCCGGTATGTGTGCCTCATCAAATCCGATTCTCCATAACTTGATTAAGGGACCTATTGCGATATTTAAATAGGAATTTTCGCTTAGACTATGAGCTTTTCCTATTTTTATCAGTTCATACAGCTCTTCATCTACCTGTTGCGGAGCAATTGCAGCCGATTTTTTTAATGAGGCCAGCTGTGAGTGATCACTGTTAGCACTAAAAATTTCATTATAACGAATCAGCATGGCTTCTGCCTTGTCTGCAAGAATTTGGGCACCTTCCGTCTTTAAATAGAGGGAGATCTTTGTCCCCATAAGATATATAATTTTTGTATACTCAGTCATTTCAGTCTCCTGTATCATTTTCTGCATGTGTTAGGAAAGCATCTAATAAGTCATTATCAATACCGGTCAGTGTTCGTTCATTGTGATATGCTATAAAATAATCTAAACTCAACTCATCAATGGGAATTGGGTATATATTATACTCAGAGGGGCATTCTTTCAGATAGACGCTTTCTGGTATAATGGTCAGTCCCATATTGCTCGTGGAAAGCTTAAGTATAGTATTTATCTCTGTGCTTTCCATTATGATGTTGGGTTCCACCTTATAAATGTTTAATAATTGGTCGATCTGTTTTCTGATAGCAGAGCCTTTGGAAGTCAGCACCAGCTTTTGACATAATATTTTACTTATATCGATGGAACCTTCTTGTATAATGGAGGAATCTTTCTGATAAAGATCGCAGCACCGGGGGATCACTGCCCGGTATCTGTGTCTGCCCCAGCTCACTGAGTTTAAATTTGGTGAGATATTCCTGGAATTTTGTCCAATCCAAAAATCCAATTCATTATTTTGAGTGAGTCTCTCACATTTTTCAGGTAAAACTTCTGTAAGTTCGATTCTGCAGTTTGGATGCTTATCCAGAAAATCTGGTAAAAAAAGAGGTAAAAGGTAGGTGCCAAGGCTGGGCAGAACGCCTATCTTTATGACCGTCCGATCGATATCTGATACATCGGATATATCTCGAAGCAGCTTTGCGTAGTTATTTTCTAATGAAGTTAAATATTGATAATAGATCTTCCCCTGCTCGGTTAACCGGTATGGCAGCTTGCTGCGGGTAATCAGTTCGCAGTTTAACTGGCTTTCCACCCGTTTAATGACCTGGGTCAGATAGGGTTGAGAGATATAAAGAGATTTAGCAGCCTTGCCATAATTGCTGTATTTTAAAATGGCATCAATATAATACAGAATCTCCTGAGAGCCGATTTTTGACATTTCATTCCTTCCTTTGAAATATGATAAACTTTAAGGTCTGTTTTTGATTATAACAAATTTGTTATTAAACTTCAATAAATTACTATTAGATAATGTGTACATAATATGTTAAAGTTATATCAAACACATAAATTAACTGTGAAAGCTTAATGTACAGGAAGGAGATTACTATGAAATATTTAGCAATCGTAGGCACGAATTCTGATGTGTCAACTAATCGTATGCTGCTTCAGTTTATGCAAAAGCATTTTGCTGGCGAGGCAGAAATAGAACTATATGAAATTAAGGATTTACCTGCTTTTATGGAGCCTGAGGATTCAGAAGTTCCGGAAAAGGTAGCAGAGTTATCTGATAAAATATTGAAAGCTGATGGAGTAATTATGGCAACCCCAGAGTATGATCATGCCATACCTGCTGTTTTAAAGAGCGCTCTTGAATGGATTAGTTACACAACTCAGGCACTTACGGATAAGCCTGTTTTAATCGTAGGAGCATCTCATGGTACCCTTGGCTCTTCCAGAGCACAGGCACATCTACGACAGATACTTGATTCCCCTGAGCTTGCTGCCAGAATTATGCCAAGCAGTGAGTTCCTTTTAGGAAAATCGCAGGGTGCATTCGATAATGGAGGTAATCTCATTTATACAGATAAGCTTTCAGAACTTGATGAAATTTTCAGGGAGTTTGTTCTGTTTACAGATATCACAGTGAAACTTTTGGAAAAGAAAACTCTTAGTAAAAAAGAGAAAAAATACACCTGGCAAGAGTAGGAGGATTATTAACAATGAAATTTATAGCAATTGTTGGAACCAATGCAAAAAAATCTTATAATCGTAAACTCCTTCAGTTTATGAAAAAACATTTTGAATCAAAAGCAGATATTGAAATACTTGAGATTACAGATGTTCCCATGTTTAACCAATCCGATAATCAGTCCTACGGTGAAGTGATACAGATGTTTAATGATAAGATTACAGAGAGTGACGGTGTTATTATGGCAACTCCTGAATACAATCATTCCATCCCCTCTGGACTGAAAAGCCTGATTGAGTGGCTGAGCTTTGATCTTCATCCCCTTGCAGGAAAACCGGTAATGATCGTTGGCGCATCTTTAGGAACCCAGGGTTCCTCCCGTGCCCAGCTGCATCTTCGTCAGATTCTGGATGCACCCGGAGTGGATGCCAGCGTTATGCCTGGATATGAATTCTTACTGGGAAGTGCAAGCAAGGCATTTGATGACGCCGGTAACTTAAAGAATGAGGGAACCATTGATTTCCTGGATATCTGCTTCCTGCGCTTTATGCGTTTTGCTAAAATTGCAAATCAGCTTAATGAGGAAGAGGAGTTTAGCTTTACACCAGGTGAATATGAAGTAAATGCTATCGGTCACAGCGGAAATCTTCCAATGAAGGTATCCTTTAGTGAAAAACGTATCGAAAGCATAAATATAGATACAAAGGGCGAAACAGAAGGAATTGCAGATGTTGTATTTGTAAGAATCCCGGATAAAATCATTGAAGGACAGACTCTGAATGTAGATGCGCTTTCTGGTGCATCAGAAACCAGCAATGGCGTTATCGATGGTGTTGCCAAAGCAGTGAAGCTTGCCGGAGTCAACCCTGATATTCTTAAGAGACGTCCAAAACCTGCCAGCAGCCGAAACAGACAGGACGAAGAGTATACCTGTGATGTAGTAGTTGTAGGCGGAGGCGGAGCAGGACTCAGTGCGGCTGCAACTGCATTGCAGAACGGTTCCAGCGTTATTGTTCTCGAAAAATATCCGGCAGTAGGTGGAAATACCATACGTTCCGGTGGTCCTGTCAATGCGGCAGATCCTGAGTGGCAGAGGCAGTTTGATGAAAATCCAGGAGAGAGACATACTATTGAGTCATTGCTGGATACTGATGAGAGCCAGATTCACCCAGAATATTTAGATGATTTCCGTGCACTTAAAAAAGAGTTTTCTGATTACCAGAAAGAATTCGGCACTGGAAAAGGTCATTTATTTGATTCCCCCCTTCTTCACAGAATGCAGACTTATTTCGGTGGAAAACGAACTGACTTAAACGGCAGCACCATCTATGGGCAGTACGATCTGGTCAAAATTCTGACAGACAGAGCCTTAGAAAGTGTAAAATGGCTGGAAGAGATCGGTGTTGAGTATGATAAGAGCATCGTATTTGCACCGGTTGGTGCTCTTTGGCGCCGCGGTCATAAACCGGTTAAAAGCTATGGTACCGCATTTATCCTTTCTCTTAAAAAATATGTTGAGGAGAAATCAGGAAAGATTATTACTGACAGTCCTGTTAAAGAATTTATCATCGAGGATGGTGAGATTGCAGGAGTGATAGCAACTGGTGTCAACGGCCAGAAGATCACAGTTCGTGCTAAAGCAGTTGTACTTGCAAGCGGCGGGTTTGGTGCTAATACAAAGATGTTAAAAGAATATAACACCTATTGGAGTTATATTGACGATAATATCAGAACCACCAATTCCTTCGCCATGACAGGAGATGGAATCCAGCTTGGTAAAACAGTAGGAGCAGCGCTGACTGGTATGGGATTCACTCAGATGATGCCTGTTGCCGATCCGGATACGGGAGAACTGTTCAGTGGAGTTCAGGTACCACCGGAAAACTTTGTAATTGTTAACAAAGAAGGCAGACGTTTTGTAAATGAATTCTCAGGCCGTGATGTTTTAACAAAAGCTGCCATTGATCAGGGTGGCTTATTCTACCTGATAGCAGATGATGAGATTAAGAAAACTGCAGCCAATACAAGTCAGGAAAAGTTAGATCGTCAGGTGGAAGCAGGTACCTTATTTAGAGCCGATACCTTAGAAGAACTGGCGGTAAAAGTTGGTATGGAGCCAGCCGTACTTTTAGATACCATTAATAAATATAATTCCTATGTAGATGCTGGATTTGATCCGGAGTTCCATAAGGATACATTCAGCCTGAAAGTAGAGAAAGCTCCGTTCTATGCAACCCCCAGGAAGCCAGCCGTTCATCATACCATGGGTGGACTTAAGATCGATGCAAACGCCCATGTATTAGACGAAAATGGCCTGCCAATTAAACATCTTTATGCTGCAGGAGAAGTAGCTGGAGGTATCCATGCAGGTAACCGTCTTGGCGGTAATGCATTAACGGATATCTTTACCTTTGGACGGATTGCCGGTAAAACTGCTGTTGATGAAATGTAATAGATTAAATTAAATATGTAAGTAATCAAAGAGCACGATAACTCGCATAAATGAAACTGCGGTTATCGGCTCTTTTTTTGATAACAACTAATTCATTAAGGTCTAAAATTACAGCCTCAGGTCCGGTTTGATTTTGGGTATGGTTGGAAAATAGAAAGTATAGTATAATTTACTTCATATATCAGATCTAATACATGGTTACATGCCAAGGAGGAAAAAACGTTGCTTGCTTTCATAATGACGCTTGAAAATGAACGAGATCGGGATAAAGTAACCGAAATTTATGAACTTTACAGTGGAACAATGCTTTACATAGCCAACACCATCTTAAATGAAGTGCATCTTGCAGAAGATGCGGTATCAGAAGCATTTATAAAAATAATTGATAATCTGGAAAAAATTAATATAGTAGACTGTTACCAAACCAGGGGATTCGTCGTTATTATAGTGAGAAACGTTGCGATTGATATGCTCCGAAAACAAAAGAAGAAACAAATAGTACCATTGGAAGAAGATGATTATGGATTAAGTTATGAAGATCCAGCTTTTGATAACTTTTCAGTTAAGGAAGCCTGTGATAAAATAAAATGCTGTATTAGTAATCTTAAAAAAAGTTATTCGGATATTTTATATCTGAAAATAGAATTTGATTGTTCATTTGATGAAATAAGCAAAATACTGGGTATCAGTACGGAGAATGCTAAAATGCGCCTTAGCAGGGCACGTAAAGCTCTGAAGAAGGAATTGAAAAAGGAGGGAGTTTACAGTGACCAGTGAAAATAGAAATAAAGAATTGTTTGATTCGCTGCTAAAAGCAGCCATATCTGATGCGCTGAGAGATGAAATGGATGCATTGCCCTCCAATAAAGAATTAAATGAGGAATTTCCAACGTCCGTGGAGTTGGACAAACGGATAGAAAAGTTAATATCTAAACACAAGATGAAATCTAAAATAAGGTCTTTCATTAAAAGTAACCATAAAACAGCAGCATGCTTTATTGTAATTATTGTTCTGTCGTCTGCCACACTGCTCAGCGTTGAAGCAACCAGAAATGTAATACTGAATGCTTTTGTTAATCAGTTTGGAAAATATACACAAATCCAGTATGAGGATTCTAAAGATGACGAACAGCAAATGGATATTTTCAGGCCATCATATTTGCCGGAAGGCTATAAAAAAATATCAGAGGAACTTTATGGAAATTCTGCTTTGCTGGTATATTCCGATGAATCAGAGACAGAGATTGTATTAAAGCAGAGAAAGGCGGAAGATGGAACGGCATTGATTGACAATGAAAATACAAATTATACAGAAGTCGATATTTCTGGTAATACAGCATATTTATTTAAAACAGTAAAGGATGACAATTATAATGTTCTTCTCTGGAAATCACGGGATGTTGTTTTTGAACTGACATCTAAAATAAATAGTGATGAATTAATCCGCATTGGCAGGAGTATGGAAAAATAATTGAATTATTTTTCAAAAAAGTGTTATCATTTTTAAACTATGACGTTTATATAATAGAGGGTATTATTTTAAAAAAAAAGGAGGAAGATTATGTTTGTAAAATTGAAAAAAAGTACCTTTATTATGTGTCTCGTCATGTCCTGTTTCCTGATGGGAAAGGATGCGTTAGCCTCAACCCAATATTCCTATGTGCCGGTTAACACTTTAGGTCAACCGTCAATCCAGTGGGCCAACACTTCTTCTATTGATATCAACCTTTCTTTTTCTGGAAGCAAGGCTATTTGCGGCGCCTGTGTACAAGGCTGGTCAGATGTGAAGAATATAACGGGCACCGCGGTATTGTCAAGAAAAAATTCTAACGGATCCTACACCACTGTAAAGACGTGGAAAAACTTAAACGTAGCGGGTAACAGACTGATCTTTGATGGCAGATATTACGTGTCAAGAGGTTATACTTATCGGCTGACTATTACTGCTACGGTATATCGGAATGGAGTTGGTGAGACAGTATCCGGTTATTTTGAAAATTATGCGAAATAATAAATTAAATGAAAAAAATAATATTAAAAATAATTGATTATCTGGGGTATGTATTAATTTTTGCATCAATAATAATTGGAACAAAAGTATCAACACATGCTACATGGATAAACGTTATCAGATCAGAATTTTGGAATATGATTTTTGTTCTGGTTGTTATAATAGTTGCAGAAGTTATAATAAAAATTGTAAAAGATAAAAAAAGAAGGTAGAGTAATAAAGGCTTCTTTTTGGGATTGAATTAGATAAATAATTCATTTCAGAAGGGAGCTTTTTCTATGGTAATTGCAAAGAATAGAAAATATTTATATTTTATTAATGGTGAGTTTATGAAATGTTTATAGGGAAAAGTGTTATCAATTTATGTCTGATTCGTTTATATAGTATAGATTAAAATAATTTTAATACAAACTAAGGAGAAGACATGGAGAGAATATTGACATTAGAACTTATGAAACAGTATGAAGATTATTTATATGAAGAAGAGAAGGCAAAATTAACAATAGAGAAATACAAAAGGGATCTAAAGAAGTTTTATAATTTCTTATCAGGAGATAAAGTGATTGAGAAAAGAATGGTAATTGAATATAAGGAATACTTAAAAAATAATTATCAGGTATCAAGTGCGAATTCTATGATCGTTGCTTTAAATCGTTTTTTGGAATATGCCGGATGGTTTGAGTGCAGAGTTCGTCAGTTTAAAGTTCAAAAGACATTATTTTGTAAAAAGGAGACATGTCTGACGAAAAAAGAATATGAAAATCTGATCGTAACTGCAAAAGAATCAGGGGATATTCAGCTGAGTCTTTTGATGCAGACCATATGCAGTACTGGGATAAGAGTCAGTGAACTGCAGTTTATTACTGTGCAATCATTAAAAACAGGATATGCACAGATTAACAATAAAGGTAAAGTAAGGGTTATATTCATACCCAAACAGCTTATTAAATTATTGAAAACTTATTGTGTTTCACAGAAAATAGAAGCTGGTCCTATATTTGTTTCTAAAACAAATTCTCCGATTAATCGTACGATTATCTGGAAAAAAATGAAAGGTCTCTGTCATAAGGCAAATGTGGATGAGAAAAAAGTATTTCCTCATAATCTGCGTCACTTATTTGCCTTTGTTTTTTATCGCCTGGAAAAGAATTTATTACGTCTGGCGGAAGTTCTTGGCCATTCCAGCATTGAAACCACCCGCATTTACACGGCAACAACAGGGGAAGAACATCAGAAACTTATATCAAAGCTGGGATTAGTATATGATTACAGTAAAAATGAAGATCATAATGTAAATTATGTTTACAATAGTGAGGTAATACCGAATTAAATTATCACTACATTCATAATATAATACATATTCTGATAAATTACAAGAGAGAACTTAGAATTTTTTATAAAAATTGGTAGATAATGGTATAAAATCGTAATCAAAACCAGGTATGGTATTAGCCAAGGCATGAAAATCTAAATTCATGCTTTTTTATTACCCTAAAAACATACCATTTTCTCCCAATATGGAAAAATTTACTCTGTTTAAGTAACATAATTTACATTATGTTACTTAAATAGAGTTTTTTTGTAACTAAAACCGGCGCTGATTATTAACTGTAACAGTAAGGAGTGATGAGATGCAGGAAATCATTGATATTCATGCGCATGTTCTTCCCGGACTAGATGATGGGGCTGCCGATATGGAAGAGGCGAAGGCCATGCTTAAGATGGCTTATAGCCAGGGGATACGAAAGATTATAGTTACTCCTCATTATAAAAGGGGTCAAGATCCAAAACAGATTATGGAATTAAGCAGAAGACTGCAGTGGGAAGCCCGTAAAATAGATAAATGTTTCAATTTATATCTGGGACAGGAAATTCTGTATTGTGAAGATATCCTGCAGGATCTGAAAGAAAGAAGGGCGCTTACCATGTGCGGGAGTCATTATGTATTGATCGAGTTTCCACCTTTGGTTCCCTACTCCAGAATGTTCCAGAGCCTTCGGAAAATAATATTAGCCCGTTATATTCCCATACTTGCCCATATGGAGCGTTACACTTGCCTGCGCGAGAAAGGAAGGGTGAAAGAGCTGATCAATTCCGGATGTATCATGCAGATGAATTACTGCAGTATTGCCGGAAGCCGTTTTAAAAGACAGGTACGCTGGTGCAGGCTTCAGATACAGGAGGGGAATATACATATGCTGGGAACTGATATGCATCACATGAATGAAAGGACACCTGAGATAGAGAAAGCATTGGTATGGATTAAAAAAAACTGCAGTCTGGAAATGTATCAAAATCTGACAGGCAATTACGCCCTGAATATACTGACAAAAAAGAATAATAACAGGAGTAGAAATGAGAACAAATAACATGGATGATAACCAGGAAATTCAAATTGATTTATTGGAATTGTTTTACAAATTAAAGGGAAAGCTGTGGCTGATTCTTCTTATAACCTTCTTATCTGGCATTGGTGCAGGAGCTTACAGCAGATATGTTTTAACGCCCCAATATACATCTACAGCTATGCTTTATGTCCTTTCAAAGGAATCTTCAATGACTTCACTGGCTGATTTACAGGTTGGCACCCAGCTGACAAAGGACTATAAAATCATGATAACCAGCCGTCCGGTCATGGAAGAGGTAGTAAATTCACTGGGACTTGACATGTCTTATAAAGATTTAAAGAAAAAAATCAGTGTAGCCAATCCGACAGACACCCGTATACTGACACTGGCAGTCCAGGATAAGGACCCAGAACAGGCAAAAAAAATCGTAGACGAGATTGCAACGACTGCATCAGATTATATTGGTGACATGATGGAAATGGTGCAGCCTAAAATTTTTGAAGAAGGAGAAGTACCATCGGTCAAGACAGGACCTGATAACAAAAAAAATGCCATGATTGGGGCTGCGGCCGGTATGTTCTTTGTTTTAGCGGTTCTGACAGCCGGAGTACTAATAGATGATACCATTCGCACCGAAGAGGATGTGGAGCGTTATCTGGGGCTGACAGTACTTGCTGCTGTTCCCAACCGGGAAGGTTCTGCTGACAAAAAAACAAAAAAATTCTGGAAGAAGGGGATTGGTAAACATGAGAAATTCAGTAAAGCTGGAAAATCTAAAGAAAGGAAATTATAACTTTGAGGAAGCGATTAAGACGTTAAGAACCAATATCCAATTTTGCGGCAGTAATATAAAGGTCATTATGCTGGAAAGTGCATTTCCAAATGAAGGGAAATCCAGTATGACTTTTTCCCTGGCATCTTCTCTTGCTCAAATTGGTAAGAATGTTCTTTTAATTGATGCAGATATCAGAAAATCGGTTATGGTTTCCAGATATCAGCTTGATAAGGAGGTGAATGGATTATCTCAATTTCTCAGTGGACAGAAAAATAAAGAAGAGATTATATATGAAACAAATTTGAAAAACTTAAATATTATATTTTCCGGACCTTATTCTCCTAATCCGGCAGAGCTTTTGGAGGAACCCATGTTTGCTCTGCTGATTGAGGCGGCAAGAGCAGAATATGACTATATTATCATTGACACACCTCCCATGATGAATTTAATTGACGGAGCAATCATCGCCAACCACTGTGACGGTGCAGTACTTGTTATTGAAAGCGGAAAGGTCAGCTACCGAGTGGAACAGAAGATAAAAAATCAGTTGGAGAAAAGCGGATGCCGTATGCTTGGAGTGATTTTGAATAATGTCGATATGGAGAGCGGCAGGTACTATGGAAAATACAAAAAGTACGGAAAATATGAGGATGAACACCAGGAGAATGAATAATAACGCGATTGATTAAGGAGGGTGAGCTTATGGGCAGAAAGATCAGATACTGGATCATGGCAGCGGCGGTTATAGGAGTAATGGCCTGGTCAGCAGTTCAGATTTACAGCAAAATAAAGCCTCAGCAGATATTGGTTCAGTCTGAGTACCACTGGGATATTCTTGCATATGAAGTTCTTCTTATCATTGGAAGTTATGCACTGCTGATTTTGTGGGGGAAAGGAAAGTCAGTAAACGGAACAAGGAAGATGGGACGGTGGACACATGCTGAGTAAAAACCGGATGTTTTATGTATTCATAGATTTTGCAGCCATTGTATGTTCCTACGTTCTGGCAATGCTTGCAAAATTTGCTTCCCTGCAGTCAGCAGAATTTATAATCGGGCGCTGGTATGGTGCAGTTCCTGTAACCTTTGCATATTTAACTGTGGTCATGTTTTACCAGTATGGTAAGCCTCTCATGGAACGTTCCCTGTGGAATGAACTTAAAAATATATTTCTGGTCAATATGTACATAGCCCTTGTACTGGCGTTCATCTTGTATCTTTCAAAGCTGGGGGGGCGGTCTTCAAGGGCTTTTTATCTGTTATTTTTCTTCTTCAATTATTTTTGCATGGTTCTTGGAAGACTGTACTGTAAATATTTACTGATCTCCCATTACCATAAGCCGGAAAACCGAAAAAAGCTGCTGGTTTATGCCAATAGAAGCAATGAATTAAAGGTGATGAATCATTATGTAAATTCAATGCCATATGACTGCGATGTGGTGGCTGTAGCAATTGTGGAGGCTGACCAGAACTCAGAAGAAGCAAAGACAAAGCTCTATCTGGTGAAAAAGGATGAGAATGGAATTTATATGGATATCAGCTCGGACAGTGTTGCAGAGTATTTAAAAAAGCAGGTAGTGGATGAAGCTTTGATTAGTATACCGGAGAACAGCAGGACGTACTTAAACAATTTAATCTGCCGTCTTGAAACACTTGGAATTGTAGCCCATGTAACTGTAAATACATTTGGTCTCAGTGAAAGAGAGAAGGTGATTGATAATTTTGGAGGAGAACGGGTCCTTACCTATTGTACCAGGGCGTTTGAACCAACGGAATTATTTCTGAAACGTTTTGTGGATATCCTGGGTGGAGTAACCGGAATGCTTTTTACAGTAATTTTGGGGATTTTCGTTGCGCCTGCTATCTATATGGAATCGCCTGGTCCGGTCATATTTAAGCAGACCAGGGTAGGGAGAAACGGAAGGCTCTTTTCAATTTATAAGTTCCGTTCCATGTATATGGATGCAGAAGAAAGAAAAAAGGAGCTGATGAGCAAAAACCAGATGAATGGTCTCATGTTCAAACTAAAAGATGACCCAAGGATTACAAAGGTAGGTAAGTTTATCAGAAAAACCAGCATTGATGAGTTTCCCCAGTTTTTTAACGTTCTGAAAGGAGATATGAGCCTGGTGGGGACCAGACCGCCCACCATGGATGAATTTGTGAAGTATGAGGAGCACCATAAACGCAGGCTGAGCCTGAAGCCGGGAATTACCGGCTTGTGGCAGGTGACCGGCAGAAGCGATATTCAGGATTTTGAAGAGGTAGTAAGACTGGATTTAAACTATATTGATCACTGGTCCATCTGGTCAGATTTACGGATTCTGAGTCAGACCGTAATCGTAGTTTTGCTTCACAGGGGAGCTGAATAAATGGAAGGAAGGGTAAAAATGAGAGATACAGCAGTTGTAATTATGGCAGCAGGAATCGGAAGCAGGTATGGAAAGGGAATCAAACAGCTGGAGGCGGTTGGACCAACTGGAGAAATCATTATGGATTATTCCATTTTTGATGCCCTGGAAGCAGGTTTTAATAAAATTGTTTTTATTATCCGGAAAAGTATTGAAAAAGAATTCAAGGAGGTAATTGGCAAAAGAATTGAAAAACTGGCACCTGTAGAATATGTTTTTCAGGAACTGGACGATTTGCCGGAGGGGTTTTTCCTGCCGGAAGGAAGAGAAAAACCATGGGGAACAGGACAGGCTGTACTGGCGTGCAAAGGAATCCTCAAGGAGCCGTTTGTAGTCATTAATGCGGATGATTATTACGGCAAAGAGGCTTTTGTTAAAATACACGATTATCTGGTTACCCATGAAGAGGCAATACCCTTAAGCTTTTGTATGGCAGGTTTCATGCTGGGCAATACGTTAAGCCCTAATGGTGAGGTGACGAGAGGTGTCTGCTCAGTGGATGAAGGAGGAAATCTGTCGTCTGTGACTGAAACATTTCATATTAAGAAGCAGGCAGACAAAACGGTAAAAGGTGAGGATGAAAGCGGAAAGCAGATGATTTTATCTGTTGATAATCTGGTGTCTATGAATATGTGGGGGATGACTCCCGGATTTTTTACAGAACTGGAAGCCGGATTTATTTATTTTCTGAAAAGCATAAATGATAATGAAAAAAAGAAAGAGTATTTACTTCCAGTACTGATGGATGACTTAATAAAACGGGGAAAGGCGAAGGTGGCGGTTTTAAAAACCAATGACAAATGGTTTGGTGTTACCTATCAGGAAGATAAAGAAGAGGTGAAAAATCAGATCACTCGTCTGATAGAGGAAGGGCAGTACAGTGCAGATCTGTATCAAACAATGAGATGGTTCTGGAATAACCGGGCTGGTGGAAATCTACAGAGTTAAATAATGCCAGATAAATGGAGGTGCACAAGATGTATAAAATAGCAGTTGCCGGTACAGGGTATGTGGGGTTATCCAATGCAATTTTACTGGCACAGAACAATGAAGTAAAAGCGGTAGATATTTTAGAAGAAAAGGTTGCTTTCATCAATAACAGGATATCCCCGATTATAGATAAAGAGATTGAGGAATATCTGGCTGCAGGAAATCTGAATTTAACAGCGACAACAGACGGAGCTGCTGCATACAGGGATGCTGATTTCGTTATTATCTCCACTCCCACCAATTATGATCCGGTAAAGAATTATTTTGATACCAGTTCAGTGGAATCAGTAGTGGAGCTGGTCATAAAGACGAATCCGGATGCAATTATGGTGATTAAATCCACAGTTCCTGTGGGGTATACAAAATCTATAAGAGAAAAATATAACTGTGAGAATATTATTTTCAGTCCTGAGTTTTTAAGAGAAGGACGGGCACTCTACGACAATCTGTATCCTTCCCGGATTATAGTGGGTGCGCCAAAGGCTGACAAAAGACTTAAGAAAGCGGCAGAAACCTTTGCCGGATTACTGGCAGAGGGAGCAGTCAAAGACAATATTCCCATACTTTTAACCGATTTAACGGAAGCGGAAGCCGTGAAGCTGTTTGCCAATACATATCTGGCTCTCAGAGTCAGCTACTTCAATGAATTAGATACCTATGCTGAGATGAGGGGATTGAATACCCGGGACATCATAGAGGGAGTGGGTCTGGATCCGAGAATCGGCAATTACTATAATAATCCCTCCTTTGGTTACGGCGGTTATTGTCTGCCCAAGGATACGAAACAGCTGCTGGCTAATTACTACACTGTGCCCCAGAATCTCATGAGTGCAATTGTGGAAGCAAACAAAACCAGGAAAGACTTTATTGCAGACCGGGTTCTACAAAAGGCCGGGTATTATACATACTCAGATAATACGGGATTTGATGCAGGGAAAGAGAGGCGGGTTGTGATCGGAGTATTCCGGCTGACAATGAAGGCTGATTCTGATAATTTCCGTCAAAGCAGTATTCAGGGAGTCATGAAGCGCATCCGGGCAAAAGGAGCGGTAGTGGTGATTTACGAGCCGACGCTTAAAGATGGCAGCATCTTTTTTGGCAGTATGATTGTAAATGACCTGGCCAAATTTAAGAAGATGAGCAACGCAGTCATTGCAAACCGCTATGATTCTCTATTGGATGATGTGGCGGAAAAGGTTTATACAAGAGATTTATATAGAAGAGACTGATGTCAGACGGGAGGTGGGAAAATGAGAAACGAAACTATGAAAATTTGCCTTGTGGGATCATCAGGGGGTCATCTGACTCATCTATATATGCTGAAATCATTTTGGCAGGACAAAGAGCGGTTTTGGGTTACCTTTAATAAAGACGATGCAAAAAGTCTGTTAAAGGATGAAAAGATAATATCCTGTTATTATCCTACGAATCGCAGCTTAAAAGCATTGCTTATTAATACGCGGCTTGCCTTTCAGACCATCCGGAAAGAAAAGCCGGATATCATCATCTCTTCGGGAGCGGCTGTAGCAGTTCCGTTTTTCTATATAGGAAAGCTGTTCGGGGCAAGGCTGATTTATATTGAGGTTTATGACCGGATCGATAAGTCTACGATAACTGGTAAACTGGTATATCCTATCACGGATAAATTTATTGTCCAGTGGGAGGAGATGAAAAAAATATATAAAAAGGCAATTAACCTGGGGAGCATATTTTAAATATTTACAGGGGGAAGATGAATGATTTTTGCGACGGTTGGAACACATGAACAGCCATTTAACAGGCTGCTTGAAGAAATTGACAGATTAAAAGAAACTGGGATCATTCTGGAGGATGTGATCATTCAGACCGGTTACAGCTCCTATGAACCCCGGCATTGTGAGTGGCATAAGCTGCTTCCTTATGACGACATGGTGAAAAATGTTGAGCGTGCACATATCGTAATCACCCATGGCGGTCCCGCCAGTTTTATCATGCCGCTTCAGATCGGTAAGATTCCGGTGGTGGTGCCGAGGCAATATGAATTCCATGAGCATGTAAACGATCACCAGGTGGAGTTTACAAAAGCAGTTAAGGAGAGATACGGAAACATCATTCCTGTTTATGATATCCTGGAGCTTGCAGATGTGATTGTAAACTATGACAGTATGATTACCAGTATACCGGCAGGCATTATGAGTAATAACGGGGCATTCAATAAACAGATTGAACTGCTTGTTAAGGGATTGTTTAGAAAAGACCAGGAGACTGACCGATGGCAAAAGTAGGAATTTTATCCATGCAGAGAATTGTTAATTACGGCTCTTTTTTACAGGCTTACGGGTTAAAGATGCTTCTGGAGAAGTCAGGGCATAACGTGGAGTTTGTGGATTATCACATAGAAAAACCTTTAATTGCCCAGTCACAATTTCAAAAGCCGGGTTTGTTTTTTAAAGTCCAAAAGGTGTTGAATGCATTTCAGTATGATGCATCATGGAAGCATCGGATTCAGTTTGTTTTATATAAAAAGAGGTTTGCCGGAAAGTATCTTCCTATCCTTGGAATTACACCGGTCATGAATTACCTGCCGGAATTAGATGCACTGGTGATTGGCAGTGATGAGGTTTTTAATTGTATTCAGTCCAATCCAAATGTTGGTTATTCTTTAGAATTGTTTGGAAAAAACAATAGGGCAAAAAAAATATTAACCTATGCGGCTTCTTTTGGAAATACAACAATGGAAAAATTAAAACAGTACCACAAGGATCAGGAAATCGGCTGGTTTTTAAAGAGATTTGATGGGATATCGGTTCGTGACAAAAACTCAGGCATTATTGTAAGTGAATTATCGGGTGTAAAACCGGAATATCATCTGGATCCTGTTCTGGCGTATGACTACATAGGGGAGTGCAGGCTGATTCCCCAAATAAAGACAAAGGAACGGTATCTGATTCTTTACGCATATTCCGGAAGAATCTCAGGAGAAATAAATGACTGGATTTCGGCTTACGCAAAAAAGAAAGGGCTGAAGGTATATTCCTTTGGCGGAATCCACAGATGTGCGGATCATTTTATCGATTGTTCCCCGTTTGAGGTGCTGGCATATTTTCTGAATGCGGAAGCTGTCATTACAGATACCTTTCATGGAACCATATTCTCCATGATAACAAAGAGAAAATTTGTAACGATTATCTGTAAGAGTAAAGGTAATTCCTATGGAAATGAGGAAAAGCTCAGTGATCTGCTTGAGAGGACAGGACTATCTGACCGGGTGGCTAAAGCTGCCAATGAGATTGAAACAGTTTTGAAAAGAGCAATTGATTACACAGAGGTGGATAAGATTATAGATGCGGAGCGGTTGAAAACCCTGGATTATCTGAAGAAGCAGACTGGTTGTTATAGTGAGGACAGGCATGGATAATATAATGAAAATCGGGAAGGCATGTGTTGGCTGCAGAAGCTGTGAACAGTCCTGTCCTCATAAATGCATACGTTTAAAGCCGGATCAGGAAGGCTTTTTATATCCGTCCGTAGATGAGACGCGGTGCACCGGATGCAACCTGTGCTTAAGAAAATGTCCGGTTTTTGATTTTAAGCCTCAGGGGCGCAGACCGGTCCGGGTATTAGGATTGAAAAATAATGATAAAAAGCATTTGTTACAATCCGCTTCCGGAGGTGCTTCAGACTTATTTGCCCGCTTTGTCATTGGGGCAGGAGGCAGTGTCTATGGATGTGCTTATACGGGGCAGCTGGAAGTAAAGCACATAAAAGTGGATAAGGAAGAGGAATTATATCGTTTACAGTCATCAAAATATGTCCAGTCAGATGTAAATGACTGCTATCAATCAGCAAAGCATGAACTGGATCAGGGGAGGTTAATTCTGTTTACAGGTACACCCTGTCAGATTGCCGGACTGTATCAGTATCTGGGAGGCAGATCCTATGATAATCTGTTTACTCTGGATCTTATCTGCCACGGGGTCCCTTCCCCGGAATTTTTAAGAAAGTATTTTGAGTATCAGGAGAAAAGGCTGGGGGAGAAGCTGGTATATTATAATTTCCGATCAAAAGAAAAACGGGGCTGGGGTACCCAGTATCTATTAAAGACAAAGAGCAAAACAGATACAAACCTCCTTACTCTCGATAAATATGGAAAGCACTTTATAAATGGAGATTGTTACAGGGAGTGCTGCTATGAATGCAGCTATGCCAGTACAGACCGGGTTGGTGATATTACTGTGGGGGACTTCTGGGGAGTGGAAAAAAGTAATCCCGGGTTTGCATCGGCAGCAGGCGTTTCGGCTGTTTTAATCAATTCTATGCAGGGAAATAAATTATTTGAGCACGTGAAAGGACAGGCCAGTGTAATAGATACCGATCTGGAAGCAATTCTACCAAAGCAGGGGAACTTGCAGCATCCCACAGGCAGACCCAAAGGTAGGGATCGTTTTTATGAGAGAATCCAGGACGAAAAATTTATTGAAAATCTAAAGGTGGGAGTCTGCATGAAGGAAAGACTGAAAGCACTTCTGCCTGGAAAGCTTGTTCAAATACTGAAAAGTGTGAATTAGAAGGAGGGCTCTGTTTGCGGGTTTTAGTAATTAATACAACGCCATTTACCTATCAGGGAATTGCCTGCGTTATTCGAAATTATTGCTTTCGGATCAACAGTCCCAGGCTGGAAATCCAATATGCGGTATTTGATCTTCATCCGGAACTGGAGGAAGAAATGAAACAGGCAGGTCTTGTTTATTACAGGCTGGCCAGCAGAAGGTCTGATTCCAGGATATATTTTAAACAATTAAAGCTGCTTTTAAAAAACGGACATTTTGATTGCGTTCATATTCATGGAAACAGTGCCATGATGCTGCCTGAACTTATGTTAGCAAAGAACTGCGGCATTAAAAGACGGATTGTGCATTGCCATAACACAACCTGCAGCAACCTTCTGTTAAACAGTCTGCTGCTTCCGTTGTTTTACAGATTGAGCACAATCAGACTTGCCTGTAGTGAAGAAGCGGGGAACTGGCTGTATAAAGGCAGATCTTATACTGTTTTAAATAATGCCATTGATACGGAAGTATTTTGTTTTGATGAATTAAAAAGAAATTTATACAGAAAAGAACTGGGGTTGGAAAATCAATTTGTAATCGGGCACATAGGCCGGATTAATGAACAGAAAAATCATGAGTATCTTGTCAGGGTTTTTAAGGAATTTCACGACCATGAGCCGGATAGTAAGCTGATTTGTATCGGAGAAGGGGCATTGCGTCCAGATCTGGAACAATTAATCTCAGATCTGGGTCTGGAGGAACATGTCATGCTGCTGGGCGAGCATAAGAATGTGGAAAATCTGTTAAATGCCATGGACTGCTTCGTTTTTCCTTCTAAGTGGGAGGGGCTTGGAATGGTGCTGTTAGAGGCACAGGCCGGGGGATTGCCATGCATTGCTTCAGATGCAGTGCCAGAGGAAGCGGATATGGGATTAATCAAGTATCTGCCGTTAGGAAACATGTCACCCTGGTGCCGTGCAATTGAGGATATAAAAAACAGAGAACAAAACAGATGCAGAGACAGTGAGCGTTGCAGAAAGACATTAAAACACAAATCATATGATTTGAATGAAAATATTAAACAATTAGTTCATATCTATTTGGATATTTCACATGCAGGAACATAAGGAGGTTGCCGTGAAAATAGCAGGTTTAACTTGGTGGAGGAACAACTATGGTTCTGTACTGCAGGCATATGCTCTGCAACGTGTAATGAATGAATTCGACAATATTGATTATGAAATTCTGAACCAGTATAGCGGGAAAGTAGCCTCTATGGATAATTTTTACCATAAAATCAAGAACTTTGGTATCAAAAAAACCATTCACAGGATTGTGTGGAAATTTGGTACAAAAAGGTTAAGGGACCGTAACCGGGCGCTTCAGAAGTTTGTGGATGAGAATCTTAGTATATCCCATAAGCGGTATAAGGTGAATTTTATTGATTCGGCTAATGAATGTTATGATGGGTTTATCTGCGGAAGTGACCAGATCTGGAATCCCGAACTGGCTTCTTTAGACAGTATTTACTGGCTGACATTTGTAAAGCCTGGAAAATTAAAAATTGCATACGCACCCAGTATCGGCATTAGCCAGGTTACAAAAGAACAGAGTAAGATGATCACAAACAATTTAAACACATTTCATGCAGTCTCCTGCAGGGAGGAAAGCGGACGCAATCTGATCTCTTCTATTCTTGGAACAGAAGACTGTGAAACCGTTTTAGATCCCACGCTTCTGGCGGACCGTACTGTCTGGGATAATCTCTGCCCGCCCAGGCGTTTTACAGAAAGGTATCTCTTTGTTTATTTATTAAGAGGGACGAAGCAGCAACGAAAATTAATCGAAATGTATGCCCGTTTTATCAATTTAAAAATAGTAACAATGCCTTTTCTGGATCATGAACATATCAATCGATATGATAAAAAATTTGGTGATATAAAATACTGGGATGCGTCCCCTTCTGACTTTATCAGTGTTATCCGTTATGCGGATGCTGTATTTACAGATTCATTCCACTGTATGATTTTCAGCTGTCTTTATCACAGGAAATTTTATCTGTTTCCCAAAATCGGAGCACACCAGATGAACCGGTTAACCGATTTGCAGAATATGCTTCATATATCGGCAAGAATGCTTGGTGATAATGCGACAGTGAGAGATATATTGAGTATGGGAGCCATAGACTGGGACATGGTGGACGACATAATAAGGGAAGAAAGAATGAAATCAAAAGCTTATTTGAAAAAGGCTTTAGGGATGGCATGATTGCTGGTGGTGACTGATGAAAAAACAAGTATATGCATTTAAAAATACGGATGAACAAGTGATGAAAAGTACTTCCGGCGGTGCATTTATAGGGCTGTGCCATGCGTTTGAGCTATTACATAAGAGCTGTAAAAGATATATTTACGGCGCTGAACTGACAGGCAGTATGAAAGTGCGGCATACGGGTGTTGCATCTGCAAAAGAATGCAGTATTTTTCAAGGTTCAAAATATGTGAAAAGTGACTGTAAAGATTGTTACTCTGAGATTGCCAGTCAATTGAAAAATGGCTGTTTTGTATTGTTTTCCGGCACTCCGTGCCAGGTTGCGGCGCTTAAAAACTATATTGACGGGGAAGGAATAACAAAAGACCAGCTTTTTACGGTTGATTTGATTTGTCATGGAACACCCAAAACCCGTGTATGGGATGATTATAAAAACTGGCTGGAAAAAAAGGTTCATGCAGGATTAAAAGAATATTCCTTCCGTTATAAGCCGGAGGGCTGGAAGGCATACCCCGCCCGTGCACGGTTTGACAATGGGGTGGTATTAAAGAATACGGCTTTACTGTCTGTATTCTCCCGTCTGCATATGACCGGTTATATCACGTCCAAAGCCTGCTTTTCCTGTCCGTTTTCTAACATGGAAAGGCCAGGTGACATTACTTTGGGAGATTTCTGGGGAATTGAAACCATGAACACTGCAATACCATGGAAATACGGCGTTTCTCTTTTATTGGTTAATACAGAAAAAGGGCTGGAGTTAATAAAGAGCTTGTCAGATATGGCGCATAAAAACCAGGGAATGTTATTGGAGGAGGTGAAAAGCCAGGAATACAGGAAATACCAGCATAATCTCAGCAGGCAGACAGAAAAACCGCAGCTCTATGATGAATTCTGGAAAGATTATGATCAGACCGGTTTTGAGGCCATCATAAAGAAATATATAAATTATGGAATGAAATATAAAGTGGTGTTTCTGATCAAAAAGGTTGTAAGAAAGACTCCTTTCATACATTTGTATCGAAAGAAACGGCGGGGAAAAATACGGTAATACAATAAATTGCATGAAAGGGACAGGAACGTACGATGAGGATTCTGATTGTAAATACATTTTATTATCCTAATATGCAGGGCGGGGCAGAGCAAAGTGTTAAATTACTGGCTGAGGGGCTTGTGAAAAAAGGGCATGAGGTTGGAATCTACAGCGTAGATTCACGAGACGGGAATGTTGAAACAGCTATGCATAATGGTGTTAAGATATATCGGTTTACAGCCAATGATTTTAATTTATACCGGTTTAGCTATGATAAAAAAAATGTTGGTAAATTTGAAAAATTCCAGCAAAAGTTACTCTGCTATTGCAATGTGAAGTGCAGGAGAGATTTTGAATTTGTCTGTAATGAATTTAAACCGGATATTGTTCATACCAATACTATTTATGGGATGTCGTATCTGATCTGGAAAGCTGCATATAATAAAAAAATTCCCATTGTACATACCATCAGGGACATCGCAGTTGTATCACCGGTCCAGTATGGGCATAAAGCCAATCCGGTAATACGGCTGATACACAGGATCTATATGCGAACCTTTACAGAATATGTTTCCTGCGTTACCGCTCCTTCCAGATATACCCTTGAAACCTCTCTTTCAGCCGGTTGTTTTAAAAGCGCCGGAGGAAAGAAATGCATTTTTAACAGTGTAGCCATAAATCACAATGAGACAGAAGCAATCATGAGAGAAAAGCAAAACCGTACATCAGCGCACATTAAGTTTATGTATGCAGGACGTCTTGTGTATTTTAAAGGCATTGAACATATGATCCGCGCTTTTGAATGCATGCAGTACAAAGATTGTGAGCTCTTTGTCTGCGGAAATGGGGAAATGGAGGAATATGTGAAAAAATGTGCTGCACAAAATCCACGCATTGTATTCTGCGGAAAGCTTGACAATGAGAGGCTGGCGGAAAAATATAAAGAAAGCGATGTCCTTATTGTTCCATCTGTATGGCCGGAGCCGTTTGGCCGGGTACTGATAGAGGGAAATAAATATGGTTTGCCGGTAATTGCCGGACGCTGCGGCGGAATGCCTGAGATTATAGAAAACACACATGGCGGAGAAACTTACGAGGCTGGAAATGCCGGTGAGTTGGCAGGTTTAATGGATCATATGGCAGAACGCAGCCGTTATAAAAAGTATTTTAATTCAATCTTACAGACCATTGATATTTATAATATAGATCGGCAGATAGATAAATTTGAACAGGTATATAATGAGATTTTAAGGCGGTGAGATAATTGATGGATATTGTTTTTGTGATTCTTCACTATACTGCGATCGATATGACAATCAGCTGTGTGGCATCTATACGCAGGTATGTTGATACTGGGAACTATAAAATAATTATTGTTGATAATTGTTCCCCGGATGATTCCTATCGGGAATTAAATGTGATTCTGGGGAAAGATGATGATATAATTTTGCTTCACAGTGATGTTAATGTTGGATTTGCACGGGGCAACAATATAGGATTTTCTTACGCAAACGAACACTTCCATCCTGAATTTCTTGTTTTAATGAATAATGATGTTCTTCTAATTGAGAAATGGATCTATAAAAAGTTAAAAAAGAAATATGAGGAGACAGATTATGCTGTTCTGGGGCCTATGATTATAACAGGTGAAGGCAGCATCTGTTCTTCACCCCTGCGTAAGGAGATATTGTCTGTGAAGGCGGCCAGGCGGGCGGTCCGAAGATATTATCGTCTATATCGATTAAACTTCTTCGGTCTTGATAAGCACTACCGGTGGCTGATGTCAAAAACCCATAAGCATATACCGCAGTTTTCTGTGGAAGAACGGCTGGTTTCTCATGAAAATGTGGGAATTCACGGCTGCTTTATGGTTTTTTCAGAGAATTACAGTTTAAAGTTTGAAGGGCTGGATCCCAGTACGTTTCTATATATGGAAGAAGATATTCTTTTCCTGCATTTAATGAAAAATAATATGAAATCCATCTATTATCCTGAAATCACTGTATATCATAAAGAAGATGCTTCCACGGATTCTGTATTGAAAAGCAGCCACAAAAAGAATGGGTTTGTGTATAAAAATTGTATCAATTCCCTGAAAAGCTATTTGAAGATTTTAACTACATATGAAGAAAAGGAAAATTGTAATGGCTATAATGGGCAATAAAATTTTATTAAAAAATTTCACCATCGATATATTTGCATTTCTTGTTATGTTTCTGCCAAGGCGGTTATATTTTTTCGGTGCATTTAGTTATCGGATCGTTATTTTATTTGTCTTAGTTCTTTGTCTCATTCTTAGAAAAGGCAAACTATCCATATCCAATACGATCATTGACATTCCTATGATACTATATTTTGTAATTACCGGAATTATTTCGTTTATACACCTGCAATTTTCTACAGGCATTGGTTATATCATTGATACGTGTCTGGTTTTGATTATAATAAATAATTTATTGCAGAAAGAACAGGATATCAATCGGTTTATCAATGTATTTCTGGTTTTTTTAGGAATATACGCAGCTCTGGGTATACTTGAGTGCTTAACAGGATTTAATATATGGGATCTGGTGCATTCTTCCGGATATCAAAGATATAGATTTGGTTTATACAGAAGCTATGGTTCCAGTACAAATTTTACAAATAATGGTGCATTTCTGATGCTGTGTTTACCTGTTGCTGTGTGGAAAATGCAGCAGGAAGAGGTTAACAAAAAAAGATACGGGGTTATATACGGATTAGTATTCTTAAATATACTTGCAACGCTGACCAGATCAATTATTTTATGTACATTTTTCCTGCAATTCATCTGGCTGCTGAAATCAGGAATGGTCCAATATATCAAAACACATTTTATGCAGGTGATAGCAGTAGCAGCGGCTGTACTTCTGCTGGTTCATATCCCGGTTATATATCATTTTTTAAATCAGTTTATATCCATGTTTGTAGCTTTGTATGATTATGAGACTGCCAATGAAATTTCCGATTCCTTTGGTTCCAATGCAAATGGAATCGGGCAGAGATTTTTATTATATACCTGGATATTTGACGCAGTGAAAGACAAAATTTTATTGGGATTAGGTCCGAATTGTCCGTTCGAATATACTTTCATGACTTTAACCGGGAAACGCATGATTAAGACTTCTATTGAAAACCAATATCTGGTACATCTATACCGGTATGGTTTGGCAGGTTTAATCAGTTATATGTTTATGTTAATCAGTATTATCTTAAAACTGTGGAAAAATAGGGAGAATGACCTTACTGGGAAAGGCGGAAAATGTACATTTGGTTTTATGATATTGACGACAGCCTTAATTTACTTTACAAGCGGTCTGTCTTTTGCTGCATCAGATGATTTTCGTATGCTGTTTCTTATATTATCATTATTTTTTGTCCATTGTCAGCTTTCAAAACGAGGAGAACCTGCGAATAATGAATTGTCTAGTGAAATATAAAAAAAAATGGAATGCTATGTCTCCGGTTGCGAAATCTTCCGTGGCGATGATATTTGCGAAATTTTTTCAAAAAGGCCTGAGCATGATCAGCGGACCTGTTTTTACCAGAATCATGTCATCATCGGAATATGGTATCATCTCAACATTTACTTCCTGGCAGAGCGTGCTCTATATTATTGCAACGTTAAATATGGCCAGCGGTGTTTTTAATAATGGAATGATCGATTTTAAAAAAGACAGGGAATCGTTTACATATTCTATCATGTGCCTGGCTAATCTATGTACATTTCTATGTATGGGTGTTTATTTATTGTTTTACAGGTGGTTAAATCCTCTGTTTGATATGCCTGTCAGCCTTATGGCATTAATGCTTTTGTACTTTATTTTTACCCCGGCTTATAATTACTGGATGGGAAAACAGCGGTTTGAGTATCAATATAAAGGGATTACTGCTGTTACCATAGTAACATCCTTACTTTCATTTGTGTTATCGGTCGTTTGCGTACTGATGGCATCCGATCAGTCTAAGGCCGTAACAAAAGTAATGGCAGCTGAGTCTGTTTCCATTGTCATCGGTATTTTCTTTTTCATTTCCATACTAATAAAAGCAAAGGGGAAAATTAAATTTGCTTATTGGAAATATGCATTAAAATTTAATCTGCCGCTGATTCCCCATTATCTGTCCATGTATGTTCTTTCAAGCTCAGACCGGATCATGATCAGCAAATTGATCAATACAAGTGCAACCGCTGTTTATAATGTTGCTTATACAGTGGCAGGTATCATGCTGATTTTCTGGAATGCGGTAGATGCATCGTATGCTCCATGGATCTACCAGCAGATGGAACGGAAAAATTATCAGTCAATAAGAGCCAGAGGTAATCAGGTACTTTTGTTTTTTTCAGGACTTACCATATTATGTACTTTGTTTGCACCTGAAATTATCTGCATTTTAGCGCCTGAAAGTTATTACAGCGGAATTTATGTAATTCCATCGGTGGCAGCAGGAGTATTTTTTACAGCCTGTTATTCTTTATACATGAGGCTGGAATTGTATTTAAAAAAAACTAAAACAGTAATGGCAGCCACATGCTCGGTTGCAGTTTTAAATTTAGTTCTGAATTATATATTTATTCCTGAATTCGGATTTATTGCTGCAGGATATACAACACTGGTATGCTATGGGCTGCTGGCATTTTTTCATTATTGCTGTATCAGGCATTTAGGTTTTCACCATGTCTATGATAATAAGAGGATTTTAGGTTTGTCCTGTTTTGTGGTTTTGATTTCGGTGATTATTTCAGAAATTTACAGTTTCACGATGATCCGTTACAGTCTGATCGCTGCACTTGGAGTAATCATGGTAATAAAAAGAAATGAAATCGTTAAGATGTTAAAAAATAAGCGAAAGGCCGGGGAGTAGTACATATGAAAATTGGAATAACAGGTTTGCTGTTTCATGCAGGCAATAAGGGCTGTGAGGCTCTTTCCTATGCTTTTTTAAATCTCATTGATGAGATCGCAAAAAGGAAGAAAGACAAAATAGAAATAACAATCATAACAACGTTTCCGGCAAAGAAATTTCTAAAAGCAAAAGGAAATTACGAAATATGTATGAGGGAATTTCTTCCAAAGTATACCTATAAGAATTTAAACATTGGATTTTGCTTCTATAAAATGGTTTGCGGAAAATATATGATTTCATCTGAGATAAAGACATGCAATGTTGTTTTTGATTTTACAGCAGGAGACAGTTTTACAGATATCTATGGACGCAGGCGTTTTTTTGTACGAACTGCTTTAAAACAGAAAATTATTGATATGGGAATTCCGCTGGTGCTTGGAAGCCAGACAATCGGACCCTTCAGGGATAAAGATGTCAGGGATATGGCTGTAAAGGTTATTCGTGGCTGCAAAGAAGTCTATGCCCGTGATCAGTTATCAGCAGACTATACGTTTAAAATAAGCGGAAGAAAACCGGTCCTGACTACTGACGTGGCATTTGCTCTGCCCTATACAAAAAGGGAACATAGAAATAATATTGTAAGAATTGGATTCAATCCCTCCGGTCTGCTTTGGAATGGAGGTTACACCGGAGATAATCAATTCGGACTCACCGTTGATTATCAAAGATATTGCAGGGAGGTTATAAAGAGTCTCCTGAAAAAATACAAGGTTTTTTTAATTCCCCATGTTCTTTCTTATAAAACACAAAATGTGGATAATGATCTGATTGCAGTACATGCATTAAAAAAGGAATTTCCGGATTTGGAGGTGATTGATGATTTTACCACACCTATGGAAGTAAAGTCTCATATTGCACGCATGGATGGTTTTATTGCAGCACGCATGCATGCAGCAATCGGGGCATTTTCTGCAAACGTAGCCTGTGTCCCGTTTTCTTACAGCCGAAAGTTTGAAGGATTATTTGACAGCCTGGGGTACGGCAGGGTCATACATGGATGTTCAGATACCACTGATTCGGCAATAGAAAAAACACTGGAATGGATTGAAAAGCATACAGAGCTTAAAAATGAAGTGATTGCGTGCAATGGGCTGGCAATAGAAAAAACCAATCAATTAAAAGATAATCTTGAGACACTGCTATATGGAGGGGGAGGAAATTGATCAGACAGGAAAATACAGTTTATACCGGGAGTAATGAGATGTACAGGGAATTCTGTTCAGGCTGTGGTTTGTGCATATCACAAAAGAAAGCACATTGGGAAAAAGATAAGAAAGGATTTTCATACGCTGTCGGCAATGATAAGGACTTTCATACGTTTTGTGATAAAGTTTGTCCAGCCAGTGGAGTGCAGTGCAGGGAGTTGGAAAAGGGAAGTGTATGGGGACGCAGTACTGGTGTCTATCTGTCACATTCGACAGATGAACGTATCTGGTTTGAGGCCTCCAGCGGAGGTGTTCTGACTTCACTATGCTTATTTTTGCTGGATAATAAAATGGTGGATGGAATTATACAGACGAAAATGGATCCGGACAATCCAATCGGTACGAAGACATTTTTAAGCAGAACCCGGGAAGAATTACTGGTTTGCTGTGGTTCAAGATACTCGGCTTCGGCTCCGTTAACGGATATCAATAATTATTTAAATGGAGATGAAACATATGCATTTGCAGGAAAGCCTTGCGATGTGACTGCTCTGCGGAATTTTGCAAAAACAGATAAAAGAGTCAGTGATCGTATCAAATATATGTTTTCATTTTTTTGTGCGGGTGCACCAAGTGAACAAGCCAATATCCAGCTATTAAATAAGATGGGGTGCGGGAAAGATGGGTGTGTTTATTTAAGGTACCGGGGCGATGGGTGGCCTGGCTATGCAACTGCTATTAACCGGTACGGCGTGACGTTTCAATTGGATTACAGAAGTGCGTGGAGGGATACGCTGGGTCGGGATATACGTAAAATGTGCCGGTTCTGTCTGGATGGGATTGGAGAAATGGCGGATATCAGCTGCGGAGATGCCTGGTATCTGGGAGAAGATAACAAGCCGTTGTTTACGGAAGCAGCGGGAAGAAATGTTGTCTTTTGCAGGACCCAGAGTGGAAAAGATTTATTTTTAATGGCATCTAAAGCAGGCTATCTGACGAAATCAGATTACCCTCAATTTGAAAAGGAGCTGCCTTTGTATCAGTCGTATCAGTATGAAAGACGCACAACAATGGGTACAACCATACTTGCTTTAAAAGCAATGGGGAGAAGGTATCCCGGGTATAGTGCCGAACTTTTGAAATCTTATGGAAAACGGGTTGGATTAAAGCATAAAATCAGCCGATTTAAGGGCACCATTGAAAGAATTGCTAAGAAGAAACTATAAACTGTTATAGAAAGAGGATCTGTATAATTGATTACGTATATTTTAGAAGATATGAAACAGCCGGTTTCTTATTTAGTATCGGGGATTGGAGCGGGCATTGCGGCATATTTCTTTATGAAAGGGGTAAGGTGTTGTCTCGGAAAAAAACAAAAGTGTAAAAAGCATAGCATCAGCCTGTTTCTTTGGGTTGCATACTTAGTGGTACTTGCAAGAACGGTTTATTTTTGCAGACCTTCCTTATCGAGGAATAAAGTAAATTTGGCAGTGATGGGTACCTGGGGGACATCACTGCGTTCCCATGTCTATGTAATTGAAAATTTTATCTTATTCATACCTTTTGGGATATTATTACCCTTATGCTTTCCAAAAGCCCGAAAAAGCCAGAATTGCATTTTAACAGGATGTGTGTTGAGTATTTTTATTGAAACAGTTCAGTATATGACCCAGAGAGGGAACTGCGAATTGGATGATGTAATCATGAATACATTAGGGACATTAGTGGGCTGGGTGATTTATACTGGTTTCATAAATAGTAAAAAATAATAAATTGTGAGAAATGCTGTGTTACAAAAAACGAATTAAATTTGTGAAAATTTACTAAAAAGTAACAAAAATGCAAATATCGCTATTCTATTCCTCATTTATGCCGATAAAAATAAGAGACAAATTAGAGGAGTAGGATTATGAAATCATCTACAGTAAAAAAGATAGTTATCGTTATTTTAGGAGTGTTGGCAGCAATTCTTTTAGGTGGATATCTGCTGATATCCGGCGCAATTAAGAAAAACAGAATACAGCCTATGGATTTTACGCAGGATCTGAATTTAAAGAAACCAGATCCGGTAAAAGAGCAGCCTTTTGTCCTGTTTTTGGGAAACAGTCTGACTTATTATAATGACCTTCCATCTGTGTTTACGCTACTCAGTCAAAGCGCGGGATATATGCCGGAAGTCTATGAACTGACAGAAGGTTCCTATCGTCTGCAGTATTTTGCAGATCGTGAGGACGAGGTGGGAAGCCAGGTGTATGATGCACTGGAAAACTACACCTGGGATTATGTGATTTTACAGGAGCAAAGCGTAACTGCCACAATGGGGGAAGACGTGATGTATCCTGCAGCAAGGACTCTCGACGCCATGGTACGTCAGGCCCAGGGGGAATCGGTATTTTTCATGACATGGGCTTTTAAAGAAGGAATTAACATAAAATTATTTCCAGGTCTTAATTATAAGGAAACAAGAGCGGAGATGCAGACTAAAATTGCAGATAATTATATGAATATCGCAAAGGAACTGGATGCCATGCTGGCTCCTGCAGGAATTGCTTTCATGCGGTGTTCATCACAGTTTCCTGAGATTGAATTATGGGATGAAGATGGAAATCATCCGTCGCCTGCGGGGACGTATCTTTCTGCGTGTGTCTTATATAAGGTTCTTTATGACCAGTCTCCGGAGGGGCTTGAGTATTCAGGAGAATTAGATCCACAAACGGCTGGGAAATTACAGCTGATTGCGGCAGGTATTAAGTAGCAGAGTATTCTGCTATTTTGATATAATCAATAATCAGATGGAGAAAATACGTATGAGAAACAAATGGAATGTTACGGTAAACGGAATTAATCATGAGATTGCGTTTAAGACAGGAGTATTTAAGGGAAAGGCTGTAGTTGACGGTATTTCAACCCCAGTGAAGAACAACAGCATGTTTATCCGGCTTTTTGATTTCCCGATCAATCTAGATGGAACTATAGTCCACCTTACAGCAATTGGCAATAAAATTGACCTGGCTGTGGATGGGGTGTATGTAAATTCAAAGAAACCTTATGTGCCTTTTGAAAACATACCTAAGTGGTCTTACCTGTTATCTGCAATACTGATTGTAGCGGGCTGGGCATCGTGTGGTTTAATTGGAATGCTTCTTGGATTGCTGTCAAGTACTCTTATTATCAGCAGATCTATTACACCACAAAGAAAGAATCTGGTTCCTTTTACTATATGCGTTACTGCTGTATGCATAATTTTAGATTTACTAATTACATTTGGTGTTGTTTTAATGACCGTATAAAATACGCGTCCGGATCTCCGGACGCGTATTTTTAGATTACAAAGCATGCGGCGTGTTCTGTTTTATAATATTCTGTGAGAATATCCAAAAAAGCTTTAGCATACTTGGGCAAATACCGGTTTTTCTGATAGGCAGCAATCAGTGTATTATCGTTTCGCTTTTTTCCTACAGAAAGGCAGACAGAGGTGGAGGGTTCTCTGTTTCTCAAATAATGATAATAACTTTCCGGAGCGAATGCGGCCCCCAGACCCTCCATGGCCAGGCGGATAGACATCTCACTGTTGCGGGTATGAAGAAGAATCCCTGGCTCCATCTCATATTCTTCAAAGAGTCTTAATGCAATTCCCCCTGTGTTTTGATCGGGATAAAGCAGAATAAAGGATTCCTCAGACAGAAGGCTTAAATCAATCCACGGATATTGAAAGCCTTCTTTTTTTATTGCTTTTTCTGACAGTGGGTTGTCTGCGGATAACACAAGAACCATTTCCTCTTTTCCGATGATCTGATAATCTAAGTCAGTAGGAAATTTATGCACATTATAGAAGGTTAAGTCAACCGTGTGATCCGTTAAGGTATGCTCGGCCACAAAACTTACTTCCTCCATCATATTCACGGTGACGTGAGGGTAAAGACTGTGAAATTTCATCAGAGTGGGACCGATCAGACTGTTACCCAGCATGATGGGGAGGGCAATGTTTAAACGGCCGTGGTTATGGTGCATAATATCATCAAATTCATTATTCCATTCAATTCCGTATTCCACAATCTTTTCCGCATAATGAATATAACGTTCTCCGATATAAGTGGGAAAATAACCGCTTCCCACCCGGTCAAATAGCCGGGTTCCCAGCTGCTGCTCTAAATTTTTTAAATATTTGCTTAACGATGGCTGGGAAATAAAAAGTGTTTCTGCAGCTTTGCTGATGCTTTTATTTCTGTAGATGGCCAGAATGTATCGGGCTTCTTTTAAATCCATGGCGTTCTCCCCTTCTTACTATTAGCATTATAGATTTACTGCATACAAAATATAGATTATATGTATTTGACGTACAGTATATCATAAATTATAATAAATGTATAGATATAAATTAGTATAACTTATAAATAGTTATAAGAAACAGCCACATTTGGAGTGCAGAAAGTATGGAGAGGTAAAAATGAAGAAACGCAGTGCTTTTGTAATGATAATTCCCGGGCTGGTGATTCTGACGGTATGTCTGTTCCTTCCGCTTTTGAAAGTATTGATACCCTCCCTTCATACAGGGGCGTATCCCTTAAGCGCGTATGTTGAATTTTTCCAGGATGAATATTACCGGAAGATTTTTGTAAGAACAGTAAAAGTTGCATGCCTGACCACCGTTACCTGTATGGTGCTCGGTGTTCCCACCGCATATTTTATCAGCCGTTGCAGCAAAAAATGGAGAGGGATCCTGCTGTCCGTTTCCATATTTCCCATGATGACCAATTCGGTGATACGAAGCTTTGCATGGATTAATATTCTGGGAAGCAACGGACTGGTCAACCGGCTGCTTATAACAGCTGGTATTGTGGAAAAACCGGTGAAGCTGCTGTATACAGACTTTGCCATTATCATTGGTTCGGTTTATTTATTTCTGCCTCTTATGATTGTGACAGTGGCAGGAGTTATGGAGAATATAAGCGATGATATGATGGAAGCGGCCTTAAGTCTTGGTGCAGACCGGATTCGGGCTTTCATGAAAGTGATATTCCCCATGAGTCTGCCAGGAATTATTGTGGGAGGAATCCTGGTATTTACCGGAACTTTAACCGCTTATACAACTCCCCAGCTTTTAGGCGGCAATAAGCACATGGTTCTTTCCACCTTTATTTATCAGAGAGCCATGAGCGTAGGGGACTGGGATGGAGCAGCTGTTATTTCCCTGATTATGATTGTTGTAACAATGGCTGTTATGAAAGGATTTAATTCTCTGGCAGCGAGACTTGATAAAAGAGGAGGAGACCATGCGTAAAAATAAGATGCTCACCATTTTTGCTGTTTTGGTATTTGGTTTTTTAATTCTGCCCCTGATCATCATCGCTGTTACCGCCTTCGGCAAGGGCAGTGCCATAACTTTTCCCATTGATTCATTTTCATTTAAGTGGTTTTTAAATGTATTTGCAATAAAATCATTCCGGATCTCATTCTTAACCAGTCTGCAGATTGCCATGCTGGCGACGGTTATTGCACTTCTGGTGGGAATACCCGCTGCCTATGCACTGGCCAGAGCGGGATTAAAAGGCAAAGGTTTGATTAAATCAGTCTTTCTTTCTCCTACCATAGTGCCAGGTATCGTAATCGGTTTTGTGCTCTATCAGTTTCTGGTACTGTCCTTTCGAGTGCCAGTATTTCTGGGACTTTTAGCAGGTCATTTCATGGTAACACTGCCCTATGTGATTCGGGTGGTGGGGTCCAGCCTGGAACAGTTTGACTTCTCCACAGAAGAAGCGGCGTGGAGTCTGGGGTGCGGTAAGATCCCTGCTTTTTTCCGGGTTGTTCTTCCCAATATTACTTCTGGAATTTCTGCCGCATTTATGCTGGCATTTATCAATTCCTTTAATAACATACCGGTATCCATGTTTTTGTCCGGGCCGGGAGTATCCACCTTTCCGGCAACTCTGATGAATTACATTGAATATAATTATGACCCTACGGTGTCGGCAGTATCCGTATTGTTAATGGCTGTTACAGTTCTTATGATGGTAATTGTTGACAAAACACTGGGAATAGCCGCCCTGGCGAAATAGGAGGAATTCGAAATGGCATATATGACACTGAAGGATATTGATGTCCGTTATGATAAGAAGAAGCAGGTGTTAAAAGGATTAAATCTGGAAGTTAAGGAAGGGGAACTGGTGTCTTTGTTAGGTCCCAGCGGGTGCGGAAAAACCACAACTCTTCGCGTGGTAGCCGGATTTATAGAGCCTGAGTGCGGTATATTTTCCATTGACGGAGAAGAATTGACAAAAGTTCCGGTTCATAAAAGAAATTTCGGTATTGTATTCCAGAGTTATGCGCTGTTTCCTCATCTGAACGTTTATGACAACGTTGCATTTGGTTTAAAAATGAGAAAACTTGATAAAGACCAGATCGACCGGAAAGTCAGGAATATCTTAGAAGTCTGCGGTCTTGCGGAGTTTGATAATCGTTTCCCCCAGCAGATGTCAGGCGGACAGAGACAAAGGGTGGCTCTTGCCAGAGCTCTTGTAATTGAGCCAAAGCTTTTGCTTCTAGACGAGCCTCTTAGTAATTTAGATGCAAAGCTGCGTATCAACATGCGCATGGAGATCAAACGCATTCAAAAAAAACTGGGAATTACCACTTTATTTGTCACCCATGACCAGGAGGAATGTTTCTCCATCTCTGATAAGGTAGCAGTTATGAATCAGGGAGTCATTGAGCAGTTTGATACTCCGGAAAACATTTACCAGAGACCAAATACGGAATTTGTAGCCAGATTTATTGGATTTGAAAATTTCCTCACATTAAAAAAAGAGGGAAGTGTATATAAAACGCAAGCCGGTGCAGTATTTACGGTAGAGGCCGAAAAAGAGGGAGATTTAGTTGCCGGCACAATTAGGCCTGAGGATATACGGATCGCAGGAGAGACGGAAGTTCATAATGTTCTTACCGGAACCGTGGGAGTGCGGACATTCTTAGGAAAAAGCTATCAATATGAAGTTCTGACAGAGGAAGGCAAGTTTCTGGTAAGCAGACCGGCAGAAGAGGTTTATGAAGAGGGCAGTACAATCCGCCTGTATCTTCCAGAGTCGAAGCTCATTCTTGTAAATAAGTAACAACGGCTGTATAAGCCGGCAAATGATAAAAAGAGAGGATAATTAATTATGAAAAAAGTATTGGCATTATCTTTATGTGCAGCTATTGCGCTCTCAGGCTGCGGTACGGCTAAGAGTGCAGGAGATACCACTGCAGCAGCGAAGAGCACAGCTGGCGGAGAAAAGAAACTGGTATTATCTACTTATGGATTGAGCGAAGATATTTCTGAAGAAGAGGTATACAAACCATTTGAAGATCAGTTCGGCTGCAAGATTGTAACAGAGACAGGAAGCACCAACGAGCGTTATACAAAGCTGTCAGCGGATTCCCAGAGCACCATCGATGTAATCGAATTATCCCAGGCTATGACTGCCAAGGGAATAGAAGCAGGGCTGTTTGAGACTTTGGATTTGTCTAAGATTGAAAACAGCAAGAATTTAATCGGTGCAGCAAAATCTATGGCAGATGCCGGACAGGGTGTTGCCTATACCATTAACAGCATTGGCATTATGTATAATCCGGAAGCAGTTGGATTTGAAATAACCAGTTTTGACGATCTGTGGAAGGCAGAATTAGAGGGAAGCATAGCGATCCCGGACATCACAACTACCTTTGGCCCTGCTATGGTCTACATGGCAAGTAATCATGCAGGTGTTGATGTTACAACAGACAAAGGGGAAGCAGCTTTTAAAGCTCTGGAAGAATTAAAGCCAAACCTGGTTAAAACCTATGCAAAATCTTCTGATTTAATTAATATGTTTACCTCTGGGGAGATCAAGGCTGCGATTGTAGGAGATTTTGGTGTACCTACTATTAAAGAAGCGAATCCGGATCTGGTTTATGTAACTCCTGATATAACTTATGCAAACTTTAACACAATAAGCATTACCAAAAACTGCAAGGATAAAGAACTGGCTTATGCTTATATCAATTACCGCTTAAGTAAGGAACTTCAGGATAAGACCAGCAAGGCGTTAAATGAAGCACCAACCAACAACCAGGTTCAGGTTGAAGAAGAAAATGCAAAAAATATGACATACGGAAAAACTGCGGAAAATGCAAAAGTTCTTGATTATTCTTTTGTAAATCCTCTTTTAAGTGATTGGATTGACCAGTGGAACCGTATTATTAACAGTTAAGGAAAGAGAATATGAAGGTTGACTTACTTGTTCAGAATGGATGGGTCTACCGGACATACAGGCAGTGTTTTGAAAAAGCGGACATTGCAGTAGTGGGGGAAAAGTTTTACGACGTTTCCCCTGCTTCCTGTTATGAGGCGGACCTTGTGGTAGATGCAGAGGAAACATATATCATACCGGGACTGATTGATGTTCATATGCATATAGAAAGCTCCATGATCGGACCGGCGGAATTCTCCAGGGCAGTTCTTCCCTGGGGTGTCACAACGGTGGCGGCAGATCCTCACGAGATTGCCAATGTATTTGGGATTACGGGAATAAAGCGTTTTATGGATGTAAAAACAGATCTGGATATTTTTTATGCCATTCCTTCCAGCGTTCCTGCGGCAGGCCCGGATTATGAGACATCCGGCGGAGTTATGGGAGAGGAAGATGTCCTTAAGCTTCTGGAAGACGGCAGGGTCATCTGCCTGGGAGAAGTGATGAACTACCGGGATTTAGTTTCTTTGCAGGATACTAAAATAAAACGCATCATTGAACAGTGTCAGACAGCAGGACGTGATATTAGGATAGAGGGACATTGCCCCTCCCTGACAGGAAGGGATCTGGCTGCCTTTATCAGAGCCGGAGTGGACGCGGATCATACCCAGCAGACCGGGGAATCCGTACTGGAAAAAACGGACATGGGAATGTTTCTGGAACTTCAGGAGAAATCCCTGACTCCCGATGTCATAAATACTGTGGTAACTCACCGGCTTTATGAGAACGTGGCACTTGTGACTGACGATGTCATGCCGGATCATCTGGTAACTGGGCATCTAAACCGGGTACTACGTCTGGCAGTGGAGCGGGGGATGGCTGCGGAACAGGCAGTTTATTGCGCAACCTTTACCGGGGCCAGAAGAATGGGATTACATGACAGAGGGATGATTGCGCCTGGAAAGCAGGCTGATTTCGTGATATTAAAGGATCTGGTTCATTTTAATCCACTGGCAGTTTATAAAAGCGGAAAACGGTATGAGAATGGATCAGGGGAAGAAAAAACAACATATCCGGATGAGTTTTACCAGTCTGTGAAATGCCGACTTGCCCTGGAATCCGACTTTAAACTGAACCGCTGTAAAATAAAAAATGGAAAAGCTCTTGTTTCAGTTATGCAGGTACAGGAGTCCGGAACCAGAATCTGTCACGGTAAACGCTGGATTCCTGTAAAGAACCACTGCCTGTGCTGGCAGGAAGCAGGATTGTGCCTGGCTGTCGTATACGAACGGTATGGGAAACACGGCGGCGTGTCCAGCGGTCTGGTGGAAAACGGATTAAAACTGCCCGGTGCAGTGGCAACTACATGGAGCCATGACAGCCACAATCTTCTGGTTCTTGGAAATTCACCAAAAGATATGCTTCTTGCGCAGAACCGGATTGTTCACATGCAGGGAGGCTATGTAACAGCCAGAGAAGGTGCTGTATCTGCTTCTGTCAACCTTCCGGTAGGCGGTATACTCACCGATGGGGGATTGGATAAGCTGGCCGAAGATCTTAGTGCAGTACGAAAGGAGCTGGAGGATATGGGATATAAAAACAGCAATGTGATCATGTCCGTTTCAACCTTAACTCTTCTGGTTTCTCCCGAGTTAAAACTCAGCGACAAGGGATTATTTGATACGAAGGAACGGCAGGGAATACCCCTGGTGGAAAAATACGAGTGTGAAAAAGGAAAAGGTTGATCAGTGTGAGAACGGTAATTGTAAATGCAACAGTAGTAACCATGAATAAAAATGGGGATGTCTACCACCCCGGCTTTGTGATGTTTGAAGATGATGTGATCACAATGGCGGGTGAAATGAAGGACTTGGAAGAGAAGGCGGGGCATTTGGATGCAAAGCTGATTGACGGAAAAAACGGAATTTTAATCCCAGGAATGGTAAATCTTCATACCCATATGGGAATGGTTCCATTTCGGGGACTTGGAGATGACTGCAAGGACCGACTGCGTGTCTTTTTAATCCCTATGGAGCAAAAAGCCATGGATCAGGAACTGGTTTATCTCTCCACCCGCTATGCAGCAGGGGAAATGCTTCTGGCCGGAGTCACTACGGTTATGGACATGTATTATTATGAAGAAGAGGCTGCAAAAGCCATGGATGAAATGGGGATGCGTGCAATTGCCGGGCAGACAGTTATGGACGAGGGAGCCTGCGATTTTAAAGATCCGAAAGAGGCGCTTTCTTACGGGGAAAATCTTATTAAGAAATATTTAAACCATCCCAGAATAACAGCCTGTATTGCACCTCACGGCACAACGACTTGTTCTCCTGAAGTGTTAAAAGAGGCATACCGCATTGATTCCTCATATGAAGTTCCATTCACCCTCCATACCGCAGAAATGGACTATGAGATGGAATATCTGGAAAAAGAGAAACAAATGACTCCGGTTGGCTATTTAGACAGTATCGGGGTTCTTGGGAAAGATACTCTGGCTGCTCATTGTATTCATATGACGGAAGAAGATTTAGATCTTTTAAAGGAGCGCAGGGCATCGGTTGCCCACTGCATCGGATCCAATACCAAAGCGGCCAAGGGAGTGGCTCCTGTGAGCGGTATGAATAAGCGGGAAATTGCGGTCGGATTGGGAACAGATGGCCCTGCAAGCGGAAACACATTAGATATCCTCACTCAGATGAAACTATGCGCGGACTTTCATAAAAATGAGACGAAGGACAGAAGTGCATTTCCTGCCAGTGACATTGTTAAGATGGCAACTATTCAGGGGGCGGCGGCTCTGGGACTTGACGGCATCACAGGCTCTCTGGAGCCGGGAAAGCAGGCGGATCTTGTGCTGATAGAGACGGATTCTGTCAATATGTTTCCTGTTTATGACCCTTATTCGGCACTTGTATACAGTGCCAATCCGTCCAATGTGGAGGCTGTTTATGTAGCCGGAGAGTGTCTGGTTGAGGGAAAACGATTGAAAAAAAACGATATGGAAGAAATACGCAGATCCCTTATTAATAAGATGAAACATACGGATTTTGGAAAATATATTGAAAATAAACAGGAACTGGATGTGTAAATTTAAGTAATCTGGTATCAGATTTCATGATCCGGCAACAATATAAGTACGCGGAAGTGTTTGACAACTATTTTCCCCTGTGGTAAACTATATTCGTATGAATACACGCCGGTACCCGGTATTTCGGACACTCCAGCCATTGCTTGGTACAAGGTGAGAATTTAAAATTTAAGGAGGAAATCAATATGATTTCAAAGGAAAAGAAAGCAGCTATTATTTCTGAATACGGCAGAAAGCCTGGCGACACAGGTTCACCGGAAGTACAGATCGCAATTCTGACAGAAAGAATTACAGAATTAACAGATCACCTTCAGCAGAATCCAAAAGATCATCATTCCAGAAGAGGACTTCTGATGATGGTTGGACAGAGAAGAGGACTTCTTAATTACTTAAAGAAGACTGATCTGGATGGATATCGTGCTTTAATCGAGAAGTTAGGAATCAGAAAATAATAAACCATTTAGGGTGGAGAACTTCTCCACCCTATCTGTCTATTAAGTAAAGGATGTTAAAAGTAGAAGTATCCCCCGAGACCGCTGATGTACACGTAAAGTAATCGGTTCAGACACATAGTACGAATGTCTCCTGCAGTCTGCCGAACCGTAATTTATTTACGTGCAGATCAGTAGTTTCGGCATCTTCTACTGTTAATATAAATTTAATTTTAAGGAGATACCAGTATGTACAAGAGTTTCAGTATGGAGCTTGCAGGCAGAACCCTGACCGTAGAAGTGGGCAGAGTGGCAAAGCAGGCGAATGGTGCAGCTTTGATGCACTACGGAGATACCGTTGTATTAGCAACTGCAACGGCATCCGACAAACCAAGAGACGGAATTGATTTCTTCCCTCTCAGTGTGGAATATGAAGAAAAATTATACGCAGTAGGAAAGATTCCGGGAGGCTTTAACAAAAGAGAAGGAAAAGCATCTGAGAATGCGATTTTGACCTCACGAGTGATTGACCGTCCCATGAGACCTCTGTTCCCAAAAGATTACCGCAATGATGTTACTCTTGATAATATCGTAATGTCTGTTGATCAGGACTGCAGCCCGGAATTAACAGCCATGTTAGGTTCCGCTATTTCCACCTGCATCTCTGACATTCCTTTTGACGGACCATGCGCGTCCACTCAGATAGGTCTTGTTGACGGAGAACTGGTGATTAATCCGACTCAGGCGCAGAAGCAGGTTTCCGATATGGCTCTTACCGTTGCTTCCACAAGAGAGAAAGTCATCATGATAGAAGCCGGAGCCAATGAGGTTCCTGAGGATATTATGATTCAGGCCATTTTTAAGGCACATGAGGTAAACCGGGAGATTATTAAGTTTATCGATACCATCGTTGCAGAGTGCGGAAAGTCAAAGCATGATTATACCAGCTGTGCAGTGCCGGAAGAATTATTTGCAGCGATCAAAGAGATCGTAACTCCACAGGAGATGGAAGTTGCTGTCTTTACAGACGAAAAGCAGGTAAGAGAAGAGAATATCCGTAATATTACAAAGAAACTGGAAGAGGCTTTTGCCGATAAGGAAGAGTGGCTGGATGTACTTGGAGAAGCCATTTACCAGTATCAGAAAAAGACGGTCCGCAAGATGATTTTAAAGGATCATAAGCGTCCGGACGGCCGTGCGATGAACGAGATCCGTCATCTGGCAGCAGAGATCGATATGCTTCCAAGAGTTCATGGTTCTGCTATGTTCACCCGCGGACAGACACAGATCTTAAATATCTGTACTCTGGCACCATTATCAGAAAGCCAGAGACTTGATGGTATTGATGATATGGAAACTTCCAAGAGATATATGCACCACTACAATTTCCCATCATTCTCTGTAGGAGAGACAAGACCTTCCAGAGGACCGGGACGTCGTGAGATCGGTCATGGTGCGCTGGCAGAAAGAGCCCTTGTTCCGGTTCTTCCGTCAGCAGAGGAATTCCCGTATGCAATCCGTACCGTTTCCGAGACCATGGAATCCAATGGTTCCACTTCTCAGGCCAGCATCTGTTCTTCCTCTATGTCTTTAATGGCAGCAGGTGTGCCGATTAAGTCAGCAGTAGCAGGAATTTCCTGTGGTCTGGTAACCGGAGATACTGATGATGATTATATTGTTTTAACTGATATTCAGGGTCTGGAAGATTTCTTCGGAGATATGGACTTTAAGGTAGGCGGTACCCATAAGGGAATCACTGCGATTCAGATGGATATTAAGATTCACGGTTTAACAAGACCGATTATTGAAGAAGCAATCCGCACTACAAGAGAAGCAAGACTTTACATTCTTGATGAGATTATGGCAAAAGCGATTGCTGAGCCTCGCAAGGAAGTTGGAAAATATGCTCCTAAGATTGATCAGATATCCATTGATCCTCAGAAGATTGGTGATGTTGTGGGCAAGCAGGGCAAGGTAATCAACAAGATTATCGAAGAAACCGGCGTGAAGATTGATATCTCCGACGACGGAAGTGTGTCTGTATGCGGAACCGATCAGGAGATGATTGACCGGGCTATTCAGATCATCAAGAGCATCGTGACTGAGATTGAAGCTGGACAGATCTTTACCGGTAAGGTAGTAAGAATTATGAATTTTGGTGCGTTTGTAGAGCTTGCTCCGAGCAAAGACGGTATGATTCATATTTCAAAGCTTTCTGATAAGAGAGTGGCTAAGGTTGAAGATGTGGTGAACATCGGAGATATGGTTACTGTAAAAGTCATGGAAGTAGACAAGATGGGCAGAATCAACTTAAGCATGAAGCCAGGCGATCTAGCTCCAAAAGCAGAAGAGCCGAAGGAAGCAAAAGAAGAAACTGCAGAAGAATAAAAGCTGTGATATCGATCAGGCATCAGACAGAAGTAATCTGTCTGATGCCTGTTTTTTACTTTCTGGAGATATCGGTGAACAGAAGATGAAAGTTACTGTAGCGGTTTAATGAGTTTGCCCCCTCACTGATAAACTCCCAGGTATCCCTGTAATCGCCGGGAACTGTAAAATCATTACCGGAAAGGAAAGAGAGAAAAGCGGCAGGGTCTAAGGAGTAGCGGTCTGCAAAGGCATCTGCGTAATTGACTTTCTCTTCATTGGTTAAATTATTACTGCTGTTGTGAAGCACATGTTCCAGATTTCTGGAAAAATAGTAGATGGAATAGGGGATGGAACCGATTTTTCCGGTAAGGGAAAGCCGGGATAATATCTGGGATTTTTGTTTGTTGCGTTTGATGACGGTTTCCGGAGAACGGGTTTCTATGTGGTCTCTCAAATACAGGATTTCCTCGTGCGCTCCATATACCACTTTCTCTTCCATGATAAAAGCACCATCTATATCAACCAGATGTATTACTTTTAATATATCTTTTTTCTCAAATCCATAACGTTTTCGTTCTGTATCAATGTGCCGGTTGACTGTTTTTATTGCATTCTGGGCAGTAACCGACCAGTTGCTGGTGAGATCGCCATGCACGATATGAAACCTGACATCTTCTTTCTGAAAAATCTTCTTTAAAATCGGGCTTAACGTTTCTTCGTCAGTAGGTCCTTCTGCAATAAAGAGAATGATTTTCTTAGTCCTGTTTATCATAGGGAACCGCCTTTCCGGCACGCCGGAATGCGCGTCCTATCTCTACACTGTCTGTTTCTTCATAAATTTCCTCCGGCTGTCCTCCCAGCGTAATGCTGCGTAAATATAAATCCCGCAGGTTGTTATTGCTTTTTACGTTCTGAAGGCGGATATACCGGTTGGCTGGATTGGCTGTAGAGAAAATAATGCTTCGTTTGTGGATCATCTCAAGTGCTCTTAAATTATGAGAGGTAAAAATCAGCTGTCCCTTTGCTCCTTTTTCAAAAACAGATAAAATCTCTCCTAGCAGATATTCGTAGATACCGGAATCAAGTTCATCAATGATCATGCACATGGAAGGCTGGTTATACACACACATCATTACGTTCAGCACAGAGATGATCTTAATGATCCCTTCCGATTCATATTTAAGAGGGATCACAACCTCTCCCCGTTTTGATATCAGCTGAATCCGGTAGCCGGGCGTTCCATTTTCCCGCAGCTGTTCTCCGAAGTTGTGGATTCCGATGGTCAGGCCTGGTATCAATGAAGATAATACCGCATTCATTTCTTCGATAATCTGAGAAACAAGCTGAAACTGATCTTTGCTTATGACTGACGGGTCATCAAGGCGGATCATTAAATCACCTTTTGCGATTCGGTTTCCCAGGTTTAAGCGGAATGCGAAAGGAAGCCTGGAACTAGTGGCGATGGAACCGGAATGAGCACTTGAGATAACAAACAGGTTTAAGGAAGCATACTGATACAGAGCTTCTATGACTGGCGTGTAATCCTGTGTGATCTCATCCGGCGCTGACAGAAAAATGCTCCTGATTTCCTGGCTGAATAGAAAGGAAGCGGTATTTTTCTGGGCAAGCTTTTTGGCTACGCTTAAATTAACGCGGACATCTTCTCCGCTTTTTGCCAGGGATTCAAAGCGGTATTTTGGTGTGAAGACCGGTCCGTCTGGTGATGAGGAATAATCAATTAGTGTTCTCTTGTTTTCAAACCGGGTTCCGTTCCATATGGCAGTACTTAACGTTTCTCTTGAGATTTCTATGGGAAGGCCGGTCCCTCGTTTCAATTCGGCAGCATATTCTGCCAGGATGGACTTCTCAGGAAAACGAATCAGAAATTTTACAGCGATACTGCAGTTTCCTGATTCTTCCGATATATAGTGAACTGTGTCGTCCGGCAGAGGCTTTCCTGCTAAAAGCATCTGAATGATGTCCATGGCTTCAATTACTGCAGTTTTTCCGGAACCATTCTGTCCATAAATACCGAGAAGATCTGCTTTATCCGAAAAATAATTCTTTTCTGCATAGGCCGGCATTTCTATTTTTCCATATTGTGTATTTTTTAAATTTCTTAACTGGATTTCGCTGATGCGGACAATCGCTTCTTGCATATGTTCCTCCTATAAAAATTTTATATTAAAATTATAGTAACACAAAAAAATAAAAACTCAATGTAAATAATTAATTTCGATACAATTTGTATCAAATTATAGTATTGCACGTAAATAATAGGATAATACATCGGCTTAAATCTGCCTCACTTCACAGATCTGAATTTGTGCATTAATTGTTCAAACTCTTCACTTGAATGAAGATAAGAATACTTATGGTCGTCTTCAAGTTCCCCGAGTATGATTTTAATCATATTATTACGGACATCTTTTGTATGGATCGGCATTGAAATGTGCTGGAAAAGTACGGAGTTGTCAAGATCCATGGGGTGAAGAAGGGAGGACAGCATAGATTTTAAGAGGGATATGCTTTTTGGAACATCTCTCTGGTCAATGGCAGTTTGAAGGGGAGCTGCGTAAGTATCATATTCTTGCATCCCAAACATCTCTGCCAGTTTGGAAGACCGTTTAGAAATTTCTGCTGCATTCTGAGGCTTTCCCTCCTTTATAGCAATGTCCGATAATTTCATTAATAATAGCTGAATCTCCTGGTTTGCCATAAGAAGTCTTTGTTCTATCAGTTTTCCAGCCGTATCTGATTTCCCCTGTTGAATCATAAGTTCAGCTAAAAGAGGCAGCTTGTCTATGGCGTTACGCTCTGGCAGCAAATCTAACAGCTTCTGTGCCTTTTCATAATCACCGTTTTTTATATAGATGGTGGCCAGCATAAAATTTGCCTGGCTGCGGGTTTGTTCATCTCCATATCTGGCGGCCTGCATATAAAGGGAGATAATCTGACTGCAATACTTCTTTTTTTCTACGTTACTCATACCTGTCATCAGCATGACACCGTATAACAACAGTGCAGCAGTGTGAATAAAATGGCCGCAGGTCGGATATTCACGAACTTTTTCCATAGTTAAGAGTAAACCTGTTTCAAATCCTTTGCTGTGAATGACATCCATAATCTCTTTGCAGAGCAAGCTTTTTCCCATTTGCTGACAGCAGGGGCAGAGACTCCTAAATAATCGGCTATTTCTTCCTGTGTAAGACCGGTCTCTTTTCTTTTTTCCCGAATAACGATGTTTAATGGCATTGGTCTGTCCTCCTGTTCTATCAAGAAGTTTAATAATGTAATGGTATCAGATCTGGAATGATACTTCAACTGAGTATAGATTAATCTGATACGGAAAAATATAACTGCAGGTTAAAATAAAGTGGTCAAATTACTTGATCTTATTTGCTATTTGTACTATCCTGATAATAAATAGTTCCATTTGTTTTCAAATATATTATGGCAATGGAACAGGAGGTTGGTATAATGGTTGCTGTTTGGATTATATTTATACTGCTGTTAGTTTTGTCTGTTGTTTTATTGACAGGACATGGATCGTTCCTCATAGCAGGGTATAATACGTCAAGCCAGGAGGAAAAGGAAAAATACAATGCTAAAAAGCTGTGCCGTACAACTGGAGTTTCTTTATTGCTTATTCTTTTCGCTACGGCGGGATTGTTTATCATTCCATTAGAAAGCATCTATCGTACCCCATATTTCATTTTCTATTTTATTTTTATGATAGCAGACATTGGATTTACCATGTATTTTACAAATACCCACTGTTATAGAAGGGGGTATGAGAAACAAAAAGATGATGAAAAAAATAAGAAGCAGACGCTTTTTATAATTGCCGGAATCAGTATTGTATTGTCGCCGGTTTTATTGTTGGTTAGTATTACTTTATACCAGGCATCGTTGCCGCCTGTTTTCACAATCGCAGGAGATTCGCTGAAGATATCTTCCTCTAATGGTGAGACCATACCGCTTAAAGGGATAAAAAATATAAAGCTGGAAGAATCTCTGCCTTATGAATTAACAAAGGAGAATGGATCTGATTTGGGCTCTATATTGAAAGGAAGATTTCGTGCAGGAACGGAAACTGCCCACGTGTACATAGATGCCTCCAGGCCCCCTTTCATAATAATTGAAACTGAGGAAGGTCTGCATGTGTTAAATGATCAGACGCGGGGAAAAACCGAGGCGCTTTATAAACAATTGGTGTCCATCAGACAGGAGTGAAACATATGGCTTTTTGGATTTTTATGACAGCAATGGAATTGCTGCTTCCACTTATAATGATTGTAATTGGTTATCTTTTTAGAAAAAAACCGCCAAAAGAAATAAACGATCTGGCAGGATACAGAACTACAATGTCCATGAAAAATAAGGATACCTGGGAGTTTGCACATCATCATTGCGGCAAGGTCTGGCAGATGGTGGGCTGTTGCATGCTTGTTCCGTCATTTATTGCAATGCTGGCTGTCTTCGGAAAGGGGACAGATACAGTTGGTAATTTCGGCACACTGGTTATAATCGTACAGACGATTATTCTGATTGGTTCTATAATTCCTACAGAAATTGCATTAAGAAAGCATTTTGATAAAGAGGGAAAACCTTTACAGTTATAAAAAAAGGAGAAAATCACATGACACAGGCATTGGTACACATTGCATTGGTTGTAAGGGATTATGATGAAGCTATTGATTTTTATACTAAAAAGCTTCATTTTATATTAATAGAAGACACATATCAGCCAGAACAGGATAAGCGCTGGGTTGTGGTTTCTCCGCCCGCTGCTTATGGATCCACAGTTTTACTTGCAAAAGCCTCAAAACAGGAACAGGAGCCATTTATCGGCAATCAGGCTGGAGGAAGGGTGTTCCTTTTTTTGGGAACGGATGATTTTCACAGAGACTATGAAGAGATGAAAGATCTGGGGATTACTTTTATCCGGGAGCCTAAGGTCCAGGATTACGGTATCGTTGCAGTGTTTGAAGATCTGTACGGGAATTTGTGGGATCTGGTTCAGTTTCATGAAGGACATCCGATGGCAGGCAGGGTGGTAGAAAAAGAGACTGCAATGACTGAAATAATAACAGAACAGACGAAACGGGCGTTATGGGAAGTAAAGAATGTGATTGATTGTGTTACTGATGAATTATGGAATAAGGAATATTGTCAAATGCCTTGCTGGAAACATATTTACCACATGCTTCATTCTCTGGATCTGTGGTTTATCAATCCCAGGGATAAAGAATATGTGGAACCGGATATTCATGAAAAGGATTTAAATAATCTGGATACGGTATCGGTTAAACGGCTTACAAGAGAAGAGATCAATGACTATTTTGATGAAATCAGCCGTAAGATTACGTATTATCTTTTGAAATTGACTGATGATGAATTAACGGATAAGACCATGGGCTGCGAATACAGCAGACTAACGCTGATATTAGCGCAGTTTCGGCATTTACATACCCACATGGGGATGGTAATGGGCTTTATTACGGCAGATACCGGTTTGTGGCCGAGAGTATTAGGTTTGGAAAACCCTGTTCCGGAAGGGGAGTACAGCAAATACTTTTAAAATCAAGTTTATATTATCAGATTATGAATGAGACGATAAAGCAGGAACTGGGGGGACTTCATTCAGCGAAGATACTTTTATACAGCGTGGATTTTTCTGAAATTGAGCGCTGTCAGGCGGAAGATGACTGGGAGAAAAGCGGGAATATTTTATCCGCGGCTGCAGAAGCTCTTGAAAGAGCAGGAGCTGACTTTCTTCTAATTGGCACAAATACCATGCATAAAGTGGTGCCCCAGATTCAAAAGAGAATTAATATTCCGATTATACACATTGCAGAAGTGACGGCAGAGGAACTAAAAAAGAATCATATTACAACAGTAGCTTTGCTGGGGACGAAATATACCATGACTCAGGAGTTTTATAAAGAAAAGCTGGAAAATGCAGGTATTACCGTTCTAATTCCTGAAGCGAAGGATATTGAGGTAGTAAACAGTATTATTTATGACGAATTATGTCTTGGCACTGTTTTGGAAACATCGAAGGAAGCGTATTTTCGTATCATTGATAGCTTAAAGAACCGAGGGGCCCAGGGAGTTATTTTAGGCTGTACGGAAATTGGACTTTTAATTCAGCAGAAAGATGTGGATCTGCCTGTATTTGATACTACGAAAATTCATGCAGTAAAGGCGGCAAGGCTTTCCTTAGAGGCGGGGCTGTCAGAGGATTACTGAAATATGAGTATGAGACCGGACGAAAGACCGGTCTCATATAAATTATATATTTAGGGTTATCTGTCCCTGCATACACGGATCCCCATATCTGCGCCTCTGCCATTTGGTTCGAATTTACCACGGTAGGATATCTGACAGCTGGTAATATCTCCGACCCAGCCGCCCCCTTTCCATACCCGGTAAAAGCCCATTGGAATCTTTGCATCCTGATACCATTCAAAACACCATTCCCGAACATTTCCGGACATATCATAGATACCCAGCTCATTGGCTTTCTTCTTGCCAACGGGGTGGGTTTTCGTTAGATTGGCCTCGATGTCAGGCCAGTACCAGTCACCCTTCAGATACTTGTTTCCGGCATTTCTCCAATACCACACAGCTTCTTCTTCATCAGAGCTGCCGCTGTATGTAAAATTCCGGCTTTCTGTTCCTCCGCCGGCTGCGTAAGTCCACTCGGCTTCTGTGGGCAGGCGGTATCCATTGGCGCCTTCTGAAACAGTTACGGTCCAACGAATATCATCATAATCACAGATATTCTCCGGATCACGGTTTTTTTTATCAATCTTATAATAGGGGTTAAGACCCTCCTTTTCACTTCTCTTGTTGCAGTATTCGATGCTGTCATACCAGCTTACAGATTCTACCGGCAGATCACTGCCTTTAAAAGCGGAAGGATTATTTCCCATCACCTCAGTCCATTCCTCTTGTGTTACTTCATATTTACCGATGTAAAAGTCATGGATTGCCGGTTCTTCCTGGACCCTGTCGGTTGATGCCGCAATTGCAGCCCTGCCTTCCACCAGCACAAAACGATCCTGTTCCTTTTTGGAACATCCGCAGGAGGCGATCATTGCAGCGATTAAAAGCAAGATCAGCTTCTTCCTCATAGACAAGTCCCTTTCTCTGTCTGATCATATAATATTTAAATAGTATGTAGGTAAGTGCATTTGATAAATGGTTTCTTAAAATACAGTCCGAATTACCAGACTGTTACATTAGCATACCCGCTGCTCTGATATCCTTCTACGCAGAATGCCTGATAGGACCAGGAATTACCTAAGTTCATCCCTTTGCTTCTCCATGCATTCGCATGATTTCCAAAGTTAATCTGAGCATTGCTTCCAGTCGGTCTCTTTGACTGTCTGACACTCCAGTACTGCGGAAATGTCTGATAACCATCAATGGAAGGAGCGTTGTAACGCATGGTTGTATAGATATCATAATTGGCACCATCGCTATATACGGTTCCTTTATAGGTTCCGGTTGGTCTGTAGGTTCCCCAGCTGTCAACCACATAATATTCAATCAGGGAATTCCTTGTCCAGCCATAGAACGTTAAATAACTGTTGCCGGATGGAGAGAAAGCACCAGCGTTATAATTCACGATTCTGGATGGACTTCCGGCACCCCATCCTTTACCAACTACGAAATTACCACAGTTTGTCCAGCTTACACTGAAATTACCTCCAGAACCATTCACCATATTAACGGAACCGCCTCCGTCAGTATAATTCTGCCAGTAATCGGTAGCTGCAAATGAGGTACTGGTAAATATACTCGAAAAACACATTGCTAAAGCGAAAATAATCGACAAGACCTTTTTGCTTAATTCATTCATTTTAACCCCTCCTGTTTGATATTACTGATTGATACACTTACCTACATACGATATAAATATTATTTGCGCCCTCCTTTAATTTTTCAATGATTTTGTGTGAATTACTGTCGTCTGGATTTAACTTTGGTTGAGAATCAGCCTGGTGAAGTCATAAATGTCACAGAAAAGTCGGATATTTGTGTTATATGAAAGAATTGTTTCTATATTAGTCATAATATCAGATGAGAAAGACTTTGTAAATAAAATAACGTAAAAATTAGAATGTTTGGTTAGATTAACCAATTTATACTTTATATTTCAATGTTCAAAGAAACAACTCCAGGCACTTTTCCTAAAGTTATAAAATATTTATAAAAAATAGTTTTGGAATTAAAAAATAGTTGAACCTTTTTTTCTGAAATGATAAGATATCATTGTTACGAAAACTAAATATAGGAGAGGAAAACGAAACGACATGACAGGACAACTTTCAGTCAGATTCAGAACTTATGGACCGCTTTCGAGACGGGCCAAATTCCAGATTCTTGCCCTGGTGCCGATTTATTTTATTGTTGCAGGATTTTTACTGCAGCCGTTTGATGAAATCTGGAGGGGAATCATCACGATCGTACAGGAGCCGGATTTCCTGATTACGGATTACATTGCCATTGGAGGCATTGGAGCTGCATTTATTAATGCAGGTGTATTAACGTTATTGAGCATTGCAATCGTTTATTTTCTGGGGATGGATATGAGCGGTCATACCATTACCTCTAGCTTTCTCATGTTTGGCTTTTCATTGTTTGGGAAGAATATCTTAAACATATGGGCTATCATGATGGGAATCTGTTTATATTCTTATTATCACAAAACATCCATAACTCGTTATATTTATGTTGGGTTTTACGGAACCTGTTTATCTCCGGTTATTACCCAGATCATGCAGATCGGAAATCTGCCCCTTGGACTCCGGTTGGTTTTAAGTTTTTTTGTAGGTATAAGCATTGGCTTTGTGCTTCCGCCTCTTTCTACACACACGCATTATGCTCATCAGGGATATTCTCTTTATAATGTGGGCTTTTCCTGCGGAATTATTGCTACCATAATTGTGTCACTTATGAAATCCTTTGGGATTGAAATAAAGGCACGTCTTATCTGGTCAACCGGGCAGAATGTGTTATTTGCCAGACTGCTCATCGCTTTATTTTTTGGGATGATCGTATTTTCATTCTTTATATCCAAACAGGTGTGGACAAGATATCTGGAGATCTTAAAATCCTATGGAATCAGCGGAACTGATTATGTGAAGAGCGAAGGATTTGCCCCCACACTGTTTAACATGGGAATTAATGGTATAGTTTCAACGCTGTTGGTCCTTATTGTAAGAGGTGATTTAAATGGTCCTACTATAGGAGGGATTTTTACCATTGTAGGTTTCAGCGCAACGGGAAAGCATACCCGTAATATACTGCCCATTATGATTGGCGTCATTATTGGAGGATATTTGAAAAATTGGAGCATTACAGATCCCAGTGCTCAGCTGGCCCTTCTTCTTTCCACCACACTGGCACCCATCGCGGGTGAATTTGGAGTGGGGGCCGGAATTCTTGCAGGTTTTCTGCATTCCTCAGCGGCACTTAATGTAGGTATCGTTTACGGAGGATTGAATCTTTATAACAATGGTTTTGCAGGCGGTCTCATCGCCACCTTTCTGGTTCCTGTATTAAAATCCATCAGGGACAGGAAAGCCCATGCGAAAACCCATGTCTCTCTTTAAGGACAGCTTGTATTATTCCGATTTTGTGATAGAATAAGACAAAAAGAACAATTGAGGAAGTCAGTTATGCTGTACCAGATTATAGAAGGAACCGTTTCTGCAGGAGGAAACGTCATCCTGTCCCATATAAATTTCGAAATACGCGGCAATGAAAAAATTGCGGTTGTAGGAAGCAACGGAGCCGGAAAGACCACCCTTTTAAAGCTAATTGCAGGAGAACTGGAACTGGACCGTGACGATAAGCGGCAGAATTCAGGAATTAATGCTGCGAGAAAATTAACAACAGGATATTTAAAGCAGCAGGCATCGGAAGAAAATGAGCGTACGGTAGAGGAAGAGATCTTCTCTTCCTGCTCTTTTTCGGATGATTTTTCACAGGAACGGTTTGAATACGAACAGGAATATGACAGACTGTTTACCGGATTTGGATTTTTAAAATCGGATAAAAAGAAAAAAATTTCAGAATTTTCAGGAGGAGAGCAGACGAAGATTGCGCTGATCAGACATCTTCTCCTGAAACCAGATATATTACTGCTGGACGAACCTACCAATCATCTGGATATTCAGACAGTCCAGTGGCTGGAGGAGTATTTATCCGGATATAAAAAAGCGGTGGTTATGGTATCCCATGACCGCTTTTTTCTGGATCAGACTGTTTCAGTGATATATGAGCTTTCAGGTAAAACCCTGACCCGCTATACAGGCAGCTACACCCAGTTCAGGGCGGAAAAGAGAAAAAGAATACGGCTCCAGACGAAAGCCTATGAGATGCAGCAGGAAGAGAAAAAAAGATTAAATGACCTGGTGGAACGATTCAAGCACAAACCCAATAAAGCCGCATTTGCCAGGTCTAAACGAAAGGCAGCTGAGCGGCTGGTTCCGGTGGAAAAACCGGTGGAAGATGAAGTTCATCTGTTTGTAGAGCCGCTGGAGCCGGCTATTCTGGGGAGTAAATGGGTGTTTGAAGCAGAGCATTTAAAAATTGGTTATGAAAAGCCGCTTGCAGAGCTTAGTCTGCGGATTCGAAGAGGACAAAAAATAGGAATTCTTGGGGCAAACGGAGCAGGGAAAAGTACTCTTTTAAAGACTGCCGCAGGTCTGATTCCAGGATTGACCGGGGAGTATTCACTGGGCAATCACATTACCATCGGATATTTTGATCAGCAGTCCTCCCAGCTTCTTTCTGAGAAGAGCGTTGCGGATCATTTTCATGATTTGTTTCCTGCATTAACAGAAAAAGAGGTTCGAAGCATTCTTGGGGCTTATTTATTCGGAGGAAAGGAAGCCAGCAAACGTGTGGACGTTCTTTCAGGGGGAGAGAAGGCAAGGCTGGTTCTGGCGGAGCTTTTGCAGAGCAGACCAAATTTTCTGATATTGGACGAGCCTACCAATCACATGGATATACAGGCAAAGGAAACCCTTGAATCTGCGTTTTCTGCTTTTACCGGTACAATTTTGTTCGTATCCCATGACCGGTATTTTCTTGACCGGGTAGCGGAATCGATTCTGATTTTTGAAGACCAGTCTGTTTTTTATTATCCCTTTGGATATGCTCACTATCTGGAACGGAAAAGGAGGGGCAGCAAAGAGGGGATTGCAGCGCAGATGCGGGTAGAAGAACAGGCACTGATTGCCGGGATCAGGGCGGTTCCAAAGGCGGAAAGACACCGCCTGAAGGAAATATCCAGTGAGGAAGCCTATGTGGATTGGAAAATGGGACCGGTGACGGAGCGTCTTATGAAGGCCGGGGAACTGGTGGAGGAGCTTACTTACGCTTGTGAGAAGCTGCTTAAGGATTGGCAGGAATCCCAGGAAATCTGGTCAGCAATGGAATGGAGTGATGCTTCGGCCTATGAAGAGCTTAAGCGTCAGCAGGAAGAAGCCTGGGAGAAATGGACGGCTCTTTGTCTGGAATGGTATGATGAAACTTTGAATATGCAGTTATAGGAGAAAGCAGGGAAGGAAATCCGGTTCTGGAGTCCTTCCCTGCTTTTTATGTAAATTAATATTTTTCAGATCTGTTCATGACTGCCGGAACTGATGTGTCCCACGGATCATAAGTGGAAGCTGACTGATCACCTTTTAGTTTAAACTTACCGACTGCCTGCTGAAGAGTCACAGACTGTGCTGCCAGCTCTTCACTGGAGGCAGAACTTTCTTCTGCAGTTGCTGCGTTGGTCTGGACAACGGATGATACCTGGGAAAGTCCCTGGTTAATCTCTTCAATTGCAGTTACCTGCTGTGAAGAAGCATTCTCGATTTCCTGAATGGCCTGTTCAACCAGCTTGGATTTTTCAGATACTTCACGGAGAATTCTTGCAGCTTCTCCTGCCATATGTCCGCCTTCTGATACGGCTTCTACTGAGTGCATAATAAGGGTCGCGGTCTCTTGTGCAGCCTCTGCAGATTTAGTTGCCAGATTTCTGACTTCATCAGCAACTACAGCAAATCCCTTTCCTGCATTTCCTGCACGGGCAGCTTCGATTGCAGCATTTAATGCAAGAATGTTTGTCTGGAATGCGATGTCTTCAATTACTTTTGTAATATTGGATATTTTCTCAGAAGCAGTGCTGATGCGTTCCATGGCACCATTTAAGTTCTTCATGTGATTATTGCTTTCTTCCACGCCTTCACCGGTCTGGTGTACATAACCGGCTGCAAGACGTACATTGGTTGCATTCTGGTCTGCCTGAGTGGCTACAGTGGCAATTGATGCATTCAGTTCTTCTACAGTGGCAGCCTGTTCGGTGGAACCGGAAGCCAGGGCCTGAGCTGCTGAGGATACCTGCTCAGCACCTGTATTGACCTGTTCGGCAGCTGTACTGATAAGAAGAAGGGTTTTATTTAAATCGTTTTCAATCTTGCGGAGTGCAAGTCCAAGGATATCGTCTTTGGAACGAAGTGGCACTTCCTGGGTGAAATCACCATTACTGATCTTCTCAGCAGCTAATACCTGCTTGCGGATTCCGTCCAGCATTTCATTAAAGGCAATTGCAAGCTGTCCGGTCTCGTCCTTGGAATTGATTTCATTTAAATCAACATCCACGTGTCCAAGTGCTATCTTCTTAGCTGCTTCAACCACCTGGCTGATAGGCGTGCTGATCATACGGGATATTTTCAGACTTAAATAAATGGCAGCGGCGGTTCCTGCTGAAACAAAAATAATGAGAACTACGGTGAGAATGCCGGCAGTCATATCATTACTGTGGCTGGTCTCCTGAGCAGACTGTAAACGGTTGTCAATCAACTTATCAAAGTCTTCAAATATCTTGTTGATACTATTCTCCTGATTGGTTAATATGGCCAGTGCTTCCTTGGTATTCCCCTGTTTTGTTTCAGCAATTGATTTTTCTATTGCGGGTGCATAGGTCTCGGTGAAAACCTGTTTTATTTCGTCCATAATCATAATCGTATTTTGGCTTTCCATAGTAGTCCTATAAAGATCCAGGTTTTTTAGTAACGTATCCTTGTGTAACGTATAATTCTGTTCCAGTACTTCCAGTTCCTTAGCATTTCCGGCATAAGCGATTATTCCGAGGGAATCAGAACGTATCTGATTAAGGCTGTTGGTAGCGGCAATCAGTTCACGAAAAGGAGCTGTACGGTTTTCATATAAATATGTATCCAGATTGTTGATTTTGATCATTCCAAAAATTCCAACAATGCCCACCAAAAGTATGATCGCAATCATACTGATGAAAGCTGTAAGCAGCTTCCTTGTAATGCTGAAGTCTTTAAATTTCTTCATGCTGAATTCCTCCTGAGTTTATCTCGTGGTAAGTGACTTAATTAGTGAAAAAAGAGTTTCGCAGTTTAACTAAAACTGTGTCAAATACCACAAAAACCTCATTTTTACTGGGAAAACCATAGTGAATGACGGGGATTATGACGGCTATTCTCATGGTAAACTTATAATTTTCTTTAATAATAGGATCATTGTTTTAATTATCTGCCTTGCAGGCATACTGGTATTAAAGTACGGTCTAAAACAGGTTTTGAGCTGCAGCTGTTAGATATGGAAGTCTTGTCAAAACCGGATCAGCAGATTCCCATTGTTATTAATAACAAACGGGTGGATACTTCCCAGGAAAATCTCCTGAATTACAGACCGGTGACGTTGCGTAATGAAAGAGAACGGGCCATATTTTTATTACAGGAGGGAATTACCCTGGGGATCCGTGAGTTTCTGAAGCAAGAGAATTTTACAGAGATCCATTCTCCGAAAATTGTTCATACAGGTGCCGAAGGAGGAGCCAATATCTTCCGTTTTGATTATTTTGGTAAGGAGGCATATCTGGCTCAAAGTCCTCAGTTTTATAAGCAGATGATGGTGGGAGTCTATGAACGGGTTTTTGAGATTGCACCAGTATTTCGTGCTGAAAAGCATGATACTTCCAGACACTTAAATGAATATATAAGTGTAGATTTTGAAATGGGATATATCAGGAGCTTTGAAGATATAATGGAAATGGAGACAAGGATGCTTCGTCATGTGATGGAGGTGCTGGAATCCTGTTATGAAGAGGAACGGGAGATTTTAAATGTAAACCTGCCGTATATAGAGAGAATTCCTGCAATTAAATTCATGGAGGCAAAGGAACTGATTTCTAAGAAATTTAACAGACCAATTACGGACTTTGATGATTTTGAGCCGGAAGAAGAGAAATTTCTTTCTCAATTAATGAAAGAAGAAACTGGAAGTGACTTTGTATTTGTCACTCATTACCCCAGCAGGAAAAGGCCTTTTTATGCCATGGACAGCAAAGAGAACCCAGAAGAAACGGATAGCTTTGACTTGCTGTTTAAAGGTCTTGAAATAACCACCGGAGGTCAGCGGATACATTCTTATGAGAAACAGTTAAATAAACTGAAAAGCAGGGGAATGAATCCGGATTTATTTGAAAGCTATCTGATGATGCACCGATACGGCATGCCACCTCATGGAGGTCTGGGTCTGGGTCTGGAACGTTTTACAAGCAGATTGCTTGACCAGGAGAATGTGCGCCATTCTTCACTGTTTCCAAGGGATTTAAACAGAGTAACACCCTAAGAAAGTACAAAAACACAGTTACACAGAACCTGCCATTCCGACAGGCCCTGTGTAACTGTTTCTTCTATATTATAGCGTGTAACGGTAAATCGCATTAAAACGGTCATTTCTGTAGGGATCATAAAAACCATCACTGATTTCCCAGCCCTCAAATTCATCCTTTGTGAAAAGAAGATGTTCTTTGCGGTGGGAACGAATTGGCAGTTCCCCGATGAGAACACTTTTTCTGGCGACACGGAGCAGCTCGCTGGTGGCTTTCTTTGCATATTCCTTATTATCAAAGTAGAGATAAACTCCATAGCAGATTACCTTGTCAAAGGAATGATCTTTAAATGGCAGATCTGCAGCTTCTCCGGTCAATACGGAATTGTTAAGGATCTCGATATGCTTTTTGACCAGTGTGTGGGAATAATCCATACCTGTATAGTCGCAGTCTAAGTATTGAGCAAGGGCACCTGCACCGCAGCCTACTTCCAGCACTTTGTCACCTTTTTGAATATCCAGGCGTTTTGTAATCTGACGGGCTACCTCTTTCATATCAACCTGAGTTGCCTCATAGCCGTCAAATGCAAGTAAGTCATTTCCTTCAGCCTTTCCTTTTCTAACCCAGATCTGTTTCCATGTTTCGTTTGCTGTTTCCTGTGCATTCATTCTCATTACCTCCTGATATTAACGTAATATATGTTTTAGTGCGTCGCATAGACGCCGGTTATCCTCTTTGGATCTCACTGCGATTCGTATGCATTCTCTGCCTTCCATTCCAGGTTTGTGAGAGAGATCCTTTACAAGAATGTTGTAACGGTTTAAAAGCAGCTCCGCAATCTGCTGGGCAGAACAGCCGTCTTTTACTTCGCAGAGTATAAAATTTGCCTGGGAAGGGTAAAGGGTCAGCTGTCGGATCGAGCTTAACATGCCATACATCTCAGCTCTGGTTTCACGAAACTGTCTTAAAGCACTGCAATAATCTCCCTGATACTTTTCAAATATCTGAAGAAAATATTCTGCAAGTGAGTTAATGTTCCAGATGGGAAGCTCACTGCGTACAAGACCGATGATGTCCGGATCAGCACAGGCCATGATTCCAAGCCGTAATCCTGGTACACCATAGGATTTAGAGATGCTTTTAATCAGCACCAGATTCCGGTTGGCATTTAACAGCTCTGGCGTCATAAAGGACGGCGATTCTTCCTGGTCTGAAAAATCCAGAAACGATTCATCCAGTATCAGCAGAGCGTTTTTCTCTTTGCAGAACCCGATAAGCTGCAGTACATCTTCTTTTTTTATGTAATTTCCGGTTGGATTATCCGGATTTACCAAAACTAGGGCATCAATGTCCTCGCCGCTATAAAAATCCATAACATCCTGAGCATTATAAGAAAAATCTCTGGAAGAAATGGTAAAAGGGATTGCCTGGTCTGTACAGTTTTCGTATTCCGAAAAGGAAGGGCGAAGGACACCTACCGGCTTGTTAAAGCTTCGAAGAAGGGGTTTGATCAGCTCTGTAGCTCCATTTCCTGTCAATACCTGGTTTTTATCCAGTCCCAGGGATTTTGCTGCAAGGAGATTGTTAATATCCAGCCCCGAAGGATAGCTGGTGGTAAGAATTTCGAAACTGGCTTTGATTTCTCCCATGAGACGGTTGTTGGGAAAATAGGGGTTCACCAGATAGCAGAAATCTAACAGTCCCGGATAGCGCCAGTATCCCCCGTACCGCTCAGAAAGGCGTTTTAGTCTGCTCTGGGAGTCTGTAAAAATGGATTCAGCAATATCTAAGTCCTGTTCGTCATCGATTTCATACCAGAATCCATTTTCCAGACGGGAGGCTTTTAAATCGTGATCATCCAGAAGGGATATAACCTTCAGCACCTGTTCATAGTAGGCATTATTTCCTAACGCCTTACTGTATGCCTCTAAGAAAGGAACATAATGGGTGGAAGAAAAGCTCTGGCTGAATTTGTATATATTAACCGTTTTATAGTAAGAATGGATGTCTTCAAACCGAAAGTCTTTTCTCGTTAAAAACTTCATAATATTATCCTGCTGGTCTATGAGTACAACCGTACCATCCATCCAGCTTTCAAAGGGGGCAGTAAGAGCCAGATTGGGACGGGAATCCGTTATAATCTGGGTCAGAACCTCCTGCTCAAATATTAAGTCGGATTCCAGGAGCAGAGTGTCGTCTTTCAGGAGATAATCCTTGGCTAAATAAAGGGAATAGATATTATTGGTGGTTTCAAAAACCGGATTATCGATAAATACAACGGGAGTAGTAAGGGAAAGGGATTCTACAAAGGACTTAAGCAGTTCTCCCTTGTGACCGGTTACAAGAATGATTTTCTCCAGCTGATATTGATCCAGCTGCTTTAACATTCGTTCAATTAATGGAATTTTGTTGACGGGCACCATACATTTGGGTTGATGCTCGGTTAACTGTTTCAGTCGCCGTCCCATGCCGGCAGCCAGGATGATTGCTTGCATAACCTCCTCCTTCTTGTTCAAAAAGTAAAATATTTCTAAATTTATGAACATAATACCAGTTTAAAAACCTGTTGTCAAGAGCCAGATGAGGGAAATGAAGAATTTTATCATAAGAAACAGAGAACTATTTTCATATTCATCTTGACATTTCAAGAGAGAGTGCTATAATATGAAAATGATTTCTGATTTCGAAAATAGGGGATGAATATGGCAGAACGTGGAAGATACCGGACCAGGCAGCAGGAGATGATTGTCAGCTGCTTAAAAAAACAAAAAGATATATTTTGTACAGTGGAAGAATTTATGGATAGTCTTCGCAGGGATGGAATTCAGGTGGGGCAGACTACGGTTTACCGTGCTTTGGAGCGCCTGTGTGAGGATGGTGTGGTTGTGAAAATACCGTCTGTTGATGGATCAAAGGCTCAGTTTCGGTATATTGGTGACGAAATTAACAGGAATGTAGGAAAGCTTGTCTGCTTAAAATGCGGCTCCATGATTCCTTTAGAATGCTCCAGGCTGGATGAATTTTACCGCCACATCCATGATGATCATGGATTTAAGCTGGACCAGAAGCATATGGTGCTTTACGGCTATTGCAGCGGGTGTCAGCAGTAAACGGACTAAAAGGAAGGTTTATCATGAAAGGCAGATTTAATTTCAGACAATGGGCAGCACTTATGACAGCAGTGATTCTCACTGTGGTCTTTTTTTCCTCATCGTTTTTTGTATTCACCCACCTCTCTCATGAGTGTACAGGCAGTCACTGCAGAGTTTGTCAGGAGATTGAGGTTTGTATTTCGGCAATCAGCGTAATTTCTGAGGCGATTGGAACTGCTGCTGCAGTCTTCATATCCTTTCAGATTACAAATTATAGAATTGTACCCTATATTGCAGGACTTTTTTTACGTCCGGTTTCTCTGGTGGATTTAAAGGTCCGTATGGATAATTGAATTCGGAAAACATATGGCACTGACGAATAAAGAGAGAACCGGAGGATTTTAATCATGAATAAAAAAAATATAATGAAAGCAGTTTTTTTTACAGCTGCAGTTTCTGCAGCACTGTTATCAGGCTGCGGACAAAAAAATGAAGCACAGGACAGCGGGAAACTGACTGCAATGGCAAGCTTTTATCCGATGTATGATTTTGCCGTAAAAATAGGCGGCGATAAAGTAGATGTTACCAATATGGTACCGGCAGGAACAGAGCCTCATGACTGGGAACCAGCGACGAAAGATATCACAAATCTGGAGAAAGCCGATGTATTTGTATACAGCGGAGCCGGAATGGAGCATTGGGCAGAGGCTGTGTTAAAAACTCTTAAAAATAAGAATCTGACTGTTGCAGAGGCATCTTCGGGAATCACTTTGATGAAGGGGCACGAACATGAGGAGGGTGAAAGCCAGGAAGCTGAAAGTGAGGAACATGAGCACGGAGAGTTTGATCCTCATGTATGGCTGAGCCCGGTTAATGCGAAGAAAGAGATGGAAAATATTAAGGATGCTTTTGTAAAGGCAGATCCTGAGAATGAAGCATACTACCAGGCTAATTATGAAACCTATGCCGGTAAATTTGATGAGCTGGACAAGAAATTTAAAGACACCTTGTCTCCGCTGCCAAACAAGTCGGTGGTAGTTGCACATGAGGCATTCGGATATCTTTGCGATGCTTATGGACTGACTCAGATGGGCATTGAGGGACTGACACCGGATTCAGAGCCGGATCCTGCAAGAATGGCCGAAGTCATAGACTTTGTAAAGGAAAACAAGGTGAAAACCATATTCTTTGAAGATCTGGTCAGCCCGAAAGTGGCGGAGACCATAGCAAAAGAAACCGGCGCAAAAACAGAGGTTTTAAATCCTTTAGAAGGACTGACTGACGAACAGTTAAAAAATGGGGACGATTATTTTTCTGTTATGGAGAAGAATCTCACCGTATTAAAGGAAGCGCTGGAATAAAAAGGACAGGAGTAAACATGTGAACGCGATTGAAATGAAAGGATTGACATTTTCCTATGGAGGAACACAGGTTTTAAACGGAGTAGATTTAACCGTTCCCCAAGGCGGGTTTGCAGCACTCACCGGTGATAATGGAGCAGGTAAGAGTACGCTGATCCGGATACTTTTGGGAGAACTGTCTTTAACCGGAGAGGAAGGAAGCTTTAAGCTGCTGGGAAAGGACATCCGTCAGTTTTGTGACTGGAAGGAAGTGGGCTATGTTCCCCAGAACGGAATGGATACCTACAAGGACTTTCCGGCCTCCGTTGAGGAGATCATTCAGGCAAATTTATACAGCCAGATCGGGCTGTTTCGTTTCGCAGGAAAAAAAGAGAAGGAAAAAGTGACGGAAGCTCTTTGCGAGGTGGGAATGGAATCATACAGAAAGCGCCTGATCGGAAAGCTTTCAGGCGGACAGCAGCAGCGGGTTTTGCTGGCGAAAGCCCTGGTTAACAGGCCCCGGCTTCTGATTCTTGACGAGCCGACCACCGGTGTGGATGAAAAGAATACGGAAGAGTTCTACCGCCTGATAAAGAATTTCAATCGCGATGATCATATGACTGTTTTTATGGTAACACATGACCGGAAACGGCTGGCTGGACTGGCGGATACCATCTTCCGCCTGGAGAACGGCGTGATGAGACAAATAACAACTCAGGGGGAGGCTGACTGTGATGGAGATCTTTAATTATGCTTTTATGCAGAAAGCCTTTGTAGTTGGAATTTTACTGGCAATGGTGATTCCCTGTATTGGTGTCGTGATTGTATTAAAAAGGCTTTCCATGATCGGGGATGCACTGTCCCATACCTCCCTTGCTGGAGTGGCATTTGGGCTTATAATGGGAATCAACCCTGTGGCCGGAGCAGTGGCTGCCTGTATTATGGCAGCCCTTGGAATTGAGGCAATACGAAGAAAATTACCCCGTTATTCGGAAATGTCCATTGCGATTATAATGTCTGCAGGAATAGGTCTGGCAGGCGTGCTTTCCGGTTTTGTGAGGAATTCTGCCAATTTTAACAGCTTTTTGTTTGGCAGTATTGTAGCAATCAGCGATATGGAGATGTTTCTGGTTATTGGAGTGTCCTTAACGGTCCTTCTGCTGTTTTTACTCCTTTATAAAGAGCTGTTTTATATCGCTCTTGATGAGAGGAGTGCCAGACTTGCCGGAGTTCCGGTGAAAATAGTGAATTTTATATTTACCGTGTTAACAGCGGTTACAGTCTCTATTGCGGCCAGAACCGTAGGAGCGTTAATTGTTTCTTCCATGATGGTAATTCCCACAGCCTGTTCCATGCAGTTTTCAAAAAATTACAGGCAGACGGTTCTTTATGCCATTGGTTTTGATGTGATATTTATGATAATCGGTCTTTTTGCCGCATATTATCTGGGGTTAAAACCGGGAGGAACCATTGTTTTAGTGGGGGTCGTTTTTCTTCTGCTTATATTTATTGGAAAGAAGCTGCTCGGAGTGAAAGGCTAGGTCACGATAAGGAGTAGATAAGATGATAGATTTGTATATCATATCCGGCTTTCTGGGGGCAGGTAAGACCACATTGATTCAGACGATGGTCCCCGCTGTTTTTCAGAACCGGAAGGTTGTAGTAATTGAAAATGATTTCGGTGATGCCGGAATCGATGCGGAGCTTTTAAAGAGTGACAGTTTAACTGTGACCAGCTTAAATTCAGGGTGCATCTGCTGCAGTCTGACCGGAGATTTTAACAGTGCCATGGGACAGATTGCAGAAGAATACGAGCCTGATGTGATTTTGGTGGAGCCGTCCGGCGCCGGACGGCTGTCGGATATTATTAAAGCGTGCATGAATCGGAAGGACATTGTGAATATCTGCCGCTGCATCACTGTGGTGGATGTGATGAATTTCGATAAATACAGGGAAAATTTCGGAGAAGTGTTTATCAACCAGATTCAGTTCGGTGATTTAATTCTTTTAAGCCATATAAGCGAAAGCGCAGGAGAGACAGAAGACATCATGGGTAAAATCAGGAAACTGAATCCCGAAGCCAGAATTGAAGCGGATTTCTGGGACAGCATTCCTGCAGAGATATTTCGTGAGGGAAAAAGGGTAACTTTGGCGGAGACCTTACAGGAAGAACTAAAAAAGCCTGCCGCTTTGAACCGGAAGATCCGTTTCGGCGGAAAGGGAGAATCTGCTGTGCGTCCCCTGTTTCATTTTGCCAGAGAGATCTTTTCATCCGTTACCTTTGAGTGTGATGAGTTTCTGACGGAGGCCGCACTGAAGGCGAAAATCAACAGGGTAACCTTGCAGGCAGACGGAATGATTCTCAGAGGAAAAGGGATTGTGAAAGGTCCTGAGGGAAGTATTTCTTTTCATTACATACCCGGTATGCTTAAGATTCAAAATTGCAGGGGAGATGGAAACAGTGTGTGTTTCATAGGAACAGGAATAAAGCAGCAGCAGATTATAACATTGTTTAAAGGAGAATAACGCATGGTGGTTCCTGCATGGGTAATTACGGGATTTCTTGATTCCGGAAAGACAACGCTGATAAACCGGTTAATCCAGGAAGAGCTTTCTGAACAGGAAGTCCTTGTGATTCAATTTGAACGGGGCGACACACCCCTTGCAGAAGGGGAAGGCGTGCGCTCCCTTTATTATTCTAAAGCAGAAATAGAAGAGTCACCGTTTTTTGTGGCTGATTCGATTTGCGAAGAGATTCTGGCTGATCCGGCCGATTTAATCTTGATTGAGTGGAATGGAATGGAGCATTTTCACAAATTTGAGGAGATGTTTCTCCAGTTTCACATGAAGCCGGCAATGAATGTGGAAAAGGTTGTTTATGTGGGAGAAGAAAAGGAACTGAAGCACCGGATCACAGACTCCGGACTGATTTCCATGTCCCAGATCTCAGCCAGTGATATGGCATATTTAAGAACAGAGGATGAGAAAAAGGCGGAGCAGAGTGCCCAGGCGCTTTTTCGTATCAATCCCGATATCCGTGTATTTACAGAAGGGAAATGGGACCGTATTAAGAAATATATGTTCCGGTATAAAGTGAAATCCCAGATGCTGCTGCTTTTGGCTGCAGCTGTCGCAATTAGTTATCTGGTTGCAAATTCCTTTTTAGGATCATTTGTCACGTTGTTTCTGGGTGTGTTTTTACAGGCGGTGCCCTTTCTTGTTATCGGAGTGCTGCTTTCCTCCGCCATACAGGTTTATGTGCCTGCAGACTGGATCAGGAGTAAGTTCCCAAAGAATGTTGTCCTTGGGCAGTTTTTTGCCATTGCGGCCGGATTTTGTCTTCCGGTTTGCGACTGCGCTTCCGTACCGGTGTTTAAAGGTCTGGTAAAAAAGGGAGTCCCGCTGTCTGCAGCAGTTACCTTTATGCTGGTTTCCCCGGTAATTAATCCGGTGGTGATTTTATCTACCTGGTATGCCTTTAATGGAAACATTAAGATCATTGCAGCCAGATGCGGTCTGGGGATTTTATGCGCAGTTTTGACTGGTCTTACTTATCTTGTATCCCCATCCTCCAAGATTCTGTTAGCGGATCCGTCCATACAGGGGGGAGAAACGTACGGAGATTATGAGATCCCTGCGTCAGATGAGACGAAAGCTTCCCGTTTTTTTCTCATGATGCGTCACGCCCAGAATGAATTTTTCACAGTTGGTAAATATCTGCTTACTGGTATTTTTGTATCCACTGTATTGCAGGAAGTCTGGCCGGGGATGACGCGGTCTGGAGCTGGAATTCCAATTCTGGGTTCGGTGGCATTTATGATGGCAATGGCATTTATCCTGTCTTTGTGTTCCTCATCCGATGCGGTGGTGGCAAGAACCATGGCAGGTGTTTTCCCCACAGGGGCGCTGATGGGGTTTCTGGTGTTCGGTCCCATGATTGATTTGAAAAATGGAGCAATGCTTCTTGGCGGATTTGAGAAAAAGTTTATTGTCCGTCTTTTTGTTACAACATTCCTGATTTGCTTTGGTGTAGTGGGTATGTTTGCATTGCTTGGAAGCGGAGGGATCCGGATATGAAGCTGAAAGGAAAAGGAATCAATGTTCAGGCACTGACTGAGTCTGCCTGTTATCTGATTTTTGGAATTCTGGTTTTCCGGCTGACTGTTACAGGCGGCTATCTCTCCTATGTGACGCCGAGAATGAAGCCTTATTTATATGGATTGTCCGCACTTATGGTACTGTGGGCAGCCATGGGAGCAGGGAGAATATTTCGCCCCAAATACAAGGGACGGCTGTTTCATTGTCTGGTTCTTGGAATCCCGATTCTGATTTTAACAGTACCGCCAGCCCCTCCTGCAGGAAGTGCGGCGATTAAGAATTATTCCAGTTCCAGTATACCTGGTTTTTCTTCGGAAGGGTCAGGAATCGATTATGGAAGTGCCAGTGAACAGGAAACAGCCGGATACGATTATTATGAAGATGAAACAGAGGAAGAGCAGCCGGATTACAGTGCAGGTTATGATGGGAATGCAGATGACGGGCAGCAGGGGCAGACTCAGCCGGCACAAACCCAGTCACCGGATCTTTTAAAGGGAGCCGAATTAAACGGAATTGATGAGAATGCGAAAACCATCACCATTGCAGATGATGATTATTATGCGTGGATGACAGAGCTTGGAGCTCATGCGGACAAATACCAGGGATATACAGTTACCATGAAGGGTTTTGTTTTTCTGGATCTGGAAAACAGGCAGGAAAATGAATTCGCGCTGGTCCGACTGTCTATGTGGTGCTGTTCTGCTGATATGGCGCCTATGGGGCTGATGGCGTATGATTCAAAAGGATTGAACTTTAAAGAAAATGACTGGGTAACGGTTACCGGAAAGCTGTCAGTAAAAGACGGATATCCTACCATTGATGCAGAAAATATGGTGGCAGCGGAGAAACCGGAACAGGAGTATGTTTATCCTTATTACTGATAGAACCGTATCTGTGTGAGGTACGGGTTAATCAGAAGTTAAAAAAGGAATGTTTCTGTTAGATATAGTTATATATCAGCAAAGACATTTCTTTTTTATTTAATGATATTTTATATCAACTGCACTGTGTTGACATAAGTCATATCAGATGTTAAACTGTACAAGTATATTTATCAGTTAGTTAACACTAACTAATGAAATAAGATATCAATAAGAACAAAAGGAGTGCACAATTTTGAAACTTATAAAACTTTTTACCGGACTTATGGTACTTACTGCCCTTTTATCCGGCTGCGGGTCATATGGAACGAGTGCAAAGAGCACGGCAGCAGAAACTGCAACTGTAGAAAAAACAGGAGAGGCGACTGCCAGAGTAATCGAGCATGCCATGGGAACAACAGAAATTGAGGGAACCCCTCTAAGAGTTGTAACACTGTTTCAGGGAGCAACTGACAGCGCTCTGCTCCTTGGCATAAAGCCTCTTGGTGCAGTAGAATCCTGGGCGGAAAAGCCAGTTTATGAATACTTAAGAGGTGAGATGGATGGGGTGGTGAATTTAGGAATAGAGACTCAGCCGAACTTAGAGGAAATCATCGCGTTAAAGCCGGATTTGATCATTGCTTCCAAGGTCCGTCATGAAAAAATATATTCCCAGCTCACAGAAATTGCACCCACTGTTATGGTGAAAGAGGTCTATCAGTGGAAGGATACGTTAAATATCTGCGCGAAGGCTTTGAACAAGGAAGAAGAGGAAAAAGCGTTTTTAACGAAATGGAACGAAAAAACCTCATATTTCAAAGAAAAGGCAGCAGATCAAATCAAGGATACCAAGGTAGCTGTTATCGATTTCCGTGCGGATCATGCACGTATCGTTTATACAGGCTTCGCTGCTACCGTGCTTGATGACATGGGAATTGAACGCCCGGAAAGCCACAAGAAATCGGAGTGGGGCGTTATGCTGCAATCTGAGGAAGCGATTCCACAGATGGAAGCAGATTTAATCTTTGATCAGACCAACTTGGCTGAGGCTGAAAATGTGGCAAACCGGGATAAATGGATTTCAAATCCACTGTGGTCCAATTTATCAGCAGTAAAAAATAATCGGGTATATCCGGTAAATTCTGTATTCTGGAACAGCGGCGGAGGCCCTCAGGCAGCCATGCATATGCTTGAGGAAGTATATGCATTTTACGGAGTAGAATAAGAGAAAAGGAGATAGGCATATGGCTTGGCTGAGGAAAAAAACACAAAAAATAGCAGTATTAACCGGACTTCTTGCAGGAATGGTGTTCTGCTTTGGGGCCAGTGTATCTCTTGGTACTTATTCCATTTCTCTTCATGAGGTAGTTCAGGCTTTTATTCATTTTGATCCTGGTTTAACGGAGCATATTCTTGTTATACATACAAGGCTTCCAAGAGCGGTCACAGCCATGCTGGTGGGTGGTAGTTTAGGGGTTTCTGGTGCGTTTACTCAGGCGCTGACCAGAAACCCACTGGCTTCCCCCAGTATCCTGGGTATCAATTCAGGCGCTGTTTTTTTTGCTGTGCTGGCTTCTTCCTTTGCAGGGAGTCTGCCGGCGCAAGGCGTTTTATGGGCGGCTTTTGTTGGTGCGGCTCTTTCTGCCGTTTGCGTATACGTACTGGGATCGGTAGGGAGAGACGGACTGACGCCTGTTAAAATCGTTTTGGCAGGATCAGCCATTACTGCACTTTTTTCCTCCTTTACCCAGGGAATTCTGGTTTTAAGCGAATCAGGAATACGCAATACCTTGTCCTGGCTTGCAGGCGGCTTTGCCGGCCGTGATATGAAACAACAGATGATGGTAATTCCCTATATGGCAGCAGGAATGCTTCTGGCTCTGCTGCTTTCGGTTCCTGTCAATATTTTATCTTCAGGGGATGAGGTTGCAAAAGGACTGGGACAGCGTACCGTGCTGGTTAAAATCATGATGGGAGTTTCGATTATATTATTGGCGGGCAGTTCCGTAGCAGCGGCAGGCTCCATCAGCTTTGTGGGACTGGTAATTCCCCATTTGTCAAGAAATCTTATTGGGCAGGATCACAGATGGATTATTCCCTACAGCGCAGTACTTGGAGCGGCTCTTTTGTTATGTGCAGATATTCTGGCCCGGTTTATTGTCATGCCTTCCGAGGCACCGGTAGGAGTAATGACAGCTCTCATTGGCGCACCATTTTTTATTTACATTGCGAGAAAAGGGGGAAAAGGCAGACAATGAGATTATTTTTTAAAACAGTAGTTGCGAAAGGGAGATCAGCCCCTCAAAAAAAGCTTTTGGCTTTAATCATAATACTGAGCGTAGTCTATGTGGTCTGCGTTTGTGCCGGATCTTCGTTTCTTTCACCTGAAACCGTACTTCTTGGGATTTTCGGAAAGTCCGGGAGTCAGGTAAAAATGATTCTGGAAACCATTCGGCTTCCGCGAGCTACAACTGCGCTTCTTGCAGGCGCGGCGCTAGGAGTATCAGGAACGCTGCTTCAGGGAACCATAAGAAATCCTCTTGCAGCACCTAATGTAATTGGTATCACCGGAGGCGGAAGTCTCTTTGCCGTTTTATTTCTCAATTTTTTACCGGACGGAGGAACCATTTTCCTTTCACTGGCAACGTTTTTGGGAGCCCTTGCGGCGGCAGCACTTGTTTATGTGCTGGCATTTAAAAAAGGGGTTACCCCCATAAGGTTGATTCTGGCAGGAATTGGAGTTTCTTCGGTAACAAGTGCCCTTACCACACTGCTGCTTTCCAAAAGTAAAAATGCGGCAGTGGATAAGGCTTATATATGGATGGTTGGCAGTGTGTATGGCGCAGACTGGAAGGATGTACGCCTTCTCCTGACCTGGTTTTCTATTTGCTTTCTTGTTTCTATGGCTTATGCCCGCCATATTGATGTGCAGGGACTGGGAGATCAGGTGTCAGTGGGGCTTGGAGCAGATTTGCAAAGACACAGGGCAGTTATTATTTTACTCAGCGCTGCTTTATCAGGAGGCGCGGCAGCGGTGGTAGGCGCCATTGGATTTATCGGACTTATCGCACCTCATATGGGCCGGCGCCTGGTGGGAGCTGAGCACATCTTTCTGCTGCCTGCCTCGGCACTGATCGGTGCCCTGATCCTGTTGATTTCCGATACGATTGCCAGAACGGTATTTCTGCCAGTTGATGTGCCTGCAGGAGTGTTTACAGCTGCAATAGGAGCCCCATTTTTCATTTATCAGCTTTACCAAAGCCGCAATCAATCCAATTGACAGGAGAAAATACATGAATGAATTATTGACCAATCAATTATCTCTGTCCTACGGAGACCAGCTAATCATAGAACACTTAAATCTTCATATACCAAAAGGAAAAATCACCATACTTGTAGGAAGCAACGGCTGCGGGAAGTCAACGCTGTTAAAATCCCTGTGCCGTTTATTAAGGCCAGGAGAAGGAAATGTGGTTCTGGACGGACAGGATATTTTTAAAATGTCCACAAAGGCTGTGGCGAGAAAACTGGCGGTATTGCCTCAGGGGCCAGCTGCCCCTGAGGGACTGACTGTTTACCAGCTGGTAAGACAGGGGAGATACCCTCATCAGAATTTTATGGGACAATGGTCCAGACACGACGAGGAAATGGTGCGAAAGGCAATGGAAGATACCAATGTGGCAAGTATTGCTGACAGAACCGTGGATTCTCTTTCCGGCGGTCAGCGACAGCGTGCCTGGATTGCAATGACTCTTGCACAGGGAACGGAGTACCTGCTGTTAGATGAACCTACCACATATCTGGATCTTGCCCATCAGATTGAAGTACTGGATCTGCTTTATGAGCTGAATGCCAGAGAGGGACGTACCATTGTCCTGGTTCTTCACGATTTAAATCTTTCCTGCCGCTACGGTCATCATATGGTTGCATTAAGCAATCGCAGGGTATATGCAGAGGGAGCTCCGGAAGTAGTCATGACTGAAGAAACAGTCAGAGAAGTCTTTCATCTGGAGTGTGAGATTTCCACAGATCCTATATTTGGGACACCTTTACTGATTCCTCATGGTAAAGGTAGGAGTATGATTCCGGTCTAATCTGATTGACAGACATTTCCCCCTGCTTTACAATGATCTTAAAATACAAAATTTACCAGCAGATCAGTTAAAATATGGTTTGGATATGGAAGGAGCCGGAAAAACATGCAATTCAGCTTAAATGGTTTTTTGGATTTGCAATTACAAAGGATTTAGACCATGCATTTGGTCATGTGATATAGGGGGATGAAATATGAAGTATGAAAAAGTTGCATTATCTATTGTGCTGGTCTCACTGCCTATCCTTGTTTTCGACGTGATGCTGACTGCTTATACGAAAGAACTTGGGTATACCGTATTTCAATTAAGCATTCTGTATTCTGTTTATTCATTTTCAGAATTGATCATGAGGCTGCTGATTGGAAAGGTTTCCGACCGTTACAGCCGTTACGCGGTACTGTGCTGTGCCCTTTTCCTGTATGGACTGGCTTTTTTTCTATTTGCGCAGGCAAGAAGTCTGGGATACTTACTGGCTGCAAGAATGGTACAGGGAGCAGCAGGAATTCTCTTGACGATTTCTGCAGTCAGCCTGATTACGGCAGAGAAAACCAGCTTTGCACGGGGACTTGGCAGATATAGCGGTAACCGGCAATTTGGAGGTATCTTAGGAATCGGACTGACATATTATGTGTTTTATCGCTCTGATTTTTTAGAAGGATGGAACCGGTTGTTTTTAATCAGTGCAGCTTTTGCTATCGTTTCTCTGGTTTATACACTTGCCCAAAGACCATCTCACACGAAAGATACGTTTTCCCAGTCTGAAAAGATAGTCTACACTGTGCTGGAACAGAAGATATGGATCTTAAATTTTCTTTACTGTATACCGGGGAGGATGGCAGGAGTGCTGATTATTCCGTATATGATGGAGGTATATCATGTTGATATGGCAGCTGTTGCATATGTGTTTATATTGCCGGTAATGCTTTCTGCCTTTCTTAGTCCAAGAATCGGACAAATCGGAGACAGGGTGGGATATAAGACGACCATTCTTTCATTTACGCTGATTGCAGCTGTGCTCGTTGTCCTTCTGGTTTTCAGCCCCAATCTGTGGATATTTGCGATTATCTGGACATTGTATCAGTTAGCCCTTACTGCCCAGGATTATTCCCTGGATGCATTGTTTGTGGAAGGAGTTCCGGAGCGGGTAATGGGGAATTTTTATGGAAAGTATATGTTTGGTACCAGTCTGGGCGGAATCATTGGTCCTTTTATTGGAGGAAGTATGTTTCATCTGGCTGGAGGGAGGGCCCCTTATTTTATTTGTTCTGCTTTCCTGGCTGTGATTACTGTTCTTGTGTGGAGGCTGATACCTGCAAAGGGTAAGTGTGAAAGAGAAATGATTGGTTGACAGAATAAACAGACGGTGATATAGTCAGATAATCAGATATAAGGAGAGCAGATATGAGTATTATTATTAGCGATCAATTGACAAGACGAATGAGCTCTGTACAAATCAACCCGGTGAAACATTGTACAGAGTATGGCGGTTACTGATACGCTTATAGAATTCATCGGGAAACAGTGCAGCAATAAGGACAGCATTACAGGCTGTTTCTTCTTTTGATGTCTGTTTTCCCTGCTTCTTATTGCGGTTAAAGGTCATGGACAATGTTTTATTTGTTCATGGCCTTTTGTTGCGTTTACCAGGCAGAAGGCAGAGGAGATAATATCCTTGTCTTCTGTTTTTTTGTTTGGGAAATCAGCAACAGGGATATTGGGATAGAAAGAGGAAATACGTCTGTATCGAAAGTAGAAATCAGAGAGAAGGAATATAGACATGAGTTTACTGGAAATTACAGGCTTATCCCATTCATTTGGAGATAATCAGTTATTTAATGAAACAGAATTGGTTTTAAATAAAGGAGAACATATTGGGATTACAGGACAAAATGGGACTGGAAAAAGTACTTTGATAAAAATCTGTACAGAAGAGATTATTCCGGATCAGGGCAGAATTGTGTGGCAGCCCGGTCTGAAAATCGGATATCTGGATCAGTATGCCAGTATAGATACTGGTATGACAATGAAAGAATTTTTGAAAACAGCATTTAGAGATCTCTATACTCTGGAGAAAAAGATGAATGAGCTTTATGAATGTGCGGCAAATGGCAGGGAAGGTGCTCTCAGGGAAGCAGCCGGCTGTCAGGAGATACTGGAACACCGTGATTTTTACCGGATCGATTCACAAATTGATCTGGTTTGTCAGGGACTGGGGCTTACGGTCATTGGGTTAGAACACCGGATTGGTGAAATGAGCGGAGGTCAGAGAGCAAAAGTCATGATGGCAAAGCTGCTGATTGAGAAGCCGGATGTGCTGCTGTTAGACGAACCCACCAATTTTTTGGATCACGATCATATTGTCTGGCTACAGGATTATTTATGCGGGATTGAGCAGGCATTCTTAGTTGTTTCTCATGATGAGGGATTTCTTGCCAGAACAACAAACTGGATCTGTGATATCGATCATAAAAAAATAGTAAAATACTTTGGGTCCTACAATGAATTTCTGAAGAAAAAAACACAGTTACGGGAAAATTATACACGGCAATTTTCAGCTCAGCAGAAAGAAATTAAAAAGACGGAAGAATTCATCCGCAAAAATATTGCGGGAAGAAAATCAAAGATGGCAAGAGGAAGGCAAAAGCAGCTTGACCATTTAGAGCGATTGGAGGCTCTGGATCAAAAAGAAATCAGACCTTTTTTCCAGTTTGATCATGGTGGACTGTCATTGACAGGGAAATTAAATGTGTCAGATCTGACTGTGGGGTACAACTTACCGGTTTTGTCCTCGGTGAAATTTTCTATGAAAGAGGGAGAGAAGGTGGTCATAACAGGCTTTAACGGGGCAGGAAAATCAACGCTGTTAAAAACCCTGATGAGTCAGATTCCTGCATTAAACGGAAATTATTGCTTTTCAGCAAAAACGGTTATCGGGTATTATGAACAGGATCAGGTGTGGGAAGATGACAGCCTCACTCCAATGGAGATTGTGTCAGATTATTTTCCGTTGATGGAGAGAAAGGAAGTGAGAAAAAGGCTGGCGCGCAACGGAATATCAAGTAAGCATGCGATGCAGCAGGTTAAAAGCTTAAGCGGAGGAGAGCAGGCAAAAGTAAAGATTTGCATGCTGACTGGAAAACCCTGTAATTTTCTCATCATGGATGAGCCAACCAATCATTTGGATGTGCAGGCAAAGCAGGCATTAAAGGAAGCATTATCTGAATTTTCAGGCACTGTTTTGCTGGTCTCCCATGAAGTATCATTTTACAAAGACTGGGTTGACAGAGTGATTAAGATTGATTCATATTGAAAAACAATTTTGCTAAATATAATTTATTAAAATAATATTGACTTATATGGAATAATGTGGTACTATTTTTATAACAAAATAAATATAACGTATAAATCACATGGGATGAGGGATGATTTCCTTAGTGGTTTCAAATAAATTAAAGGAGGAACAAATATTATGTCATTTATTCAGAGCCTTGAGAAGAGAAGAACCTATTATAATATTAACCGCCAGCTTCCTGTATCGGAAGAGGAAGTTCTGGATATTATCAAAAAAGTAACAGAAGCGACACCGGATGCGTTCAACATGAAGAGTGCCAGAGTTGTGGCTGCACTGGGAGAGAAACAGGATCAGCTTTGGGATAGTGTCTATGATGCATTTGGTGGTCAGGTAGATCGCGGCAAGATAGATTCTTTTAAGAATGGGTATGGAACAATTCTTTATTTTATCGATGAAGATATTGTGAAATCATATCAGGAACAGTTTGCTCTATATGCAGAGAAGTTTCCTGTCTGGACTAATCAGGCAAATGGAATGCTTCAGTCTAATATCTGGACTGCTTTAAGGGAAGTGGGAGTTGGAGCATCACTTCAGCATTATAATCCGGTAATCGATGAAGCGGTTGCCAGATTATTTGATATTCCGGGAAATTGGAAGCTGATTGGAGAGATGCCGTTTGGCGGCATCGGTGCTGAACCAGATGCGAAAGAAAAAGAAGATATTGATAAACGAGTTGTTGTTAAGAAATAATATAGAAAAGCTGTCCGGCACATTTATTGCAGGGCAGCTTTTATTTTTATTGCTTGATTAAGTGAAGTCCTTAACAATTTTTATATATTCATTTGCATGATAATTTAAATATGATCCCTTACGGTAAGCTGCGACAAAATCAACCATTGTGCTAGGCGTGCTAAAGGAGACGGAGCCAGCACAATCTATTCAGCATTTAGGCCTAATGGCAATTCCACAATAAAAACACTGCCTTTCCCAGGCTCACTTTGCACTTCAATTGTTCCTTCACATAGTTCTGTAATTTTCTTAACTAAAGTCAAACCCAATCCATTACCAGGCAATGAGTGGGAAGTGTCTCCCTGAAAGAATTTGTCAAATATATGAAGCAGGATTTCATCATTCATTCCACATCCATTATCTTCAAGCCGAAAGACTGCTAATTGACTGCTCCGGCATAGTCTTGCATTTATTACACCACCAGTATTTGTGTACTTAATTGCATTGTCAAGAAGATTAACCCATATCTGATGGATTAGATTTTTATCACCAAGAATTTCAATTCCATCTTCAAGCCAAATGTCAACATGAAGATTTTTATCGCTCCACTTTGGTTCCAGCATAACAATCGCCAGTCTGATTTGTTCATCCAAACTATAGATCGTTTTTTCACTGATAATCTCTGTACTTTCTATTTTTGAAAGGTTAAGAACGTTTGTGGAGAGATGAACAAGCCGCTCTGATTCCTGCACGATTATATTTAAATATTCCTGCTTTTCTTCGTCATCAGCGTCCCCCGCCTGCAATAGTCTGGCGAATCCACGAATCGAAGTAATGGGTGTTTTGAACTCATGGGAGAAGTTTCTTACAAAGTCGCTGCGCAGGGTTTCGATACCTTTTAACTCCTGTACCATCTTATTGAAGCTCCCGGCTAGCGCATCCAATTCAAAGACAAAGCTGCCGTTTACCATGACCGAAAAATCACCCTGAGATACCTTTTCAGTGGCTTTCATCATGTCTCTGATTGGCTTAACAGAACGCCTGCTTAATAATGTTGCTATTACCACACCCAGAAAAATACTAATGTATATCATTATGGAGATAGCCCGGCTTGGACTTGCACTCCCTCCCAAATCCATGATTCCTAATTTGTACAGCAAATAAGCAATCAGGCCAGCCGATAAAATGGAAAAGAGCATAACACCAAAAACCAGAGCCACCAGGGAAACTGCAAGACTAATTTTTAGGGGCAGTCTTTTTTTTATCTTCTTCATACACGCCTCCCAATTTTATATCCCAGTCCGCGTACAGTAACAATCTCAAAATCGGGGTTGTTTCTAAATTTATCCCGTAATCTGTTTATATGAACATTTAAAGTGTGTTCGTCCGTCTCAGTCTCCAGCCCCCAAAATTCATCCATTAGTTGATTACGCGTAAAAATCACATTGGGATAACTCATGAGTTTAAAAAGAAGCTGAAATTCTTTCTTTGGCAAAGTATGCTGTTCATTTTTCCATGAAACAGTGAGAGAATTGTAATCCGCTGTGGTTTCACCCATGACAACTCTGTGCTCGTTGGCAATTTGTGCCCGTCGCAAAAGCGCCTTTATCCGGAATAGCAACTCTTGTTCGTCAAAGGGTTTTGTCATATAATCATCCGTTCCGGCGAGAAAACCTTTATGCATGTCTTTCGTCTCATGATTGGCTGTTACCATTAGTATTGGAATATTCTCCCCCACATCGCGTAATTGCCCGCAGAATTTATAACCATCCATGCGGGGCATCATTAAATCCAGGACAATCAGATCGAATCGCTGTGTTTCCATCCTTTCAAGTGCCTCAAGGCCATCTTTTGCAGTATATGTGCTATAGCCGCCGTGTTTTAGAACGGCGCATATTAGTTTTTGGGTATTTATATCATCTTCAACAATTAAAATATCAAACACAATAGACCACCTCCATGGTAAGTATTATATACCCGTAAAGTAAACGGAACATCAACTAACTTCTGGGTAAAAATTGATGTTCAGTTGATGTTTTAAAATTATAGTTCATTATAGCGTTAATTTAAATAAAAACGCAAAACGAAATTTACAAAAGGAGTGTATAAAATGGTAAAATCAAGTGGTAACGTCCCCACTGCAATACAGTTAGATCGTCTTACAAAAAAATTTGGAGATTATCATGCCGTTAGTGATCTCTCACTTGAGGTAAACGGCGGCGAAATATTCGGGTTTCTTGGTTTAAACGGAGCAGGCAAATCAACTACAATTAAAATGATGTTGTCACTGCTCAAGCCTTCGTCCGGCAGTATCTATATGCTGGGGAACAAAGTTAACTCAGGAACTTATAAGTTATGGGAGGAGGTTGGATATTTGGAGGATGCTACTTATTATCCAGGACTTACTGTAATAGAAAATTTAGATATTGCCCGCAGGATGCAAATGATATCTGACCGTCAATCCATTACCAGGGTGATACAAAAGCTGGGTTTAGAGGCTCATAAAAATAAGAAAGCGAAAAATCTTTCTCTGGGAAACAAACAACGGTTAGGATTAGCAAAAGCAATGATTCATAATCCCCAAATTTTAATCTTAGATGAACCGATTAATGGCCTTGATCCAGCCGGTGTGGTGGAAATCAGGAAAATGCTAATGGATCTATCAAAGAATTTTGGTGTTACTGTTTTTATATCCAGTCACCAGCTGGAAGAACTCTCAAAACTGGTTGATCGAATTGGAATCATCCATCAAGGTCAGTTAATCCAGGAAATTAATATGGCACATTTGGAGCAGTCTTTGCAAAAACACCTGGTTCTGGCTGGGCGGAATAAAAATGCAATGGAACATATACTCGCAGAACATGGATATAATTTTGAAAAAAGCGCAGATGGACAACTGCTGCTATTGGAAGGTCCTGCAACGGAAAGCCCCGAAAGATTGGCTGAACTGTTGGTTCGTTCTGGACAGCCTCCAACACAACTAAACATTGTTACCGAAGATTTAGAAGGTTATTTTTTGCGTATGATTCAAACTACAAGGAGGATATAAAAATGAAACTATTGTCATTTATACATTGCGAAGCTCTTAAAGTATTGCGTTCAAGTGTTTTTTGGATTGTTGTTGTAGCATTTGCCACCATGCCGGTTATGCTTGGTTTCGTCACATATATCAATGCTGCAGATGCCGGATGGGATCCTTATCTAACAGATTTACTTGGCACCAGCACTGCACTTTTGGTGATTGGATTTTCTTTCACCGCATGCTGGGTTTTTGGACGGGAATATACAGATAAAACGATCAGTGAATTGCTTGTGAAACCGGTATCTAAACTTTATGTGGTACTTTCAAAGTTCATCGTAATTTTTCTTTGGGATTTGTTGCTGGCCTTTTTCATGTTTGCGGTTGTAACCATTATGGGGATTCTGATTGGTCTGAATGGCGGTACATGGCTGCTTATAGTAAATAGCTTTCTTACTTTTATGGCAGCATCACTTCTGACTATGGTAGTTAGTACAATAAGCGCCCTCCTTGCAAATGTCAGCAAAGGATATTTAGCTCCTATTGGACTCGCGTTCCTTATGGTGGTTGTTTCTAATGTCGTTGCACAAGCTGGGCTTGCCGCTTACTTTCCATGGACAATTCCGGCATTAATTATTTCAAATGTTCCTCTTAGCTTCATCAGCATCGCCATACTTGCTATTACTGGAATAATAGGGTTTGCCGGAACAGTTGTGTGGTGGAGGGTTGCCGAACAACTATAGTTTTTTTCACTATTCTGTGACTTTGAGAACAATCAGGGAGAGCCTGACTCTAATTATAATATCAATTTTACTTAAATCAAGACCTGTGATATCTTTCATCTTTTGTATGCGGTATTTCAGTGTGTTAAAATGGATATGCAGACGATCCGAAGCAGTTTGCAGATCCAGCTGATTGTCCAGGTAACAGGTGAGTGATTCCATTAAAGCAGTACCATGTATCCGGTCATATTCCATCAGCAGGTTAAGACCTGGTTCCACCATATGTACCTGTGGGTTATGAAGCAGATAGGTTTCTGCAAGATCTTCCAGAATATAATCTTCATAAAAAAACAAGTGTCCTTGACAATCCTTTTGCCTTGATAAGTCCAGTGCCTTTTTTGCCTGTTCGAAAGCATGGCACGCATGCGTAAGGTCCAAAAAGGCGCGGCTTACTCCGGCAAACATATGATTTGCATTTAGAATCTGAAGAAAGTTCTGCAGCCGGTCATCTTCAAGGGGAGACTTTAAACACTGATCAGAATCCAGAAGGATCACTATTTTGCCTTCAATTATCTGCGTCAGACCACCTGTAAAGAACTTATCCAGCAATGTGCAGATATAAACCATTTTCTCCCTGGAATCAGGAAGTTCATTGTCTGTAATGTAAATGAAATATAAGTATTTCTTAAAATGAAGTCCGGATTTTTTTATGAGCAGTCTGATTTTTTCCGGATTAGGCTGCTGGGTTTTTAATACATAAAGCAGTACTTCCGATACAGGTGAATCGTAAGAACAATAAAAATGTGTATCATTGCAGAGCCTGATTCCGGCGAAATGGGCGAATACCTGTAATAGTTCACTGTTAAATTCCGTAAAGGGACGGTTGTATTCCAGTTCGCTGACAAAAGCAATATTCATATGGCTCTGTCTGATCCGCAGGATCCGCAGGCGGTGTTTATAGATTTCAGGGTAATTCATGATATACGGCGTTGAGGAGTTGAGCATATGGCGCTGAAATGCGTAATCAGTGCTGCATATATCGTTATATTTTTGGGAAAAAATCTGATTCTTCTTGTAATCCATCCATTGCGGCTCATCTAACTGGTCCTCATCCCAGCAGGAAACTACCGGGTTATGGGCAGAATCTATGACTCTCAGCGGGTTTCCTATATATCGGTAGGTTATTTCCAGCATCTTCTTTATTGCATCCTGATCGCCTAATACGCTTATCATTTCTTCCTTATATTGATACAGAGTCAGCTCTTCATGAAAGAATTCTTCTGTCAGATTAATTAACCCCGGCAATGTTACCAGACTGGAGTCACAGAGAATCCAGTTAAATTTGTTTTCTTTCATAAAGGGTAGGGGCATCTCCTTATCCCCTATGACTAAAAGATTAATAACTTCTGAAAGCGGGAGAGTATCAGGCAGTTCTGAGATATATGCGATGTAAATGATATCTGGGCAGAAAACCTTAAGTCCGCCTTCCAGACAACGGCACGACTTGATCATGGAATCGTTGCTGATATGAGAATTACAGGTGTATTTTTTTAAAAAGTCAGCCAGATTTTTTATGTGTTTTGCCATATAAGCGTCCTCTTTTCTTTCACCAACATTTAAAAAGATTATACCACTGTTCTTATACTGCTTCTATACTGGATTGTTAAAATAAACAAAATTGTAACTTGAAATTGTTATATAGAACAAAAATAATTTTATTAAACTGGACAAGAAACTGGCAAAAGTTTATAGATGCAGACATACCCATTTCCTTTTGTATTTGATACTATTTTTTATAGTATCAATAAAAGGAGAAGACAAATATGCAGAACAAATATGAAAAGCTTTTTGAACCGGTTAAAATCGGCAGTGTCACATTGAAAAACCGCTTTGTGATGGCACCTATGGGTCCCCAGGGGCTGGGAGACAGCGTGGGAGGCTTTAACCAGAGAGGAGTTGATTATTATGTGGAGCGGGCAAAGGGCGGAACCGGGCTTATTATTACAGGAGTATGTTTTGTTGATAACGAAGCAGAGCATCACTCCATGCCAAGTACTCCCTGTCCAACGATCAATCCGGTGCATTTTACCAGGACTGCAAGAGAGATGACAGAACGGATTCATGCTTATGATGCCAAAGTATTTCTCCAGTTAAGTGCCGGTTTTGGACGTGTTGCACCTCCCGTTGATCCTGATTTAAAACCGGTATCTGCCTCGGAAATCATGAACCGCTGGGTTGACATACCCTGCCGGGCTTTGACGAAAGAAGAGATCCACAGGATTGTAAAACGGTTCGGGGAAGGAGCAGCAATAGCTAAAAATGCCGGATTTGACGGAATCCAGATTCATGCAGTTCATGAAGGCTATCTCCTGGATCAGTTTGCTATCTCATTTTTCAACAACAGGACAGATGAATACGGGGGAAGTCTGGAGAACCGCCTTCGTTTTGCCAGGGAAATCGTGGAGGAAATAAAGAAAACCTGCGGAAACGATTTTACAGTAACGCTCCGTTACAGCCCTAAATCCTTTATTAAGGACTGGCGTGTCGGCGGTCTTCCGGGAGAAGAGTTTGAAGAAAAGGGACGCGATCTGCCGGAAGGGATCGAAGCGGCGCAGCTGCTGGAGCAGTATGGTTATGATTCCCTGGATGTGGACGTAGGCTGTTATGATGCGTGGTTTTGGAATCATCCACCGATGTACCAGAAGAAAGGACTATACATTCCGTATGCAAAAGCAATCAAAGAAGCAGTTAACGGTCCTGTTATCTGCGCAGGCCGCATGGATAATCCGGATCTGGCTCTTTCAGCCATTGAAGACGGAAGCTGCGATTTAATTGGGCTTGGCCGTCCGCTTCTTGCAGATCCTGATTATGTAAACAAACTGCGTTTTGGACAGACAGAGCTGATCCGCCCATGCCTTTCCTGCCATGAGGGGTGCCTTGGCCGCATGGTTCATTATGGCTGGCTCAACTGTGCAGTCAACCCGGCATGTGCAAGAGAACGGATTACAGAGCTGAAACCTGTCCTGAAAAAGAAAAAGGTAATGATTATCGGCGGAGGAGTGGCAGGATGTGAAGCTGCCAGAGTGCTTAGCCTGAGAGGTCATCAGCCGGAGGTATATGAAAAGACCGGCCGCCTTGGCGGAAATTTAATTCCAGGAGGAACACCGGATTTCAAAGAAGATGATCATGCTCTGGCAAATTGGTATAAAAATACGCTGAAAGATCTGGCAGTGCCGGTTTATTACAATACAGAGGTAACTCCTGATATGATCCGTGCAGAAAATCCCGATACTGTAATTATAGCAACTGGCTCCAGACCGAAGGTATTTGCTCTCGGTGACGACAGCAAGGTATTTACAGCGGAAGAGGTGCTTCTTGGAAATAAGAATCCGGGCAGCCGCGTAGTAGTTTTAGGCGGAGGGCTGGTTGGATGTGAGCTTGCCTTGTGGATGAAGAACAACGGAAAAGAAGTTACTATTGTAGAAGCCCAGGATGGTCTGTTAACCTTAAATGGCCCGCTGTGTTTTGCCAATACCAGCATGCTTTTAGCTCTGATTGAGGAAAAGAAAATTTCCGTTTATACAGATTCCAAAGCAATCCGTACCACAGAGCACGGGGTTATGATTAAGACTTTAGAAGGGGAAAAAGAGTTAATCGCGGATTCGGTTGTACTTGCTGTGGGGTATGATTCAGAAAACAGGATTTATAATGAGTTAAAGCATGAAGTCAGAGATCTTTACTTACTTGGAGATGCAAGAAAAGTCTCCAATATTATGTATGCAATATGGGATGCATTTGAGGTAGCATCAAATATTTGATTTTGAATTAAATGTGTTTCCGCCACATAGGCTGCACAGGAAATAACACCAATCAATGCCAAAGATATATTGACCAGGTAACTTCGCGGCTATATAATACACATAAGCACAAACAGATTGGAGTACAGGTTATGAGCAAAGAAGAACAGGCTATGAAAGGTCTATGGGACATGTTTAAAAAAAGAATGTGGCTTGATAGCTTTAGGATGAAAGAAAGCCTTATGGCATATAATCCGTCTGAAATACATTGTATCGCTTATATCGGAGAAGATATGGATTCCAACGTGACAAAGCTGGCGGAATCTTTTGATATGACAAGAGGTGCAATAAGCAAGCTGACAAAGAAGCTGATAAATAAGGGGCTCATTGAAAGTTATCAGAGAGCCGATAATAAGAAAGAAGTGTATTTTAAGCTTACCAGCCAGGGGAAAAAGATTTATAATATACATGAGGATATACACAGGGAGTTTAAGGATAGAGATCAACCCTTTTTCAATCAGGTAACTGAGGAACAGCTTGATGTTATCCTCGACTTTGCGAATAAATATAATACGCATTTAGACGCTGAAATTATGAAACTGGGTATAAAAATGAGATCTGATAACCTCTGATTATACCGATTTATTTTCTGGCAGCCCGCCTCGATCGAGGATGGGCTGTTTTTTTGTGGATGAAGGCAGAATAATAATTTTATTATAACTTTATTGACAAGGAAACAATATGGTGTTAGGATAAATGTGTGACAAGGAAACAATAATCCTGCCGCAAGAGGTTATACTAATGATCAAATATGCTTGGGATCAAAATTAACAGACACAACACACAAGGAGGATTAAACATGAATATCATCGGAATAATCGCAAGTCAGCGTAAAGAAGGCAATACAGCTTTTATTGTAAACGAGATACTGGAAGGTGCGAAGGAACAGGGCGCAGAGGTCAAAGCTTTCAGCTTCAACGACCTTGATATTAAACCATGCAGGGGCTGTTGGGCCTGCCATAAAAGTGATAAGGGTTGTGTAATCAAGGACGACATGCAACAAATTTATGACGCGCTTGAGCATGCCGATGCCATAGTTTTGGGATTACCGATTTATATGGGACAAATGAGCGCTCAGGGGAAAATAATCACTGACAGGTTATTTGCTCGTTTTTCTCCGCGCTTTTCCCCATTTTTTAAAGAAAACGCAGTGAAACAAAAGCTGATCCTCTCGTTCAATCAGGGTAATCCAGATGCTGATTTGTTCAAGGTCTACACCGATTATACAAAAAATATGTTTGAGGTATTGGAGTTCGATGTTACAGAGGTACCGATTGTTACCGATTTGCGGAGCGAACCGGCGTGTGAAAGAGAGGACCTGCGAACAAGCCTTATGGATTTCGGTTCAGCGTTGGTTTCGGTAAAATGACAATAATAGTACGTAGGAGAATACAATCATGCAGGAAGAAAACAATAACAGCAAACGCCGTACGTTTGCCTTAGTCATACTTCTGATCGGGGCTTTTATGGACATCTTGGATACCATGGTTATCAACATTGCCGTAGTATTAGGGGTGATCTTATGTGCAATTGGGATTGCAGGCGTAGAGTTAGTACTGCACGGGGCTGGATCTTCTCTTACTAATTGGCAGCTGCTTCCTGTACTTCTAATTGCTGGTGCGGGCATGGGTATGTTAGTATCGTCACTGACTGATTTTAGTCTTTCACAAATTCCTGGACAGGATGCAGGCTCAGCTTCCGGTATTTTGAGCATGATGCAGCAGTTGGGCAGCAGTATTGGTATTGCAATCCTGGGTACAATTAATCTTAACAATACCATTTGTTTTTTTACTTCCCCCAAAAGCACACCTGTCTTAAATCAGAAACATAGCCCCCGTGGTATTAACAATATGAAAAGGAGCATTCGCTGAATGATTTTGTTCAGTAAATGCTCCTTTTTTTATGATAGTATCTATAAAGGCTTTAGGTATTACATCAGATATTTCTGCACATATTTGTTGAATAACAAATCAAAAAAATAGTTGATGCCATACCTGGTATAAACATTCTGCATTCCATTGGATATGTGTTCAGATGACTGGAATTTATCACTTAAGAAAATTATCGTGTCATAGTATTCCTCAAACTGCTTTGCGTGGTTTAGGGTAATGAGAAACTTTCTGGCCCTGACACCCTGAACATTATCCTTAGTCGTGATCGCATAGTTCCCAGACGCAGAGCAGGTGATAAGCAGGTCCTCTTCTGTTAGTGCTGGGAGTATTCCAGCATTACCGGATATATTGGTAACAAGTTTAATCAATCTGCCGAGAGAAGTCATCTCCAGCTGAAATTCCTTGGCAGAGGAACTTGATGTGTCTGCGTTCAGAATGACTACGTTATGGCTTTTCTTGATCAGATCAACAAGCAGTCCAATATTTTGCTGGTCCAGCGTATCATTAATATCCTGAAGCATGTCAACCATGGAATTCATAATGTAATCAGTAAATGATGATTGGTTTACGAAATCAATAAATGCCCTGGAATGAATCCGCATATATCTGATGTTATCCTTCATGTGAGTAAAACTTTCAAACCCAATGCTTTTCACAAATCTGTGAATTGTACTCCTCGATACATAACAGTAATCAATAACATCATAAATGCTTATTTTATCCATAACATTAATGCGCTCCAAAAGGTAATTTGCTAAAACATAGTTGATATCATCTTCGCTGTAATAGTTTATGATAGCAAGCAAAGAAGAAGTGATATTAAATCCCTTCAGGCTAAATGTATTTTGTTGTTTTTTATTATTTTCATTCATGTCAAAATTATATATCAAAAAACATAGCAGTACAATATGAAATAGCAGCAAAATTATATAATTATCCTGGTTTCATATTCTGAAACACGGATTTTGCCGAAATTTGATATAATTAAGTCATGGAATTGCATGAGGCGCGCAGATGTAATTCTAATTGATCAATGAGGGTATGGTAAGATTAAAAGCAGACTATAAGAAGAGGGGTAAATTATGGCAAATAAAGATTATGCACAAATATGTAAAGATATAGTCCGTGTTTGCGGAGGCGAATCAAACATTGCAAATGTCACGCATTGTATGACACGCCTACGAATACAGCTGCATGATGAAACAAAGCTGAACAAAGATGAGGCAAAGAAAATTTCTGGCGTGATCAATATGATTGTTCAAAGCGGAGAGTATCAATTTGTTATCGGACAGGACGTCCCCGCTCTTTATGAGGAATTTAAGAAACTGGAAGGTATCAAAACTGGTGGAGAGGTCCCGGATTCAGATACCGCTAAACAGGATATAAAAGCAGGGAAGAGTAATATTTTTTCAAGCATTATGGCATTTATCGGTGGAACTTTTTCTCCGGTTATTCCCGTACTGATCGCAGGAGGTCTTACCGGAGCAGTTTTAACGCTTCTCACAACACTCTTTGGAGTTTCTGCCGAAGATGGGGCATATAAGATTTTTTATGCGATTAATCAGGCTGCTTTCTATTCATTACCTGTTTTTATCGGTTATTCAGCAGCAAATAAGCTAAAATCCAACGGGTATCTCGGGGCGTTTCTTGGCGCAATCCTGTTATATTCCACGATAAATAATGCGGAAGCTCTTGATTTCTTTGGCATTAAGGTTGCTCAGATTGCCTACAACTCAACAGTATTTCCTGTAATTCTGGGCGTACTATTTATGTCTGTGATTTATAAAATTTTACAGAAGATAATCCCTGTTTATTTACGGACAATTTTCGTACCGCTTATTACAATGCTGATCACAGTTCCTGTAACACTTATTGTACTGGGACCTATCGGTAACCTTGCAGGTACATGGCTGGCGGATGGTGTACTGGCTATTTACAGAATAGCTCCGGCAATTGCAGTTATGATCATTGGTATTACGACACCTTTGATGGTATTCTTTGGAATGAATAATGCAGCATATCCCGTAGTATTTTTATTAATTGCTGAAATTGGCTCAGATCCGCTTATTTGTACCGGTATGACTCCGGCAAATGTAGCAGTAGGCGGCGCATGTCTGGCTGCTGCAATGATTGCAAAGAATGCGGAATCACGCAGTATCGCAACTGGTGCCGGTATTACTGCCCTTTGCGGAATTACAGAGCCTGGCGTATACGGTGTGTTATTTGTAAAAAAATACCCGCTTTTAGGCGCAATGATCGGAGGCGGTATCGGTGGTCTCCTGGCAGGCTTATTTGGTATGACCCAGTATGTTGTATCAACACCCGGATTTATTTCCATTCCTGCTTATATTAATCCGGACGGGACAGGAAAAAACCTGATTGTATCAATTTTTGTAATGATAACTGCTGTTACAGTTTCATTTTTAATTACTTTAATATTAGGTAAAAGAGCTGAAAAGAAGACGGCAGAGAAACAATAAAATGTATTAAAAAACTGGAGGTATAAAATGTATTATAAAGAAGACCCTAAATTTCCCGAAAACTTCATGTGGGGCGCATCAAGCGCTGCATGGCAGGTAGAAGGCGGAGTTGCTGAGGGCGGAAGAACTCCGGCCATGATAGATTTAAACAGCAGGAAGAAACAGCCTTATGCTGATAATTCAATCGCAGCTGACCATTACCACAGATATAAAGAGGACGTGGCACTTATGGCGGAATGCGGATTCAGTTCATACCGCTTTTCTCTTTCCTGGTCAAGAATTATCCCTCATTCTGACGGAAAAGTTAATTCGGAAGGAATTAAATTTTATAATGACCTGATTGACGAGCTGATTAAAAACAATATCACTCCTATTGTGACCATTTACCATTATGATTTACCTGTCTGGGTATATGAGGAATTAGGCGGCTGGAGAAGCAGAAAGACAATTGATGCATTTGAACACCTCTGTAAGGTCTGTTTTGAAAATTTTGGAGACAGAGTAAAGTACTGGTTATCACTTAATGAGCAGAATATGCAGATCTGCTATGGCCATTGGCTTGGGACCAGTGCTGGCTGTACGGACTGGGAAAAAGAAAAATGGGATATCAATCATATCATGAATCTCTGCCATGCAAAGGCAGTCGTTCACTGTCATGAAATGGTTGAGGGCGGGAAAATCGGACCTGTCCCAGGTTATGTCCCGATCTACCCAAAGACCTGCAATCCTGGTGACCAGATAGCGGCTATGAATGCAGAGGAACTGACTCAGAAGATCTGGAATGATACTTACGTATACGGTGAGTACAGTGGTTTTATAAAAAAATACTGGGAAACACACGACGTTCATCCAGATATCCGTCCTGAAGATCTCGAGCTTATGAAAAAGGCGAAAATTGATTTCATAGCTGTTAACTGTTATAGAAGCAACACCGCATATGAATCTAAGATTGACAGTGAAAGACAGGAATATGGTCTGAATAAATTTGGTATTAAAGGTCAGATGCAATGGCCCAACGTTCCGGGCGAATATGCATTTTGTTCCAATCCGTATGTGGAATACACAGACTGGGATTGGGAAATTGATCCCCAGGCGATGAGATATTCCCTTCGTTATCTCTGGAACCATTACAGACTGCCCATGATGATTACTGAAAATGGATTAGGAGCAAATGAGACTAAAGATGCAGACGGACAGGTACACGATACAGCCAGAATTGATTTCCTCAGAGACCAGATATACAATGTGGGTCTTGCCATCGAGGATGGATGTGAAGTGATTGCTTACAATCCATGGTCATTTACGGACTTATTATCAACCGGGAATGGAATTAAGAAGCGTTACGGCCTGGTTTACATTGATACAACGGATGACGAACTTGTCAACTGTAAGGATGTATCAGAACTCAGCATGAAACGCATTAAAAAAGATTCCTTCTATTGGTACTCAAAGCTCATTAAGTCCAATGGTAAAGATTGGGGCAAGGAAATGAAATAAGAAGTCTGGATACAGTAATTTAGAGTATGCACAGGAAGGCAGAGTAAGCTTAGAAAGCGAAGCATTTTCCTATAAATGTCATTAAATAATTTTCATGCAATAACGCCGTAGCCGGAAACAGCTATGGCGTTATTTTTTTGTATATTGACTCTACAACCATTGTAGACATTATGATATACTTAATTAAGAAAAGGATGTAATTATATTTATGGAAAAGAATTTAACCACAGGCAGTATATTTAAGACAGTTGCATATTTCTCATTACCGTATTTATTATCTTATTTTCTTCAAACGCTGTACGGTATGGCTGATCTGTTTATTATAGGACAGTTTAATGGGGTGGATAGTATTACAGCAGTTTCCATAGCAAGTCAGGTTATGCATATGGTGACAGTTATGATTGTTGGCCTGGCAATGGGAGCAACAGTGATGATCGGGCGTTTTGTAGGTGCAGGAAATAATGAACAGACATCTGCTGCCATCGGGAACACGATTACTCTGTTTATGGCTTTATCAATCATAATCATGATAGTACTGCTTATGGCAGTAAATCCAATCGCCGCCATTATGTTAACACCTGACGAAGCTTATTCAGAGACGGTTACATATCTTACAATCTGCATAATCGGTATACCATTTATAACCGGATATAACATCATCAGTTCTATATTTCGGGGAATGGGTGACTCCAAAAGTCCTATGTGTTTTATTGCGGTAGCCTGTGTGGCTAACATTGCACTGGATTATCTTTTTATCGGTATATTAAAACTTGGAGCAGCCGGTGCAGCGCTGGGTACAACATTATCACAGACCATCAGTGTTATTGTCTCCCTGGTCATTATCAGAAAACGTAAATTGGTAAGCCTTTCATGGAAGAATTTGAGACCGCAAATAATAATAATGCGCAATTTACTTAAAGTTGGTATCCCGGTTGCATTACAGGACGGGTTTATCCAGGTCGCATTTATTGTAATTACAGTAATTGCAAATAACAGGGGATTAAATGATGCGGCGGCAGTGGGTATTGTGGAAAAAATAATCGGTATTTTATTTCTGGTTCCATCCTCTATGCTGTCCACCGTTTCTGTACTTTCTGCACAAAATGCAGGCGCAGGGAAACATGAACGTGCCCGCCAGACGCTTTGGGTCGGAATATTGACAACGGTTATGTTCGGCATAATATCGGCAGTTTCCATGCAATTATTGGCTGAACCGGTAATCGGGCTGTTTACACATGATGCTAAAGTGATTCTTCTGGGCGGTCAGTATATGAGCGGTTATGTCTGGGATTGTATTTTTGCAGGGATACATTTCTGTTTCAGCGGGTATTTTTGTGCATATGGTTTATCCGGTATATCGTTTATTCACAATTTGATTTCAATCATTTGTGCACGTATACCGCTTGCATATCTGGCATCCGTATATTTTGCAGACACTCTGTATCCCATGGGAATTGCAGCTCCCGCAGGATCAGTTCTGTCAGTTATTATCTGTGTCATTGCTTTTATTTGGTTGAGCAAACAGCCGGGCAAATTAAACGGCTGCATATGAATGTTGGAGGGAGATGCAGATGGATATTAATAAACAAAAAGAATTGAAAATAATTGACTGATGATACAAAAAAATTTGTGACAGAGATTCAAATACCAGTAGCTGACTTAAAACACTGCCACTCATTACTAAGCATAGAAAAAATATAATCATCATAGAATTTTCCCTCCAATTCATGATGATTCCGTAAAGCACCATCTTTGCTGAAATTCATATTTTCCAATAGTCTAATGGATTCTTCATTAAAGCTTGCAGTTTGTGCATATATTTTGTTTATTTTGATTTTTTCGAAAAATATATCCAGAAGATTGGTCAGAGCTTCATCCATATATCCATTTTTCCTAAATCGAGGAATTTCATAATATCCTAATTCCAGACTTCTGTTTCTTGGATTATAATCATTGAAAGATATCTTACCAACTAATCCCCCTTCCTTTTTGTTGATGGAAAAAATAAATCCATTCTCTTTTTTAATAATATTCTTATAAAATTCAACCAACTCAGGTCCTTCTCTATTCATGATTGGCCTGCATGTCATTTTATACATATCTTCATATTTTGTTTCTGTTCTAATTTGTATTAAATCATCTACTGTAATTTCATTGATATATAATCGTTTAGTAATAATTGGGACCACATTGTATATAATATCCTTCATATTTCACATCCTCTCGCTGTTTAATCTGCTGTTATCTTTTATTTTATACCACAAAATAACAGGTATTTCCAGATCACCTTCACTTTTTAATCGGATTATAGGATAAATAAGCGTAACACATTAACATTATAAGTTCATTGTTTCATATTTGATGTTTATCTAACATATTCATTGACAAGCTTCTAATTGATGATATAATAAAAAAAATTAGACTTTATAAATGCATCGTGTTGACATATTATTCATTTAAAGTGATGGGGTTATAAAATGAGCATAGAATGTACAGTAATAAAAGAGATTGATTATTATATAGAAAGCATAGAATTACTTTTTCGTATTATCAATAAAAATTCGTATCAAAATTTAAAAATGGATATTCTCAAACGAACTGATGAGTCGAAGCATAAAAAAATTTGTTATCAACTGGATAAATTATCCATTATACAGGATGATATTGAAAAACATACCGATTTAAACGATCCTCAAATCATGTATTATTTTTCCCCATTCTTATCAGATAACCTGTGCATTGCAAAGATATTATATCAGTGGAAGCGGCATTCCACATTTTCCGGCAGTAAAGATGAAATAAAAAGCTATATTGTAGAATCGATGGATTCTATTAAAAATGATGATACCCTGGAACTATCCTTTGATGATTTAGATTTAAAGACCTCCGTCTTTGAAAATAATCAGAAGGCTTGTTTTACGGACCGGATTAATAACCTGGAGTGTGATCCTGGACAAAAGTGGAAATTGTTGGAATTAATAGAACATTCCGGAAAGCATCTTGATAATCTGTATAAGATCCTGGACCAGACGGTTGCAGCATTAGAAAAACATGAAGAGACATTAGTGGAATTAAAGGGAGAAGCGACTGCGTACTGGGTAGATTATTTTGAACAGCATAACTTTCATAAGTTAATGAATAGTTTTTATAACATCAAAGAGGATAGTTATCCAAGCAGACCGACTTTTATACGGACACGGATTATGGCCTGTAACCGGGTTATCTTTTACGGAAATGATGAAAATGCGGGAGATTATCATCTGTTGGATGTTGGAATCTTGTTTGACTGTAATTTTAAAGTTTCAAAACGGCGATTGTCAAATCAGGAATTGAGCAATGGACTCAAGCTTTTATCAGATCCCAGTAAATTTGAAATTTTGCGTTTTATCCGCAACAACAAAGCGTATGGACAGGAAATTGCTGCAGAACTGAAGCTTACGACTGCCACGATATCCCATCATATGAATACACTTATGAAGCTGGGTCTTATTAATATAGAAAAATCAGACAATAAGGTTTATTACCAAATGAACAAAGAGGCCGTCAATTATTTATTAGAAGTGACGAAAAGAAAATTATTGGAGGATTAAAATGAAGTTTAAAGAGATGCCATATCAAAGAGTGGATCTGGAAGAAAAAAGGGTCCGTTTCCAGGAGATTATGAATGAATTTGCCAATGCTGAAAGTGGAGAAGCCCAGTTTCAGGTTCATAAAAAATACTATAAATTCAAGGATGAAATTGAAACCATGGTTACCATGGCAAAAATCAGACATGATATTGATACGACAGACCCATTTTATGAAAAAGAACAGAGTTATTATGATGAAATAGAGCCTGAGCTGATTGATATGAATGTAATATATGCACGGCAGATGTATGATTCTCCCTATAGAGCCTATTTAGAGGAGAAGATCGGTACTGTTGCATTTAAGAACATTCAGCTTAATATCAGATCATTTGATAAAAAGCTGATACCGCTGAAACAGGAAGAGAATACACTGACTACGGCATACGATAAGCTGATCGCCAGTGCAGAAATTGAGTGGGAGGGGGAGACGCTGAACCTCTCATTATTAAGAAAATATCTGACCCATAAGGACAGGGAAGTACGGCAGAAAGCATATACAAAATACTGCGCCTTTTTTGAAGCCAACGGAGAAAAACTGGATTCCATCTACGATGAATTAGTGAAAAACCGAACAAAACAGGCCAATGAATTAGGTTATGATACTTTTGTGGAAATAGGTTATGACCGTGTAAAGAGAAATTGTTATGGCAAGGATATGGTGGAAAATTTCAGAAAACAGGTAAAGGAGTATTTTGTACCATTCGCCGGGAGGCTTCATGAGAGAAGAAAAAACCGGTTAGGTCTGGAGAAATTATCCTGTATCGATGAAGGTGTTTACTTTGCAAATGGAAATCCGGAGCCAATTGGAACTCCACAAGAAATCATGGTCAGTGCTCAGAAGATGTATGGGGAACTATCCAAAGAAACCAAAGAATTCTTTGATTTTATGACCGAAAATGAATTGTTTGATGTATTGGGCAGAAAGAGAAAACGAGCCGGCGGGTACATGACATATCTGCCAGATTACAACGCTCCTTTTATTTTTGCAAACTTTAACGGAACCAGTGGAGATATTAATGTAATTACCCATGAATGCGGTCATGCGTTCCAGGGTTATCTTTCAGGAAAGGATCCGATTAAAGAACATGCGGATATCACCATGGAAACAGCAGAAATTCATTCCATGTCAATGGAATTTTTCACAGAACCCTGGATGAATCAGTTTTTTGGAAAAAGAACCGATGACTACGGTTTTATGCATCTGGAGGATTGTGCTATCTTTATTCCCTATGGCTGTATGGTAGATGAATTCCAGCACATTGTTTATGAAAATCCTCAGATGACTCCTGCCCAGAGGCATGAGGCATGGAAGCAGTTAGAATCCCAATACCGGCCCCATATGGATTATGAGGGATTTCCATACTTTGAAAAAGGGGGATTCTGGCAAAAACAGCCTCACATTTTTGATGATCCCTTCTATTATATAGATTACTGTATTGCACAGATCTGCGCATTCCAGTTTAAAATCAGAATGGATGAAAACTACCAGGAGGCCTGGGACAGTTATTTAAAGCTTTGTAATTTATCAGCCAGTGATTTCTTTACAAATATGCTGAAAGAAGTTGGGTTAGACAGCCCGTTTGAAGATGGTTGTGTGAAGAAAATTGTTGAGAAACTGGAATCACTGTATATGACAAAAGCTTAGCCGTATAGTACGCGGCTCGTGAAGCGGGTCGCTGAAACTATAAAAATGAAGTGAAAGGGATGGATAAAGATGAAATTAAGAAGATTTTTTAGTGTGTTAATGGCAGCAGGACTGGTCGCCTCCAGTTTAGCCGGTTGCGGCGGTTCTGCTGGAACGTCTGCAGGCGGGGATAATGCAGATACGCAGAAAACAGCAGAAAATGGAAAAAAAGGACCAAACGGAGAGACACTTGCAGCAGAACAGGTTGCACATGGCATGCAATTTCATGTTGTTACGTTTGACACCGCGCAGGCTGGAGATTCTGAGTCAGGTTCGTTCTTCTTAGCAACCTGCGAAGGCTTATTCAGAGAAAATAAAGGTGTTCTGGAGAATACAGGATGCGAAAAATATGAAATTTCCGATGACGGTCTGACCTATACGTTTCATTTAAGAAAGAATAAATGGTCGGATGGGGTAGAAGTAGTTGCCAGCCAGTATAAAGACGCAGTAGAAAGAGTGCTGAATGTTGATTTAGCATGTCCTTATGCATTTTTTGCATTCCCGATTAAGAATGCAGAGAACTATTACAATGGGAAATGCGGCTTTGATGAAGTAGGCGTAGAAGCGGTTGATGATTATACCCTGAAATTTACCCTTGAAGCACCAGAACCTTATTTTATTGATAAATTAGCCTATACAATGTTTGATCCGATCCGTGTGGATAACATTGAAAAATACGGCGATACATATGGCACGGATGCAATGCAGGTTTTATCCTGCGGACCTTATATGGTACAGGAATATACAGCAAGCCAGAGTACTGTTTTAGTAAAAAATCCGGAGTATTGGGATGCAGAACATGTTTACCTGGATGAAATCGATTTACAGCAGATCGATGAAACCGCTACCCAGTTCCAGTTGTTTGAAGCTGGTCAGTTAGATTTTGTACCAGCTTCCGGCGATTATTTAAAAAAATGGGATGAGGCAGCAAGTGAAGGTAAATGCCAGCTTTATATAGATAAAGATGTCTCTACTCAGTATTTTGCATTTAACACACAGGAATCATGTCCCAGTGGTTTAATGCAGAATGCAAAGATAAGAAAAGCAGTTGCTTACACCTTTGACAGCCAGACATTTATTGATTCTGTCTACAATAGCAGATATACGGCAGCTTACGGACTTGTCACACCTAATATAAAAGTAGGGGACAAAGAATATCGTTCGGAAGTAGCAGAACCGATTAAAGAGGAATATAGCGAGTATGCGAATAATCCTGAGAAATTAAAGGCGTTATTCCATGAAGGATTAAAGGAACTGGGAAAAGATACCGATGATTTAAGCACCATCACGCTTCAATTCTTAGGCTATGGTGAGACAACAATTGAAAAAGACATTGAACAATATGTAGTACAGCGGATACAGGATAATTTAGGGGTTAAAGTAAAACTCAATATCGTCGGAGATTTTGGGCTTGCAAATGCAGCTCAGCTTGCAGGTGAATTCGACCTTTGTATGCTGGGTTGGGGAGCAGATTATAATGATCCAATGACATTTATTGATATCTTTAGAACCGGCGGTGGAAGTAACTACGGTAAGTATTCCAGTGAAAAATATGATCAGATCCTGGATCAGCTGGCAACAGAACAGGACAATGACAAACGTATGAAACTGTATGGAGAAGCAGAGAGTATCTTAATCAGGGACGATGCTGCAATCAAACCTCTGCTTTACCGGGATAAACATAGTTATATTAATAACCGCTTTCATAATTTCCAATATCCTGTTTTTGGCGGAAAATATGAATTCAAATATGCTTATATTGTGGAAGAATAAACAGACTTAAGGTGATACCCATAGCGCATCGGCAAAAGTCGGTGTGCTTTTGGTATCCTTTATAGATTAGGAGAATGAAAATGGCAAGATACATCGTCCGGAGAGTATTGGAAATGCTGATTACCTTGTTTTTGATTGTGACAGCTACCTTCTTTTTGCTGGCAGCAATCCCTGGAAATGCACTGACCTCAAAAATTGCCAAATTACCAAAAACGGTGCAGACAAAGATTATTGAAAAATACGGATATGATAAACCGGTCGTCCAGCGTTATGTGATTACCATGAAGGGGCTGATCGTAAAGGGTGACTTTGGAGAATCGATCATCAGACCAGGCGAAACATTTACCAAAAATCTAAAGGCGAAGCTTCCGGTGACGGTCAGGCTTAGTATTCAGCAGATTTTGTTAGGTGTGACTGCCGGTATTTTATTGGGTATTATAGCAGCAATGAAACGTGGAAGTTTCTCAGATAAGCTGATATTAGTGGGGGCCATGATTTTAGTATCCATGCCCTCGCTGGTAATATCACTTCTGCTTCAGAAATATTGTGCAAATGGAGATCTGTTTAAACTGCCCATCATTGGCTGGCCGAAAGGAAAGGAGTTGTGGTTTGGGGGCTGGAAGTATACAATCCTTCCAACCATTGCTGGTTCATGCAGCTTTATTGCCTATTATTCCAGACTGACCAAAACCAGTATGCTGGAAAGTATTAACCAGGAATATACTCTTACAGCAAGAGCAAAAGGGCTTTCTGAGATGCAGATTGTGAAAAACCATGTAGTGCGTAATTCATTTATTCCTATTATTACGGTACTGCCTACAACTGTGGCAAGTATTCTGACGGGTTCTCTGTTCATAGAACGTGTATTCTCCATTCCCGGAATGGGACGGTATTATATAGAAGCAGTTCAGACAAGAGATATTCCGATTGTTCTGGCAGGAACAACATTTTATGCCATAATTACGGTTATAACGATGTTGATCACCGATATTTTATACGGGATCGTTGATCCGCGTATCAAAATCGGTGCCAGGAAATAACGGAAAGGAGAAATAGGATGAATTCATTGGAAGACAAACGGTTTGAACTTGCTGACCAGTCTAAATTTAATGCTGATGAGGTTGTCAGACCCAATATCAGTTACTGGCAGGATGCATGGAGAAGATTAAAGAAAAATAAATTAGCCCTGTTATCAATGGCTGTACTTATCATTCTTTTTATTATGTCCATCATTGGTCCTGCAATAAGCGGACAGAATTATACAACCTTAACCCCGGAAATTAAAAACTTACCTCCAGGCAGGACTTACTGGCTGGGAACTGATTATTTAGGAAGAGACCTTTTCTCCCGTTTGTGGAAAGGCTTAAGATTTTCCATTCTCGTTGCTGTTGTGGCAGCAAGCTTAAAAGTGCTGATCGGTTGTATTTACGGTGCGGTTATGGCATATCTGGGCGGATTGGTAGATGATGTCATGATGCGGATTGTAGAGGTATTAAACAGTATCCCGTATCTGATCGTTACTTTAATTATTTTAGTGGTATTAGGTAATGGTTATCTCCCCTTATTATTTGCATTATGTATCACGAACTGGACGAGTACAGCCCGTATGGTCAGAGGCCAGATTTTAAAACTCAGGGAAAGCGAGTATATTATGGCTTCTGCTGCGTTAGGAGCCTCATCGGGAAGAGTCATTGTGAGACATTTAATTCCCAATACGTTAAGCTTATTGATTCTGGATCTTGCTACATCCATTCCGTATATTATTTTTGACGAAACCGTACTTTCTTTTTTAGGAATCGGTCTCCAGCCCCCTGCGTTTAGTTTGGGAACACTGCTGTCAGCAGGTCAGGAGGCTATGGCATTTTATCCGTCTCATTTATTATATCCTAGCTTACTTTTATGTTTACTCGTATTGTCGTTTAATATTTTAGGTGATGGTTTAAGGGATGCCCTTGATCCACAGCTTAGAGACTAGGAGGAGATTGTGATGAGTCAGGAACCTTTGTTAAAAGTTCAAAATTTAAAAGTTTCTTTTCATACATATGCAGGAGAAGTGCAGGCGGTAAGAGGCGTTTCTTTTGACGTAAAAGCAGGAGAAGTATTGGCGATTATCGGTGAATCAGGCTGCGGTAAAAGTGTCACCTCCAGAGCAATCATGTCTCTTGTGAAAGCACCCCAGGGTGAAATCAAGAAGGAAAGTAAGATTCTCTATGAAGGAAAGAACGTTTTGGAAATGAGTAAAAAAGAGCAGAGAGCCTTTCGCGGCGGGGAATGCTCTATGATCTTCCAGGATGCTATGGTTTCCTTAAATCCCACCATGAAAATCGGGAAACAGATTATTGAAAATATCGTTCAGCACAGGCAGATCAGCAAAAAAGAGGCCAGACAGGAAGCCATTCAGTTATTAGAGGCAGTGGGGATTCCTAACCCGGAAAAGAGGATTGATCAATACCCGTTTGAATTTTCAGGCGGTATGAGACAAAGGGCAATGATTGCCATCGCCATTGCCTGCAATCCGAAGATTCTGATTGCAGATGAGCCGACGACAGCTCTTGATGTAACGATTCAGGCACAGATTATGGAGCTGATTAAAAGTCTGAAAGAGAAACTGAACACGGCTGTTATCTTAATTACTCATGATTTTGGTGTTGTAGCAGGTTCCGCAAATAAAGTTGCAGTAATGTATGCAGGCCAGGTGGTAGAAAGCGGAACGAGAGAAGAAATTTTCTATCATCCACAGCACCCCTATACGTTAGCGCTTTTAGGAAGCGTGCCCAAATTAGAATGGAAAAACAAGCAGCTTCTGCAAACCATCAAAGGGACGCCGCCAGATCTTATTTCCCCACCGAAAGGCTGTCCATTTGCCAAACGCTGCAATTACTGCATGAATGTCTGCCTGGAAGAGATGCCTGATACAACTGATTTTGAAGCCGGTCATTATACAAGCTGCTGGCTGCATCATGAGGAAGTACCGGCAGCCATTAAAAAAATGTTCCATGATGACAGAGCGATAATAACTGAGGGTGAATAAAATGAGTAGTCAGGATATTTTAGAGGTAAAGCACTTAAAGAAATACTTTAATGTCGGGAAACATGACGTTTTAAAAGCGGTAGACGACGTTTCTTTTTCCATAAAGGAAGGGGAAACATTAGGTCTTGTGGGGGAATCCGGCTGTGGAAAAACAACCTGCGGACGTACGGTCGTGGGTATGTATCGTGCATCGGAAGGGGAAGTATACTACAAAGGACAGAATGTCCATAAACTGAAAGGAAAAGAAAAAAAGGCTTTTAATAAAGAAGTCCAGGTTATTTTCCAGGATCCATATGCTTCTCTGGACCCCCGAATGACCGTTGCAGAGATTATCGGTGAGGGGATAGAAATTCATGGTCTGGCGAAAACAAAGCAGGAAAAAGATGAAAAGATTTCTCATCTTTTGGAACTGGTGGGTTTAAATAAAGAGCATGCGAACCGTTTTATCCATGAATTTTCGGGCGGACAGAGGCAGAGAATCGGAATTGCAAGAGCTCTGGCTGTGGAACCGAAATTTATTATGTGCGATGAGCCGATATCCGCATTGGATGTATCCATTCAGGCCCAGATTGCCAATATGCTGATTCAATTTCAAAAGGAAATGAAGCTGACGTATTTATTTATTGCCCATGATCTGGCAATGGTGAAACATATATCTGACCGGATTGCAGTTATGTATTTAGGGTCCGTCGTTGAACTTGCGGAGTCAGAAGTCCTTTATCATAATCCACTCCATCCTTATACGGAAGCATTAATGTCAGCCATTCCCATTGCTGATCCAAAAATAGAAGATACCAGGCAGAGAATCATGCTGGAAGGGGATGTTCCCAGTCCCATTAATACGCCGCCAGGCTGTAAATTCCAGGGCAGATGCCGGAAAGTAACCGATCGGTGCAGATGCGAAGAACCAGAATTAATAGAAGTGGAACAGGGACATTTCGTGGCCTGCCACTTGTATACGAAATAGGTTCCTTATGATGAAACGGTTAAAGAGGATTGGAGAGGATTTTTGGAAATGCTTGAAGTACAGCAGCCTGGCAAGCATGGTCTTAGTAGTTATCAGCGGTATTTTTGGCCTTATTTTATCAGGCGGAAATTTGTTAAACGCTCTGGAATGCATAAAAGCAGTTTTGTTTGCTGTGGGAAGTATAGGACTTATAATTGGTGCGGTCTCTATCTTAAGAAAAGACAGGGAGAAAGATAAAGACTGGTCTGAGTGGAAAAAAAGGTTTGAAATTTTTACTTATCGGGTTACAGTTATTATAATGAGTATAATTGTTTTGTTATATGGTTGCATTTCAGATGAATTTTTATTTATGCTAAACCATTAGTAACGGAATAATAAAAGGAGCGCTTGCTGCATATTTCTTGTGCTGCAAACGCTCCTTTTAACAATGGTCAGTAGTTTATGTCAGAAACCCATTTCACTCTTAAAATCAGGATGGTAGTAATGAGGGCAGCCATGTAATTGGAAAACAGGTTTCCCCAGAACACGGAATAAAAGCTCAGCACATGTTCTGTCGCCAGGATAAATATGTATCGCAGAAGCCATACCCGCAGCAGGCTTATGGCGAGAGTGATCCGGGTCTTCCCCAGACCAATAAAAGCTCCCTGCTGAACCATGCAGATGCCGAAACCAATTACGGAATAGGTGTAAATGTGAAGTGCCTTGTTTGCTACAGAAAGAACAGAGGCATCCCTGGTAAACAGCACTGTAAGCTTTGATGACAGTGGCACGACCAGGGCGATTAAGAATGCTGCGGTGACAGCACTTATGACACAACCAACCAGACATGCTTTTTTAGCCTTCTCCGGCTGCTTTGCGCCTATATTCATGCTGACCATGGTGGTGACTGCGGAACCGAAAGAGGAGGGGAGTATAAAGCATATGGATGTAATGTTATTAGCAATACCCTGTCCATTTAAAATAACAGCCCCATATTTCGCCACCTCATTGTTGATCAGGAAGAAACCCAGGTTGAGCATCAGACTGGAAAGCATAGCAGGAAAGCCAATGCGCAGTAAGGTGTTAATAATAGTCCAGTCAAACCGGAAGCCGGCCAGCACAAAGCGTTCTCCTGTTTTTTTGATAAATAACTCATAATACATCCAGCCGGTAATTAAAAAGTTAGATGCCAGAGAAGCCATGACAGAGCCAACAAGACCCCAATGGAATACCGCAATAAAGAGGGCACTGAAAATAATTTTAAGAATCAGCATGATCACCATCCGGACAAAGGTATCCTCCGGCTTGCCATTGGCATTTTTAATGGAATTATAAATAGATTCCATAAATGAAAACGGTGTCACACAGGCGCTTAAGGCAAGATAAAGAAAAACATTGTGTGAAATTTCCTTATTTACATGAGCAGATATTGGAAAGGCAAGGGCAATCAGCAAAGGAGCAAGAGCAAAGCCCAGTAAAAAAGTAAAAACAATGATTTGAGTGGATATCTTTCGGCTGTTATTGAAATTCCCGTTCCCATTGGACTGACCGATAATTGCCATACCGGCAACACTTAGGCCCTGAGCCAGGGCAGATATCATGTTTACAATGGGAGTACAGTATGTAACGGCGCTGGCCGCCCTGGTTCCTACCAGGTTGTTTAAAAACAAACCATCGATAACCGGTATGGCGGATTGAATGAGTCCCATCATAAGGGTGGGTACAGATAGAAATAATATGGTCGTAAATACGGAGCCGTTTAGAATGAGATCCCGTCTCTGCTCGGCGCTTTGCTTTAAAAAGTTAGATTTCATGTTTGGTTCACCTGATTAGTAGATTTGCGGTAGAAGGTTTCGTTATTACCGTATAAAATTAAAATATACACTTGAGGTATTGGAAAGTCAAGCATTGTTGCAAGAAGCAATATATAAGATATTGTGTCGAACTTTGCGAAATAAGGTATGGTGCATTTTGTTGACTTCTTTTTCATTAAAATATAAACTGAAAATAGATTCATTCTATATAAACAGGAGGTATATCAAGTAAGTGGCTTGATAAAATATCCAGATGAATATAACTATCTTAGGAAGTACGGAATTTGTTGATGAACGACTTGATTTTATTATTTCTGACTTGGAGCCAGATACGGAATGCAACATTGAATTTGAATTACAATATTCGTGGTGTGATGCCATTTGCAAATCATATGGATTATACAAGACAGATAAAAATGGTATTGTGAATTTAGCAGAAACGGCTCCTGTTGAAGGTGATTATAAAGGAATAGACTCCATGGGGTTATTTGCATCTTGTAAAGAAATGCGACCAGTTAAAAATATTCGGTATGAGCGGGATTTTACAAGAGAATATCTAGTATGTTGTTTAACGGTAACTTGTTGTGGAGAAAAGATGGTAAAATCATTTAAACGTTATTTTACTGATAAAGAGGTTCAATGCAAACGCATTACTACGCCTATTACAGGACACTACTTTTATCATTCAGATAAAAAAACCACGCATTCAATTCTTTTGCTGGGCGGTTCAGAAGGAGTTGCAAATCCTATGCTTCCGATTGCTGCATGTCTGGCTAATAAAGGTTTTAATGTACTTAGTCTTCAGTATTTCAGTCCGGCTGGTGATCCTGATCCAAGAAAAGAACTTCCGGCTTTTTTAAGACTGATTCCAGTTGAATACATAAATGCTGGAATTGATTGGTTATGTAATATGTCAGAAACGGCTGATGTATCGATAATGGGATTTTCAAGAGGAGCTGAATTGGCGTTATTGACCTCAACTCTGAATGAAAAGGTAAAAAAAGTGATAGCTGTTTCTCCTTCAGCATATGTTTGGCAGGGAATATATACGATATCCTCAGCGTGGTCATTGGAGAAAATGCCGATACCCCGTTTAGTTGTTTTTCCCATTCTGGCGTTCATTGAATCTATTAAAAACACCATAATCCAAATTTTTAATTTACCTCAGGGTTATTATCTTTCTTATGAATTATCAAGAAATCTGATACCTGACCGATTTAAAGAAAAGGCACGTATTAAAATAGAGAAAACAGAAGCTCATATTTTATTAGTCGCAGGTAAGAAAGATTTTGTTTGGAACAGTGTGGCTTCTGTTAAGATAATAAAAGATACTATGGAAGCGCATCATAAGGGCGAAAAAATTTTCTGTGAAATATATGAGAATGCAGGACACTATTTTCGTCCCCCATTTATATTTGGAGAAGAAGTAAAAGATACAAACAATAAAACAATATTATCGAAAATTAATGAGGATTTCTGGAATTCTGTAATTGTTTTTTTGTCCAACTAACTATGGAGGGTATTTATGTTTGAATTGATATTTCTGGTACTGATAGGGTTATTTTTTAGTTTTGTGGGGTGGCGTATCTGGAAAAAAGAGCAGATAACACTAATCCATGATTATCACTATACTAAAGTGGTTGAAAAGGACAAGAAACCATACACAGAAAAAATGGGTAAAGCATGTATTATAATGGGATGCGGAATGATATTGACAGGTACAGTTGATTTTATAACAAATACGTTTTATGGATGGATATTCTTTGGAGTCTGCTTCATTAGTGGTTTGATTATTATGATTTTTACTCAATTAAAGTATAATGGTGGGCTATTCTAATAATATTATTTAAGCTCAGAAGCTGAAGCAATACAGGCTATTAGGTCAGAACTGGAAAAAGGAGTTGAAAGTATTGAAAGGGGGTTCTTGTATACAATTGAAGAAGCATGGGAGGAAATCGACGCAATTTAGGATAATTAATGGGGAATTTAATAAATCATAAAGTATGCCTGACATCAGATGCAAGAAATGATAATGTACAGATAGCTATATTGAGTTTAAGCCCTTTTTCAAAGGCCGATGCAAAAGACTGTTGATTCAAGGGCTTGAAGTGTATTATAAGCCTTACAGTACCTATATCCGTTTCCTGGATTAAAAATCTGATCAGAAAATCTTTAAAATCTTAGCGATACTCAATTATATCAATCCATAACTCCAACATAACATTAATTACATATATTCCATTTAGTCATACTGAACGCAATATTAAAATCACGATTGACAATATCACTAATTAGTGATATATTCAAACTATGAAAAAGAACACAATATCTTATGGAAAAGAAAATGACATCAACCTAAAAGCATTTATCGGACTTAGCAGAACAACCCAGGCACTCCACAGAAGAGCGGGTGCCATCTTTAGCCAGGGTGGTCTCACCTCAGCTCAATTCGCTGTGCTGGAGGCATTGTACCACAAAGGCGATTTAACAATTAACGAGATTATTGAGAGTATACTTTCTACCTCCGGAAACATGACGGTGGTAATTAATAACTTAGAAAAAGATGCCATGATAGAAAGACATCCAAATCCCAATGATAAAAGGTCCTGTATTATTGCAATCACACAAAAAGGGAGAAATAAAATTGAAGAGATTTTCCCCAGGCATGTGGAAGATCTGGCAGAGAGCTTTACCGGACTGAATGAAGAGGAAAAAGAACTATTAGTGCATCTGTTGAAAAATATTAAGACAAGGAGTGAATGATATGAGCAAAAAGATAAAAACAATAGAAAAAATAGGATTTCAATGGGGAATGGACAGTCCATTTCTGGCAACCATGCATCATAAGGACCAATTCCCGGCAGGGAATGAGGTACAGGGACCTGCAGTTTCTTTAGCAGGAAGAAGAATAGGGAATGATTTTTCCGGAAAAGACGGTTTTAGTATGTATCATGGAGAAAAGGTTCCTGGATTTCCAGTTCACCCCCACCGTGGTTTTGAGACTGTTACGGTCGTGCTGGAAGGGCTTGTTGACCATTTTGATTCCAAGGGAGCGGAGGGGCGTTATGGAAATGGAGACGTCCAGTGGCTGACTACCGGAGCGGGCTGCCAGCATGTAGAGATGTTTCCGCTGGTGCATCAGAATAAGGATAACCCTCTTGAATTATTTCAGATCTGGCTGAATTTACCGGCAGCGAGTAAGTTCGCAGAACCCGATTATAATATGCTCTGGGCAGAAGATATTCCAGTGATAAAGCATACAAATGAAGAAGGAAAGACCGCAACCATACGATTAATTGCCGGAAAATATGAAGACAAAAAAAGTCTGGAGCCAACGAAAAATTCGTGGGCAGCAAGGGAAGAAAATCATGTGGGAATCCAGCTTGTGGAGCTGGAGCCTGGGGCAGAATTTCATATTGCTGCAGGATCTAAGACATTAAACCGCAACTTATATTTCTATCAGGGATCAGGTTTCATTACCATAGATGGTCAAAATATTACACCTTCCTCCCGGATCAGGCTTTCAGGAGAAGATTCAATTACAGTGGTAAATGGTGAGAAAACCAGTTTCGTGTTACTTTTAGAGGGGGAACCAATCAATGAGCCGGTCGCACAATATGGACCATTTGTTATGAATACCGAACAAGAAATACAAAATGCATATAAGGATTATCAGAATACGCAGTTTGGAGGCTGGCCATGGCCTGATGATGAGCCGGTTCATGAAAGGGAAACGGGAAGATTCGCCCGTTATCCGGATGGAAGTGTGATAAAGAGGTAATAGCTATTAGTCATAATAGGTCTGATATAAGCAGAAGTACAGCAAAATAGCTGGCTGGATAGAAGGAGCGTTAATGTACTGTAGGCGCTCCTTTAATCAGGCATATGTAGGGGAGGCAGAGATGTTCAGGGGAGTTTTGGTTTTGGGTAACCTTATTTGGGGCATAGGCAAAGTTGTATCGGCTGCTATGCCCCCAAATGGTAAAGAGGGGATCATAAATTTGAAGAAAAGGGGCATACGTAGGAAAAAGATTACATCTATGTCCCGCAAACTCAATAATGGCGGGGCATAAATTAGGACTTATCAGCTGCAATGCCCTCAAGAGGGATAGAGAAGGTGGGAAAATTGTTAAATGAGGTATAAGGATAAAAAAAGTCATTTATACCCCGTAAATATAAACTATGCAAAGGCTGCCGGGAATTAGAAACAGCCTTAGGCAATAATTTAAGGAGTTTTTACCAAATAGAAACCGCCAATTGGTAAAAACTCCTTTTTCATAATTTTATAATTTAGAAACGAATCTTTTTCTCCAGCATCGAAATCCCCTGATACAAAATCGCCGAAACAATACAAAGGATCACAATGCTCATCACAACCAGATCCATTTTAAACACCTGGCTGCCGTAAATAATCAAATATCCCAGTCCTTTATTCGCCGCCAGGAATTCTCCGATAATCACACCTACCAGACAAAGTCCGATATTCACTTTCATATTACTGATAATAAGGGGGACGGACCCCGGGAGAAGTACTTTTAGCAGCACATCTTTTTTTGTTCCGCCCAGTGAATAAATCAGCTTGATCTTATCCGGGTCAGTCTGTGAAAACCCCGTATGGAGTGTCATAATGCAGCCAAACACAGCGACAGAGATGGAAGCTACAATAATTGTCTTAACATTATTCCCCAGCCATACTATTAAGATAGGGGCAAGAGCAGATTTGGGAAGGCTGTTTAACATCACCAGATACGGTTCCAAAACCTCTGATATGCTCCGGCTGGACCAAAGGAGAACGGCAATCAGAAAACCGCATAGGACTACCAGTACAAAGCTGACCAGTGTTTCCATGACGGTTACTCCTATGTGCATAAAGATGCTTTTGTCCTTTACCATCTCAAGAAAGCAGATGGTAATTCTTGATGGGGAACTGAATATAAAGTCATTGATAATGCCCAGTCTGGCACATAATTCCCACACGGAGAGCAGAAGGACCAGCAGCATAAAGCGCCAGACTCTGACGTTCCTGCGGTGTATTTTTTCTTTTTCAATAAATGCCTGCTGGGCCAGGGTAGGATGTGTCTCAATCATGATTCTGCAGCTCCTTCCATACCTGATTAAAAAATATGGAAAACTCCGGCATATTTCTGCGGTCCAGAGGCCGTATGTTCTCGCTGCCGAATGAGGTGGGAACAACTGCCTTTATTCTGCCAGGCCTTTTCGTCAGGACTATCACCCGGTCGGCAACACTGATCGCCTCTGACAGGTCATGGGTAATTAAAATAGCAGTTTTATGAGTGCTTTTTATAATAGTGCTGATATCGTCACAGACAGACAGCCTGGTCTGATAGTCCAATGCGGAAAACGGTTCATCTAATAAAAGAAGGTCCGGTTCCAGTGCCAGGGTGCGGACCAGGGCAGCACGCTGGCGCATACCGCCGGACAGTTCAGACGGCCTTGCATTTTCAAAACTGCCAAGACCGTAAGTATGAAGCATGTGATGCAGCTTTTCTCTGGAGCTGCTGTTTCTTTTATTCTGAATTTCCAGTCCAAGCTCTGCGTTGCCCATAATTGTGCGCCATTCAAATAGATGGTCACGCTGCAGCATGTATCCGATATTAACCTCCGATTCGTCCTTAGGAACGCCATCAATTAAGATTCTTCCCTCATCGGGAATCAGCAGTCCGCATAAAAGTGATAACAGGGTTGATTTCCCACAGCCAGAGGGGCCGACTACAGCAAGGAATTCCCCGTTTTCAGCAGTAAAAGATATATTGGAAAGGGCCAGTGTCTCACCCTCAAGGGAATGATAGGAGTAACTGAGCCCGGAAACTTCCAGTTTTGGTTTCATGGGTCCTCCTTATTTGACAGAATTAACTCTGATATAGTGTTATAATATGTACAAAAAAAAGGAGTGTGAGAAAAACTTTGTCCTCCCATGGTATAGAAACAATTTAAGAAATTCAAATAATAGTTGGAAAAATCAGAAAATATGAGAAAAAACTCTTGCAATTCCAGGAAAAGGGTGTTATACTATTCAAGATAACAAGCATGTTTGACGGATAGAGAGTGGGCGCAAGTCCACTCTTTCAATTTTGTTTGGAAAGGTGGGAAGAAAATGGCTAAAAGAGAAGAGTATGAGGCAAAAACGGAAAGCTTTTTAATGCCCCTTGTGAAAGAGAACGATTTTGAACTGGTGGACGTGGAATATGTAAAAGAAGCAGGAAACTGGTATTTACGGGCTTATATTGATAAAGAAGGCGGAATTACAGTTGACGACTGTGAAATCATAAGCAGGAAGCTGGGAGACTGGCTGGATGAAAAGGATTTTATTGCAGACAGCTACATTCTGGAGGTCAGTTCCCCGGGACTTGGCAGACCCTTAAAAAAAGACAAGGATTATGATAGAAGCATTGGAAAAGATGTGGACATTAAGCTGTATAAGCCTTTGAACAAACAAAAGGACTTCACTGGAACGCTGATATCCTATGACAAGGACACTGTGACCATTGCCCAGGAAGATGGAACAGAGCTTACGCTCAACCGACCGGAGATCGCACTCATTCGGCTGGCATTTGATTTCTAAACAGTAAGAGATATTAGGAGGATAAAAAAATGAATAAGGAACTGTTAGAAGCACTGGATATTCTGGAAAAGGAGAACAGTATCAGCAAGGAGACTTTGTTGGAAGCAATTGAGAATTCTCTCCTTACGGCGTGCAAGAACCACTTTGGAAAAGCGGATAATATCAAAGTCAGCATCAACCGTGATACCTGTGATTTTAACGTTACCGCAGAAAAAGAAGTGGTGGAGACAGTTGAAGATCCTCTGTTGCAGATCAGCCTGGCAGAGGCGAAGATGACAAATCCCAAATACGATATTGGAGATGTGATTCATTGTCCTATAGACTCGAAAAAGTTCGGAAGAATTGCCACACAGAATGCGAAAAACGTAATTTTACAGAAGATCCGTGAGGAAGGCAGAAAATCACTGTATAATGACTGGTACTGTCAGGAACGGGAAGTTGTTACCGGAATTGTGCAGAGATATCTGGGTAGAAACGTCAGCATCAACTTAGGCAAGGTAGACGCCATTTTAAATGAAACAGAGATGGTGAAAGGGGAAGTATTTAAGGCAACGGAACGAATCAAGGTTTTAGTGCTGGAAGTAAAGGATACCCCAAAGGGACCAAGAATATCCGTGTCCAGGACACACCCGGACCTGGTGAAACGTCTGTTTGAGTCTGAGGTTACAGAAGTCAAGGACGGTACGGTGGAGATTAAGGCAATCGCAAGAGAAGCTGGCTCCAGAACCAAGATCGCCGTTAAATCCAACGATTCCAATGTAGATCCGGTAGGCGCATGCGTTGGCTTGAACGGAGCAAGAGTGAATTCCATCGTGAATGAGCTGAGGGGAGAGAAAATTGATATTATCAACTGGGATGATAACCCGGCGTACTTAATTGAGAATGCACTTAGTCCTGCAAAGGTTATCTGCGTTGTGGCTGACGAGGAATCCAAAGAGGCACAGGTGATTGTGCCGGATTACCAGCTGTCACTGGCAATTGGCAAGGAAGGCCAGAATGCAAGACTTGCAGCACGGCTTACCGGATATAAAATTGATATCAAGAGTGAAACACAGGCAAGAGAGTTGGGATTATTTGAAGAGCTGGGACTAGAATATCAGGACAGCGCTAACAGCAGCGAATCTTACGAGGAAGAGTATCAGAACGAATATCAGCCGGAAGAGACCGAAGGCAGCTTTCAGGAATAATGATTAGGATGTGATGGAGACGTGAGTACAAAAAAGGTACCGCAAAGACAATGTATCGGCTGCGGTGAGATGAAAAATAAAAAAGAGATGATACGTGTTTTAAAAACTTCAGAAGACAGTTTTGTTCTTGACGGAACCGGGCGTAAGAATGGAAGGGGAGCTTATTTATGTCCCTCTATGGAATGCTTCAAAAAAGCAGTAAAGAGCAAGGGGCTGGAGCGTTCCTTTAAAATGCCGATTCCAAAAGAAGTTTACGAAGCGTTGGAAAGGGAGATGGAGCAGTTTGGATAACAGACAGAAAATCCTGAATCTGATCGGCCTGGCGACAAAAGCCGGGAAGATCTCGAGCGGAGAGTTCATGACTGAGAAATCCGTTAAGGCAGGAAAAGCATCGTTAGTGATCGTTTCTGAGGAAGCCTCAGACAATACAAGAAAGATGTTTACCAATATGTGTACTTACTATAAGATACCAATTTACTTCTTTGCTGCAAAAGAAGAACTGGGTCACGCTATGGGTAAGGAGATGAGGGCATCTCTTGCTGTCGTGGATCATGGGTTTGCAAAGGCAATCGAGAAACTAATGAATACAAATGCAGGTAGTCAGTGTGAAAAGGATCCTTCACATCTACCGGTATGTGCTGCAGAATGTGCACAGAATGGAGGAAAGCATGAGAGTATATGATCTGGCAAAAGAACTGGGAAAAGACACGAGTAAGGAGATACTGGATATATTGGAAAAACATAACATAAATTTAAAGAGTTCTTCAAACATCACCGATGAACAGGCAGCAATCGTGAAAAAGGAAGTAGGGGGCAGCAGAGGAACCGCACCTGCACGCTCTGAAGCAACGGACAGTGATGATACAGAAGCACCAAAGAAGAAAATTGCGGCTGTATTCAGACCTCAGAATGCACAGATGAAACCGCAGGGTCAGGGATCATCAAGACCACAGCAGAAACCTTCCCAGAGTATGGGACAGAGAGAGCAGAACTCTGACGGATCTTCAAGAGATCATAGTACTGGAAGCCGGGAAGACAGACCGCAGGGCCAGGGCGGCTACCAGGGAAACAGACCACAGGGGCAGGGCAGCTACCAGGGAAACAGACCACAGGGCCAGGGCGGCTACCAGGGAAACCGTGACGGAAGACCGCAGGGTCAGGGCGGCTACCAGGGAAACAGACCACAGGGTCAGGGTGGTTACCAGGGAAACCGTGACGGAAGACCGCAGGGTCAGGGCGGCTACCAGGGAAACAGACCGCAGGGTCAGGGCGGTTACCAGGGAAATCGTGACGGAAGACCGCAGGGCCAGGGCGGTTACCAGGGAAATCGTGACGGAAGACCGCAGGGTCAGGGCGGTTACCAGGGAAATCGTGACGGAAGACCGCAGGGTCAGGGCGGTTACCAGGGAAACAGACCGCAGGGTCAGGGCGGTTACCAGGGAAACAGGCCGCAGGGTCAGGGCGGCTACCAGGGAAACAGGCCACAGGGTCAGGGCGGTTACCAGGGAAACAGACCGCAGGGCCAGGGCGGTTACCAGGGAAACAGACCACAGGGCCAGGGCGGTTACCAGGGAAACAGACCACAGGGCCAGGGCGGCTACCAGGGAAACAGACCACAGGGCCAGGGCGGCTACCAGGGAAACAGGCCGCAGGGCCAGGGCGGTTACCAGGGAAACAGACCGCAGGGCCAGGGCGGCTACCAGGGAAACAGACCGCAGGGTCAGGGTTATGGAAGACCGCAGGGTGGTTTTCAGAACGACAAAGATAGTGATTACCGCAGTGGAAGACCCCAGGGAGCACGCACCAGCAGAGACGGAGCACCTAAAAGTTTTGATACTCCGATTCAGGCAAAACCTACCAGTAACAGAGCTACGAAGAATAACTATAAAAACGGCAGGTTTGATAAGAGAGACAAGGATGACGTCAGCAAGGGAAGAACAGCAGCAAAGGGTGGAAAAGCCTCGATTCTGCCGCCAGTTCATGTAGAACCTAAAGTTGAGGAAATCAAGACCATTATCGTACCTGAGATTTTAACCATAAAAGAGCTGGCAGAAAAGATGAAACTTCAGCCTTCTGCCATCGTAAAGAAGCTGTTTTTAAAGGGCAAGATCGTTACCCTCAACACAGAAATCGACTTTGAACAGGCAGAAGAAATTGCGATGGAATATGAAGTTCTCTGTGAGAAAGAAATTAAGATCGATGTCATTGAAGAACTCCTTAAAGAAGAAGAAGAAAATGTGGAAGATATGGCTTCCAGACCGCCGGTTGTCTGCGTAATGGGTCATGTAGACCACGGTAAAACTTCTCTTCTTGATGCAATCCGCCAGACCAATGTCACCTCCAGAGAGGCAGGCGGTATTACCCAGCACATCGGTGCTTATACAGTGGAAATCAGCGGTCAGAAGATCACATTCCTTGATACACCTGGTCATGAAGCATTTACAGCCATGCGTATGAGAGGAGCCCAGTCTACCGATATCGCCATTCTTGTTGTAGCGGCAGATGACGGTGTAATGCCTCAGACAATCGAGGCGATCAACCATGCGAAGGCAGCAGAGGTGGAGATTATTGTTGCCATCAATAAGATTGATAAGCCAAGTGCAAATCTTGACCGTGTTAAGCAGGAACTGTCTGAGTACGAACTGGTTCCGGAAGACTGGGGCGGAAGTACAGTATGTGTTCCGGTATCCGCACATACCAAAGACGGAATTAAAGAGCTTCTGGAGATGATTCTTCTTACTGCAGAAGTGAAAGAATTAAAAGCCAATCCAAGCCGCCGTGCAAGAGGTCTCATCATTGAGGCAGAGCTTGATAAGGGCAAGGGACCGGTTGCTACCGTTCTGGTGCAGAAGGGAACTCTTCATGTAGGCGATACCGTTACTGCAGGCTCCTGCTACGGAAAAGTCCGTGCCATGATGGATGATAAGGGACGGAGAGTAAAAGAGGCCGGTCCATCTACTCCGGTAGAGATTCTGGGCTTAAACGATGTTCCGGGTGCAGGTGATGTTCTGATCGGTACAGAGAATGAGAAGGAAGCAAGAAACTTTGCGGAAACCTTTATCTCTGAAGGAAAGAACCGGTTGTTAGAAGATACAAAAGCGAAGCTGTCACTGGATGATCTGTTCACCCAGATTAAGGCTGGTAATGTAAAAGAGCTTCCTCTTATTATTAAAGCAGATGTTCAGGGTTCTGTAGAAGCAGTAAAACAGAGTCTTGTGAAACTGTCCAATGAGGAAGTAATGGTTAAGGTGATTCATGGCGGAGTTGGTGCCATCAATGAATCCGATGTTGCCCTGGCTTCTGCTTCCAATGCCATAATCATCGGTTTCAATGTAAGACCTGATGTTACGGCAAAATCCATTGCAGACAGGGAAAAAGTAGATTTAAGACTTTACAAGGTAATTTATAAGGCCATTGAAGATGTGGAATCTGCCATGAAGGGTATGCTGGATCCTGTCTTTGAAGAGAAGATCATCGGTCACGCCGTTGTCCGTCAGACCTTTAAGGCATCCGGTGTGGGTACCATCGCCGGTTCCTACGTAATGGATGGTAAATTCCAGAGAGGCTGCAGCATCCGTATCACCCGTCAGGGAGAAAAGATTTACGAAGGACCGCTGGCATCCTTAAAGAGATTTAAGGATGATGTAAAAGAAGTTGCAACTGGTTACGAGTGCGGCCTTGTATTTGAGAAATTTAATGATATTATGGAAGATGATATGATTGAAGCATATGCCATGGTGGAGGTTCCCCGCTAGGAATCCCATCTGGAACATTCAGAAGATGAGCCCGTTTTAGCGGGCTGGTCTTTTTGAATATGCGGGCGGAAAGCGAAAGGAATAAGATGCGTAAAAACAGTATAAAAAATACCAGAATTAATATGGAAGTGCAGAAGGAATTAAGCCAGATTATCCGTCAGGAGATCAAGGATCCCAGAATTCACCCCATGACAACCGTGGTTTCGGTTGAGGTGACTCCGGATTTGAAATTCTGTAAGGCATATATCAGTATTCTGGGCGATGAAGAAGCAGGAAAAGCAACAATCGAAGGACTGAAAAGTGCAGAAGGATATATTCGCCGGGAGCTTGCCCGGAGAGTGAATCTTCGCAATACACCCGAAATTAAGTTTATACTGGACCAGTCTATAGAATATGGAGTGAATATGTCCAGACTCATTGACGAGGTTACGAAAGACATCAAAGAGTAAGGAGGTGCCATTATGAGTTTCCTTGAAACATTTCTCAAAGATGTGAAGAATGTGGCAATTATTGGCCACGTGAGACCAGATGGGGACTGTATTGGTTCCTGTCTGGCAGTTTATAATTATCTGGAAGAAAATTGCCCGGAGATTGATGCAGTGGTCTATTTAGAAAAGCCCTCTGTAAAATTTGCATATTTAAAAAATATTGACCGCATTGTCAGCGACTTTGGCACAGACCAGAGCTATGATCTTTGTATCTGCTTAGACAGCAGTGATACGCTTCGTTTTGGCGAAGCGGTCAAATACTTAAACACAGCGAAAAAAAGTCTGTGTGTAGACCACCATATTACCAATACCGGATATGGTACGGAAAATATAGTCAAAGGGAAGGCAAGTTCTACCTGCGAGGTATTATTTGACCTTCTTGATGAGAATAAGATCAGTAAAGCAGTGGCCGAATGCATCTATACCGGAATTATCCATGATACCGGTGTATTCAAATACGACTGTACTTCTGCAAAAACCATGGAAATTGCAGGAAAGATGATGGAAAAGGGAATTAACTATTCAAGCATCATCGATGACAGCTTCTACAGGAAAACCAATATACAGAATCAGATTTTAGGCAGAGCCTTGCTGGAGAGCATCACATTTCACGATGGCAGATGTATTTTCAGTGCAATCGGAAAAAAAGACATGGATTTCTATGGAGCCGGCAGCGGCGATATGGATGGAATCATTGACCAGTTAAGAATTACAGAAGGTGTGGAGTGTGCGATTTTCATGTATGAGACTGCATGCAGGGAATATAAGGTGAGCCTGCGTTCCACCACAGACCTTGATGTAAGTAAAATTGCCGTCTATTTCGGCGGGGGCGGACATAAAAAAGCGGCTGGCTGTACCATGACAGGTAGTATTCACGATGTGATCAACAATCTGTCGGATCAGATATCGAAGCAGCTTAATTAGGAGATACAGGCAATGGCAGACGGCATTATTAATGTATATAAAGAAAAAGGTTTTACCTCTCATGACGTCGTGGCGAAAATGAGAGGTATTTTAAAACAAAAAAAAATAGGTCATACAGGGACACTGGATCCAATGGCAGAAGGAGTTCTTCCTGTCTGTCTGGGAAAAGCAACCAAACTGTGTGACATGTTGACAGATAAAACAAAGACTTATGAGGCGGTGCTGCTTCTTGGGATGGTAACAGATACCCAGGATACCACAGGAACCGTTTTAAACACCTGTCCGTTAGAGGCAGGGGAGGAAGAGGTAAAAGCTGCAGTCTTGAGCTTTCTTGGACATTACGATCAGGTTCCTCCCATGTATTCCGCATTAAAAGTGGATGGAAAGAAGCTTTATGAGCTGGCAAGAGCAGGAAAAGAGATAGAGCGGAAGGCCAGACCTGTGGAGATCTATGATATCCGCATAGAGCAGATGGAGCTTCCCAGAGTCACTATTACTGTCAGTTGTTCCAAAGGCACCTATATCCGCACACTCTGCCATGATATTGGTGAGAAACTGAGGTGCGGAGGCTGTATGGAATCTCTTTTAAGAACCCGGGTTTCGGATTTTTATGTAAAAGACAGCCTTACACTTTCCCGGATTGAACAATTAAGGGACGAAGGAAACCTGGGAGAATACATTCTTGCAGTGGACAAGATGTTTTCCTCCTATCCACAGCTGGTAATGAAAGAGGAGTTTGACAAACTGGTTCACAACGGCAATCGATTTATGCAAAATCAGGCAGTAGGTGAATATACGATGTCCGATGGTCCTGTACGCGTTTATGACAGCAGTATGGAGTTTATCGGAATCTATGAACCCAACAGTGAACGGAATCTTTTAAAGCCTCAGAAGGTATTTCTGGGAGGTAGCAGATAATGGAATATATTACCGGAACCAGAGAGTTTCAGATCAAAGAGCCTGCTGTGGTGACACTGGGGAAGTTTGACGGACGTCACAGAGGACACAAAAAGCTGCTTGGGCGGATGTTGGAAATCAGGAAGGAAACAGGATGTAAGACAGCAGTCTTTACCTTTGACATGTCTCCCGGTATGCTTGTAAATGGAATTGCCCAGAAGGTGATCACCACCAATCTGGAGAGAAAGAATAATCTGGAGAGAGCGGGAATTGATTATCTGGTGGAATATCCCTTTACAGAGGAAACTGCCAGGATGGAACCTGAGGAATTTGTAAAACAGATTCTGGTCAGACAGATGAATGCAAGAACCATTGTGGTAGGCACAGACTGTTCCTTCGGATACAAAGGTGCTGGAAATGCAGCGCTTTTAGAGCAGTTAAAGGACCGGTATGGTTATGAGCTGATTGTGATCCCGAAGGAACAGGATGAGCACCGGGACATCAGCAGTACTTACATCAGAGAGCAGCTGGATCTTGGCAACATGGAAAAAGCCAATGAACTGCTGGGAGAACCCTATGCCATCCATGGAGAGGTGGTACACGGCAATCATATCGGAGGAGCGGTTCTGGGATTTCCAACCGCCAATATCCTTCCGCCTCCGGAAAAACATCTGCCGGTCTTTGGCGTTTATATATCCCGGGTGTATGTTGAGGGTACCTATTACGGGGGGATTACTAATATCGGAAGAAAGCCGACTGTGGAGGGGGTCTCACCAGTTGGTGCAGAAACTTACATTTTTGGTATAAATCAGGATATTTATGGAAAGACTATAGAGGTACAGCTTTTGCACTTCATCCGTCCGGAGCGGAAATTCGAGGGGCTTGAGCAGTTAAAAGAACAGATACGAAAAGACAGGGAACAGGGATTAGAATATTTAAAGAACCTGCCGGAAAAATTAATCACTCAGTTGCAGTAGGGAAAGGGCGGTTTTACAGCTCGTTTCACAATCAAAAACTTGCGAAGGAAAGTGCATATGACTGACAAAGCATGGAAAGTACTTGGCTTTGCCATCGCGTGCGGTTGTACCGTATGGATGGGAACAGCAGATGTACAGGCAGCAAGAACAGAGACTACCGTTAAGACCGGAACGCCTGTAGCAGGCATGGAGGTCTACATGGATCAGTATCAGGAATCCAAAAAACGGGAGTCAACGGAAAGCTCGGCCGGTCTTACGCAGGAAAAAGTGAGGTATGGAACCTTCAATACCATCTTCCATAATCTGGGGGTAGCAGAAGTTGAGGATTCCTTGAACATCAGGAAAGAACCAAAGAACGATGCGGAAATCGTAGGGAAATTAAGAAGCCATGCAGGATGCAGTGTTTTGTCCGAAGAGAATGGCTGGTATAAAATAAAATCAGGGCAGGTAACCGGTTATGTATACGGAAAATACTTAGTCACTGGACAGGAGGCCAGAGCAATCGCCTATTATGATATGAGGCTGATGCTCCGGGTAGATGTCGAGACCCTTCGTGTCCGCACACAGCCTGATACGGATTCAGAAATAATAGGACGAATTCATGAAGGCGAAACGTATCGTTACATTTCCCGTAACGGAGGCTGGACTAAAATTGAATACAAGGGACAGACTGCGTTTGCCTATGCACCAGAGAATGCCACCATTGCCTATACCATTCCGGAGGCAGAGAAAAATGGTGATTTGCGGACTCGGGTTGTAAGCTATGCGGTGAAATTCGTTGGAAATCCATACCGCTGGGGCGGAACCAATCCTAATACAGGCGCCGACTGTTCCGGCTTCATTCAATACGTAATGGAGCATGCGGCAGGTGTAAAACTGGACCGAACCTCAAGACAGCAGGCTGCGGAAGGACAGGCGATTCCGTCTTCCAACCTGGAACCTGGTGATCTGTTGTTTTATTCCAGCGGCAGGGAAATCGATCATGTTGCCATGTACATCGGGCAGGGAAAGATCGTTCATGCAGCCAACCGCAGAAGCGGGATAAAAATTTCCTCCTGGAATTACAGAAGACCGGTTACCATACGACGGGTGATCAATTAAAAACGCAGACAGATGCAGCCTGAGGCTGATATCTGTCTGCGTTTTTTAATTTTTGGTTTTTCCCAGATAAGCTGCTTTTACCGATTCATCGGCCAGAAGCTCTTTTCCAGGTCCCGACATGGTGATCCGTCCGGTTTCCAGTACATATCCCACATCAGCCGTATGGAGAGCCATGTTGGCATTCTGCTCGATTAACAGGACTGTCACACCCTTTTTATTGATTTCCTTAATAATAGAAAAGATATCCTTTACAATCAGGGGAGCAAGCCCGAGAGACGGCTCATCCATCATGAGGATTCTGGGATGGCTCATAAGCGCTCTGGCAACTGCCAGCATCTGCTGCTCGCCGCCGGAGAGTGTTCCGGATAGCTGCCAGCTTCGTTCCTTAAGCCTGGGAAATAAATCATAGACCCAGTTGATATCCTCGTCCAGATTGTCATTCCTTAAATAAGCACCGATCTTGATGTTTTCTATGACTGTCATATCCGGAAATACCCGGCGGCCTTCCGGAACCAGTGCGATTCCCTTTGAAACAATGTCCGGCGTATCCATTCCGATTAACTCCTGACCGTCCAGAGTAATACTGCTTCCTGCAGAAGGCTTTGTAAGGCCTGCAATGGAGCGGAGGGTAGTACTTTTTCCTGCTCCGTTTGCACCGATTAACGTCACAATGCTTTTATCCGGAACTTCAAAGGAAATTCCTTTTACTGCTTCAATTCCGCCGTAGTTTACTCTTAAGTTATCAATCTTCAGCATCGTCACTCACCCCCAGATATGCTTCAATTACCCGTTCATTATTCTGGATCTCTTCCGGTGTACCCTGTGCAATCAGTTTACCGAAATCCAGAACATAGATGCGGTCGGAGATCTGCATAACCAGATCCATATGGTGTTCAATCATTAAAACGGTCAGATGGTAGGAATCCCGGATCTGTTTAATAAAATCCGTAAGCTCCTGGGTTTCCTGAGGATTCATTCCTGCAGCCGGTTCGTCAAGAAGTAAGAATTTCGGTTCTGTAGCAAGCGCTCTGGCTATTTCTAACCGTCTCTGAAGACCGTAGGGGAGAGAAGCGGCAATTTCATCTTTTAAATGAAGCAGGTTCTGCTCTTGTAGCAGAGCTGTAGTCTCTTCCCGCATTCTGGTCTCTTCCTTATGGTTCAGCCGCAGGGTAGCAGAAAATACATTCTGTTTTGCACGCATGTGCTTTGCGATCAGCACGTTGTCAAAGACGGTCAGCTGTCCGAAGAGCCTGATATTCTGAAACGTACGGGCAATTCCCTTTTTTGTGATGATATCCGGTGTATTGCGCACGATGGAAAGAGGTCTGGGCGTTACTTCTCCCAGATACATTTTCTGCATTTTGCCCTTAGGTGTATTGGCGAGTATGGTTTCATCCTGAAATTTCACTTCTCCGAAGGTGGGCTCATAAATGCCGGTTACACAGTTAAATGCAGTGGTTTTTCCGGCACCGTTGGGACCGATTAAAGCGACGATTTCTCCCTCATTCACATCGAGAGTCAAGCCGTTTACCGCAACAACTCCGCCGAACTGCATGGTTACGTCCTGCATATGAAGTATGTTTGCACGGGTTTTAGCTGTAGCTGACATTATGCGTTTTCTCCCTTCTGTGCTTTATTTTTCTTCTTAAATTTTTGTGGAATTCTTTTTATCAGCCGAAAGAGGCCTTCCCAGGAAAATTCATTACTTCCCATAATTCCTCTGCGGTAGAAAAGCACCACCGCCATAAGAAGGATAGAGAAGATTACCATACGAAATCCGGAACGGAACAGAGGGATCTGAATACCGCCGATGTAAAGGGGATTATCAAAGAATCTCAGCCATTCCCTTCCTGCAGTGACCAGGAATGATCCGATGACGCTTCCGGTGATGCTTCCGATTCCGCCCAGTACAACAATCAGCAGGATATCATAGGTAAGGTTGATGGAAAAAGTCTTGGATTCAATGGAACGCATGAAGATTGCCAGAAGACCTCCGCCTACACCGGTGAAAAAGGAAGAAATAATAAATGCCAGCTCTTTATAGTGGAACAGGTTCAGCCCCATGGCCTGTGCTGCCACTTCATCCTCACGAAGAGCCTTAAATGCCCGGCCATAAGAGGAATTGATCAGCAGAACCATTAAAAGGATACAGAGGGCACAAAGTCCGAATGCAGCATAAAGGTTCGGGAAACCGGGAATGCTTTTTAATCCATAGGAGCCGTTGGTGATCTTGTTTAACTGGGGGGCAGCGATGACGGCCCGGATGATTTCGGAGAATCCCAGAGTGGCAATTGCCAGATAATCACTTTTTAAACGGAGAACCGGAATACCGATTAAAGCGGCAACTGCCGCTGCAATCAGTCCTGCAATGATCAGTGCAAGCCAGTACGGACACTCCAGATTAGCGAGGAAAGGCGCAATTCCGTCTACATAGTAAACGCTGGCTCTGGTTTCAGCCGGAATGGTGAGAATGGCAACTGTATAGGCGCCAATTGCCATAAAGCCAGCCTGACCAAGGGAAAACAGACCGGTAAAACCTGTCAGTAAGTTCATGGAAACTGCCACCACTGCATAAATGGCGCTTCGCTCCAGAATAGAGATCTGATAGCTGTACTGCGCACTGTTTGCCTGTAAAAAGCCCAGAATTCCGATGATGAATAATAAAGCTATCAGGGTATAAAGCCTGTTTTTGGAAAATACGTTCTTTTTCATAGATGACACCTCACACTTTATCGGTTGTCTTCTCACCAAACAGGCCGGTTGGCTTGATCAGGAGAATGACGATTAACAGAACAAAGGTAAATGCGTCGCTGAAGGTGGAATAACCCATAGCGACCAGAGCAGTTTCCCCAAGTCCCAGGATAAATCCGCCGATCACAGCGCCGGGAATGCTTCCGATTCCTCCGAACACGGCAGCTACGAAACATTTCAGGCCTGGTAAGGAGCCGGAGAATGGAAAAACGGTCATACGGTCTGTAAAATACAGGACAGAGCCGACAGCAGCCAGAAGAGAGCCGATGGCAAATGTAAAGGTGATGACACGGTTGATCTTGATTCCCATTAAGGAAGCAGTATCGTAATCTCTGGAAACAGCACGCATAGCCATGCCGATTTTAGTCTTGTTAATCAGAACAATCAGGGCGTATACAATGATTAAAGTCAGCACAGGTGTAAGAAATGTAACAAAGGATGCGGAAAGACCGCCGATTTTAAAGATCTTCTTTAAAAATGGAATCTCCGGATAACCCTTTGGAAGGGCCGTAAATAAGTATGTGGCCAGATTCTGCAGAAGGTAGGAAACACCGATTGCAGAGATCATAACAGACATCCTTGGTGCGGTACGTAAGGGACGGTATGCCACCCGCTCAATGGAAACACCTAAAAAGACGGTGATGAGTAAAACGATGGGAATGGCGATAAACCATGGAAACACAGCCATTGCAAAGATCATAAAATAGCCTGCCATCATAAAGATGTCACCGTGCGCGAAATTGATGAGCCGCAGGATGCCGTAAACCAGTGTGTAACCAATGGCAATCAGTGCGTAAGCACCGCCTAAGGAGATACCGGTCAGGCACTGCTGTAAAAAGGTTGAAAGACTCATGTGGCAAAATGCCTCCTATCTGTTTAGTATGGAATATTCATAATAGCAGCCTGCAAATGGAACGAGTGGGGAAAAAAAACTATCCCCACTCATCCGTACGTGACTGCTTTGCCGCGGTATGTGCGTTTATTTTGATTTTACTGTAGTCGTTGTTAAGAATTTGAATTTGCCGCCTTCAACGGTCTTGATAAATGCCATGTCTTTCTTTGCATCGCCGTTCTCGTCAAAGGAAATGCTTCCTGTAACGCCGTCAATGGAAACGTTCTTTAAGGCATCGCGGATTGCTGTGCCATCTGTAGAGCCAGCAGTTTCAATTGCCTTAAGAGCACTTAAGTATGCGTCATAGCCGAGAGCGGATACGGCAGGAATGATTTCGTCCTGTTTCTGTTCTTTTAAGTATGTCTTAAAGCCGGAGATGAAAGAAGCGGCTTCATCATTGGCAGGCTCTGCTTCATCAAAGAAAGTGGAAAGTACGATGCCCTCTGCAGAGTCACCGGCATTTTCAATGATGGTTGAGTTCTCCCATGTATCACCAGCAGCGATAGTTGCTGTAATTCCAAGCTCACGTGCCTGCTTGATGATAAGCGGAGCAGTTGTGATGGAAGAAGGTGCAAAGATGATGTCAGGGTCTTGTGCTTTTATATTGGTTAAAATTGCTTTAAAGTCTGTCTGGTTGGTCTGGAACTGTTCTTCACTGACCACTGTTCCGCCAAGTTTGGTAAAGGAAGTCTTAAAGAAAGAACCAAGTCCTGAGGAATAATCATCTCCGAGCTGGGTGATAATGGCTGCCTTCTTTGCCCCATTGTCATTGGCATAGTTTGCCATAACAGTGCCCTGGAACGGATCAAGGAAGCACACACGGAAGTAGAAATCGTTGCCCTGGGTTACCTGAGGATTGGTACAGGAAGCTCCGATTGCAGGAATCTTTGCATCTGCGAAGATCTGTCCGGCTGCAATGGATACTCCGGAGCCATAGCTGCCAAGCACAGCGGATACTTTTTCACTGACAAGCTTCTGAGCTGCATTAACGCCTTCTGTCTTATCCGATTTATTATCGACTTCCACTAATTTAACCTGATATTCTTCCCCGCCAATCTTCACGGTTGGGTGAGTCTGGTTGGCATAACGGATTCCTAAAATTTCCTGCATTCCGCCGCCGCCGTTCTCTCCGGTGGTTGGTTCGTATACTCCGATTTTAATAACTTTCTCGCCGTTTCCCTGTGCAGTCTGGGGGCTGGAGCTGCAGCCGGCAATTACACCGGCACTTAAGCATGCTGCCATAGTCAGTGCAAAAACTTTTCTCAATTTCATAAGTTTATCCTCCTTTTTGTGTATCTCATAGAAAAACAACTGTCCTCCGTATAGACACACGCTGCATATTATTATATCAGAAGATAGGAAAAGTGCAAGAAAAAAATAAAAGAAAATAATAATATAAAGTAATTTCTTATTTTCAGAATGCTGATATGCTGGTGCAGATAATGTAAACATATGCATATGTGAAGTGAATAAGGAGTAACATCAATATCTTATAGCATTACTAATAAAAGTTCAAAAGACTTAAAAGTAAATTTATGTAGTTATACTAAGTGGGGAAATGTTAACTATGGTGTAAAAAAAGTTACAATACCTGCAAATGGCAAGACATCATCTAGTTTTTCTGAATTAAGTAGCAGTAAATATTATTTTATTGAATTTGCTGCTCCATCAAATTTTAGTGGATAGACCGATATTCGATCCAATGGATGATGATAGGGGCTTTGCCATTTATTTCATTATACAACGGGGGAAAAGGAAAAAGCATGAAGTATTTTTTTTATATTTTTTATCCTGCCCATATCTTAATATTCTTTATTCTAAGCAGAGTGTATTAAAAATCGGCAATGATCTGATTTTTCATAAAATAAAAAGAGAGCCCGCCTCCTGGTAAAAGAGAGCGGACTCTATTTTTATTAAATTCAGTTTATTTCATTATGCTCAACAGCGGCGCGGATGAATTCTCTAAACAAAGGATGAGGTCTGTTTGGTCTGGATTTCAGCTCAGGGTGTGCCTGAGTCGCAATAAACCATGGGTGTGTCGGGATTTCAATCATTTCAACAATCCGTCCGTCCGGAGATATACCGGATAAGGTCATTCCTGCTTTAGTTAAGGCATCACGGTACTCATTGTTAACCTCATATCTGTGTCTGTGGCGTTCGTGAATCAGTTCCTCTCCATATACTTCATAGGATTTGGAAGACTTGTCCAGAACACATGGATAAGAACCAAGGCGAAGGGTTCCGCCGATATCCTCGATGCCGTCCTGGTCAGGCATTAAATGAATGACCGGATGAGTGGTGCTTTCATCAAGCTCTACAGAATGTGCATCATTAAAACCGACTACATTGCGGGCAAATTCCACGATTGCCATCTGCATGCCGAGACAAAGACCGAGGAACGGAATGTTGTTTTCCCTTGCATAACGGATTGTGGATATCTTGCCTTCGATTCCGCGGCTTCCAAAGCCTCCCGGAACCAGAATTCCGTCTACATCATTAAAGTATTCGGAAACGTTCTCGTCAGTAACAAGCTCTGAATCCACCCACTTGATATGAACTTCGGCGTGACTTACTACTCCGCCGTGTTTTAATGCTTCCACTACGGATATATAAGCGTCGTGAAGCTGGATGTATTTTCCTACAAGGGCAACGGTTACTTCCTTCTCCGGATGTTTCCAGTGATCGATCATTGCAGCCCAATCCTTTAAATCAGGTTCCGGGCATGGTAAATGTAAGCTCTCGCATGCAACCTGAGCTAAATGTTCCTCTTCCATTACAAGAGGGAGTTCGTATAATACTTCCACATCGAGATTTTGTATTACGTGTGTCTTGGGAACATTACAGAATTGTGCGATTTTGCTGCGGATTCCGTCATCAAGGGGCAGTTCGGAACGGCATACGATGATGTCGGGCTGGATACCCATTCCCTGCAGATCTTTTACGCTGGCCTGGGTGGGTTTAGTTTTCAGTTCGCCGGAAACTTTCAGATATGGAACCAGGGTCACGTGAATAAGAATCGCATTTTCGTGGCCTACGTCATGTTGGAATTGTCGGATCGCCTCTAAGAAAGGCTGGCTTTCAATGTCGCCTACCGTTCCGCCTACTTCTATAATAGCTATCTCAGTATCGGAGGAGTTGGGATTGTGGTGGAAACGGCTCTTTATTTCGTCGGTAATGTGAGGGATAACCTGTACGGTGCCTCCCCCGAAATCCCCGCGCCGTTCACGGGTCAGTACGTTCCAATAAACTTTACCAGTGGTAACATTGGAATTTTGTGTTAAGCTTTCGTCGATAAACCGCTCGTAGTGACCAAGATCAAGGTCTGTTTCTGCGCCGTCCTCTGTGACGAAGACTTCTCCATGCTGAACCGGATTCATAGTACCTGGATCAATGTTGATGTATGGATCAAATTTTTGCATTGTTACTTTGTAGCCTCTGGCTTTCAACAATCGTCCAAGCGATGCTGCGGTAATACCTTTGCCAAGTCCGGATACAACGCCTCCGGTGACAAATACGTATTTCACTGACATAACAGTGTAACCTCCTTCTGTGATGGTATGGGGATATTTTCAAAAAAAATATTATACTGCTATTTTAAGAAAAAATCTAGTGCATATTGAAAAAAACTTATAAAAAAATAAAAAAAATATTAACGTGATCAAACACGGAACGTATATAGAATGTATATCTGATAAATATATGTGCTAAATGCATTGAAAACGCTGGCAAATTATGGTATTATAGTTTATATTGCACAATGTAAGCGCTTACATGCTGTGCAGGGGGACTTTTCTTCTTAATTATTTTTTTGATAAAAATATGGGAAAAGACTGATTACTTGTAGAAAGCTGATAATGCAGAAGGAGGTTTTTATGAAGGGTTTTGGAAAAGCGCTGGCACTTTGCTGTCTTTGCGGAGTATCGCTGTCGGCAGGCATAAGTGCGTATGGAGCATCTGCGAATCAAAGTATGATAGCGGACAAAGAACACCCGTGGACATTTACTTATTTTGGAACATCTACCGGAGAAGCTGTAAATACAATAAAGGACGGCAGTTCCGTTGACACTGGGGTGGGATTGACCTCATGCTCTGTAAAGGGTGACGGAAGCATTGAAAAAAAAGGTGGTAAATTTGTTTCAACAGATGGATATGATGGAATTTCATATTACTACACAACACTTGATCCGGAAAATGAGAACTTCTCCCTGAAAGCAGACATAACTGTGGACTATATCAATCCAACACCTGACGGTCAGGAAGGCTTTGCATTACTGGCGCGGGACAGCATTGGTGAGGATAAAGTGAGCAGTAAACCATTTTACACCAATTCCATGGCGGCAATTGGAACGAAATTAAACTATACTGCAGAAGACGGTTCCAACTCCAGTATAAAGGACGGGGTTGGCTTCCGCTTTTTTTCCGGTATTTCATCTGCAGAAAGCGCACCTGCCAAAAATACTTTTACAGCAGATAACGGAGCACTTGATCCGTCTGAGAAAATAAAAGCAGGAAAGACCTACACCATGATCCTGAAACGTACCAATACAGGATATCACGCTTTATTTGTGGATGAAAAGGGAGAGACGAAAGAAGAGGTTTATTATCTGGATGGGAAAGAAGATCCCCTCTGCAAAATAGATAAGGATCATATTTACGTAGGATTTGCAGTGGCAAGAGGCTGTAATGCCACCTTTTCCAATATTGAATTTTCAGTAACAGACAGGAAAACAGATCCGCCGGCAAAGCCTCATCCGATTACATATATAGATCCGGACTTCAGGATTACATCCGCATCTACATCAGGCACTGAAAATTATAAGATGGTATTTAAGGCGAACGCAGACGGCGTGGCGATTCCCAAACTGAATGGAATGACTATGGAATACAAGAATTTGAAGGCAGGAACTGAATTGGTACAGCCATTATATCTGAAAGAAGGCGTGAATCAGGTATCTGTTGTATTTGTGCCGTCCTCAACCTTTGAGCCGGCTCCATATACAAAACTGAAGTCCTATTATACCCAGACAATTACAAAAGAAGTAATCAGAAAGACTTATAATGGCTCCGTTATCTATGTATCTCCAAATGGAACCTCTGATGGAGAAGGAACAGACCAGTCCCCGATTTCTGTTACAGAAGCAGTGAAATATGCAGCACCGGGACAGAGTATTTACCTGGAACCAGGGGTGTATAAACTTTCCGGACTGAAGGCGGAAAGAGGCATTGACGGATTAAAAGATCAGATGATTACGATGGAAACGGATCCCCAGAAGGAAGGGCGCGCTGTATTTGATTTTGAAGGACAGGGCAGCGGAATGCAGCTTTGGGGAAGTTACTGGCATTTAAAAAATGTAGACATTACAAGAACCATGGATTTAAAAGCTGGACTTCAGGTGGCAGGCAATAACAATCTGATCGAACTGGTTCAGGCGTATGATAATGGAAATACCGGAATTCAGATCAGCGGAACATCGGAAGAAACCTTTGAAAAATGGCCTTCTGGAAACCTTATCTTAAACTGTACTTCCTATAATAACTCTGACGCCGCCATGGAAGATGCGGATGGATTCGCAGCAAAGCTGACATGCGGAGAGGGAAATGTATTTGACGGCTGCATGGCATATAACAATGCCGATGATGGCTGGGACTTTTTTGCCAAGGTGGGAAGCGGCCAGATCGGAGCTGTAACAATTAAGAACTGTGTTGCTTATCAGAATGGTTATATCAGGAAAAACGGACAGCTCATTGAAGCAGGAAACGGCAATGGATTTAAGATGGGAGGATCTGGTATCTCCGGACATCATGTGCTGATAAACAGTATTTCCTATGAAAATAAAGCGAAAGGTATTGATTCCAATTCATGCCCGGATATTGAGGTATACCGTTCCATTTCCTATAATAACAAAGGATCCAATGTGGCACTGTATAGCAACAAGGGAGTGAAGACTGCATTTAAAGCAGATGGTATTATTTCCTACAGAGATAAATACCTTGACATAGCGGAGCGGATTGAATTAAACGGACAAGAGGCAGGGGATATTTTTACGGATAACAATTATTTATATCAGAATAATAAATCAGTAAACAGCCTGGGTGAGACAATTACCCCTTCCATGTTTGAAAGTCTGGATACAGGAAGAATGCCGCAGCGTCTTTTGGATGGTTCCATCGATATGAAGGGATTGCTGATGCTGACTGCTCTTGCACCACAATATGCAGGCGCAAGAAAAGGGGGAACACCGGTCCGTCCCGTGCAGTAATGCTGATGTCACATTCAATAATATAAATCTGCCCCTTGAATAAGCTGAAAAAACAGAAATTATATTGACAAGCAGAAAAAGGATGCTATACTGATTAATGTATTTTTATTATAAGGGTATGACAATTACGTCAGGTGAGCCTTAGGCCCTTCCTGACGTTTTTTCATGGTCCCAGCTGATGTTTAAGGAGGAAAAGTCTATGAAATTAAGGAAAATGGTCGGCTTAGCACTTGCAGGTATGATGGCATTGTCCCTGACAGCATGCGGCGGTTCTGCTTCCAAAGCAACCACCGGAGCGGAAAAGACTGAGACACAGGCAGCAGAATCTGCAAAGACAGAGTCTGGTGCAGAAACCACAGAAGCTTCAAAAGGCGGCATTGCCAAAGAAGATTTAAAAGTTGGATTTATCTATGTTGGTGATGAAAATGAGGGCTATACTGCAGCTCATTATAAGGGAGCCATGGAAATGAAAGAGGCTCTTGGTTTATCTGATGACCAGATCATTATTAAATGGAATGTACCGGAAGATGAAACCTGTAAAGATGCAGCCATGGACCTTGCTGATCAGGGTTGCAACATCATTTTCGCTAACAGTTTCGGACATGAATCCTATATGCTGGAAGCTGCAAAGGAGTATCCGGATGTGCAGTTCTGCCACGCAACCGGCTATCAGGCAGCATTAAGCGGGCTGAGCAATATGCACAACTATTTCACCAATGTTTATGAGTCACGTTATGTATCCGGTGTTGTAGCAGGGCTTAAGTTAAACCAGATGGTGGAAGACGGCAAGGTGAATAAGGATGCGGTAAAGATCGGATATGTAGGTGCTTATCCTTACGCAGAGGTAATCAGCGGTTATACTTCTTTCTTCTTAGGTGTCCGTTCTGTATGTCCGGAAGCTACCATGGAAGTGAAATATACAAACAGCTGGGCTAGCTTCGATCTTGAGAAGGAAGCAGCAGATGCACTGATTTCTGACGGATGTGTATTAATCAGCCAGCATGCGGATACAACCGGTGCTCCTACTGCATGTGAGGCAGCAGGTGTTCCAGTCGTTGGCTATAATATTTCCATGATTGCAACCGCTCCGAAGACAGCACTTACTTCTGCATCCATCGACTGGGGCCCATATGTAACTTACGCAGTGCAGAGTGTCCTTGACGGCAAGGCCATTGATACAGACTGGTGCCAGGGATACAAAGATGGGGCTAACTCCATTACAGAGCTGAATAAGGATGCAGCAGCACCTGGAACAGAGGAGAAGGTAAAAGAAGTGGAATCTGCCATTAAAGCAGGAACTCTTCATGTATTTGATACATCTACCTTTACTGTAGACGGCAAAAAGCTGGAGACCTATAAAAAAGACGGAAGCGATGTGGAGTACATTGAAGATGGTTATTTCCATGAATCCGAGCACGGTTCCGCACCGGTATTTGATATTTTAATTGATGGTATCACCACCATTGATAACTAAGCTTCTGCCGGATTTAAATGAAAAGCGGCGCCAGTAAATCTGGCCCCGCTTTTTGCGGTTCAATAAGACAATGGAAAAATGAGGAAAATATGAAAACGGAGGTTAGCCGGGTGAACGATAATTATGCCATTGAACTGAAACATATCACAAAACGGTTTGGCCAGGTAGTTGCCAATGATAAAGTCTGCCTGTCTTTAAAAAAAGGAGAGATTCTCTCCATTCTGGGTGAGAACGGAAGCGGGAAGACCACTCTCATGAATATGATTTCGGGTATTTACTATCCGGACGAGGGACAGATATTCATTCATGGAAAAGAGGTTACCATACGGTCGCCCAAAGACTCTTTTGATCTGGGAATTGGTATGATCCATCAGCATTTCAAACTGGTAGATGTTCTGACTGCAGCAGAGAATATCATTCTGGGACTTCCTGGAAAAGAGATTCTGGACAGGAAGGCAGTGAATGATAAAATCAGGGAACTGACCGGAAAATATGGATTTGACTTAGATCCTGACCAGAAGATCTATCAGATGTCCGTATCCCAGAAGCAGACAGTTGAGATTGTGAAAATGCTTTACCGGGGCGTTGATATTTTAATCCTGGATGAGCCTACCGCCGTTTTAACCCCTCAGGAAGCCGACCGCCTCTTTGCTGTTTTGCGTAATATGAGAAAAGCCGGTCACTCCATTATTATTATTACGCATAAACTCCATGAGGTTCTGTCTCTTTCTGACCGGGTGTCTGTTTTAAGAAAAGGACAGTATATCGGCACCATCGATACTCCTGACGCTACGGAAGAGTCCTTAACGGAGATGATGGTTGGTAAGAAGGTAAGCTTAAACATCGAGCGTCCGGACCCTGTATCACCCAAGGAACGTCTCCATGTGAAAGGACTGACCTGTATCAACCGGGAAGGGGTAAAGGCTTTAAACAATGCCTCTTTTACAGCTAACAGCGGTGAGATTCTTGGAATTGCAGGAGTGGCAGGAAGCGGTCAGAGGGAGCTTTTAGAAGCTATTGCAGGACTCATTCCTTCTGCACAAGGCTCCATATCCTATTATCCGCCGGAAGGGGGAGAAAAGGAACTGACTTCTATGACAGCTGCTGAGATTGCAAAGATCGGAGTCCGTTTATCCTTTGTTCCGGAGGACCGTCTTGGTATGGGACTTGTGGGAGCCATGGATATGACTGACAACATGATGCTCAGAAGCTACAGGAAGGGAAAATCCCTTTTTGCTGACAGGAAAGAGCCAAAGAGCCTTGCAGAGCGTCTCATTGACGAGCTTGAGATCGCCACGCCGGGAACGGCAGTTCCGGTGCGGAAGCTTTCCGGAGGCAACGTTCAGAAGGTTCTGGTCGGAAGAGAGATTTCCCTGGCTCCGGCAGTTATGCTGGTGGCTTATCCGGTGCGTGGGCTGGATATTCACTCCTCCTATACCATCTACCATCTTCTCAATGAACAGAAGAAGCAGGGAACGGCTGTTGTCTGTGTGGGAGAGGACCTTGATGTATTGATGGAGCTTTGCGACAGGATCCTTGTCATGTGCGGCGGAGAGATCAGCGGCATTGTGGACGGAAGGACTGCAACAAAAGAAGAAATTGGAAAACTGATGATGAAGACAGGAGGAACACAAGGATGAGTAAGGGAAAGGAACCGGTTTTTCAGATGACAAAACGGGAAGCCATAGAGCCATGGAAGGCGTGGCTGATCCGTCTGGTTGCCGTTGCTCTGGCTCTGGCTGTCTGCGCAGTTGTAATTGTGGCTCTGACGGGACTGAATCCGGTAGAGGTTTATAAAGGGATCTTTGCAGGTGCAGTGGGAACGAAGCGCCGTACCTGGATGACCATTCGGGATACTCTGGTACTGCTTTGCATTGCAGTTGGCATTACACCTGCATTTAAGATGAGGTTCTGGAATATCGGAGCAGAAGGGCAGGTACTCATCGGTGGTGTGACCTCTGCAGCCATGATGATTTATCTGGGCAATACCCTTCCTCCTGTGATTTTATTCCCCTTAATGTTTGCAGGAAGTGCTCTGGCAGCCATGGCATGGGCTGTGATTCCGGCATTTTTTAAGGCTTATTGGAATACAAACGAGACGCTGTTCACGCTGATGATGAATTATGTTGCCATGCAGGTGGTTACCTTTGGAATCATTTTCTGGGAGAATCCAAAAGGCTCCAATTCCGTTGGAACCATCAATTCTGCAACTAAGGGAGGCTGGCTTTCCAAGCTCTCTGGACTGGAGTACGGCTGGAATCTGGTGATTGTACTGGCTCTGACTGCAGCCATGTTCATTTATCTAAGATACAGCAAGCACGGATATGAAATTTCGGTTGTGGGTGAAAGCGGCAACACGGCCAGATATGCAGGAATCAATGTAAAAAAAGTAATTTTAAGAACCATGGCGATTTCCGGAGCGGTGTGCGGAATTGCGGGATTTATCATTGTAAGCGGGGCCAGTCATACGATTTCCACCAGCACTGCAGGAGGAAGAGGATTTACGGCGATTATCGTATCATGGATGAGTAAGTTTAATACCTTTGCCATGATTTTAGTGTCGTTTTTCCTTGTATTCATGCAAAAAGGTGCAGGACAGATTGCATCCCAGTTCAATTTAAATGAGAATGCTGCAGACGTCATCACCGGAATTATCCTGTTCTTTATCCTGGGCTGTGAATTTTTTATTGATTATAAGTTGAGGATACGAGGGACTAAACAGGCATCAGCAGAAGAATAGGAAGGAGAAACGATCATGGGATTTTTGGTAATTTTTATTCAAAAAGTCATTGGTCAGGGAATTGGAATCCTTTATGGAGCCCTGGGTGAAATACTGACGGAAAAATCGGGCAATTTAAATCTCGGAATTCCGGGAATGATGTATATGGGAGGAATCGCAGGACTGATTGGCGCGTTCCTTTATGAAAGTTCCGCTGCAGAACCCAACGGTCTGGTCGGAGTAATTATTTCATTTTTATGTGCGTTTTTATGTGCGGCACTGGGTGGTCTGATTTACAGTATTTTAACCATCACACTTCGCGCAAACCAGAACGTGACAGGTCTTGCGCTCACCACGTTTGGCGTAGGTTTCGGTAATTTTTTCGGCGGTTCTTTAGCAAAGCTTGCAGGCGGAGTAGGTCAGATTTCCGTTGCAGCGACAGGAGCAGCTTTTAAGACACCAATACCAGGACTATCAAAGCTGGGTGTGATCGGGCAGGCCTTCTTCTCTTATGGCTTTTTAACCTATCTTGCCATTGTTTTAGCAATTTTACTCTCCTTTTTCTTAAACCGTACGAGAAAAGGACTGAATCTGAGAGCCGTTGGTGAAAGCCCGTCTACTGCAGATGCTGCCGGTATCCATGTGACTGCTTACCGGTATCTGGCTTCCTGTATCGGAGGCGGTTTAAGCGGACTGGGCGGTCTTTACTTTGTCATGGAGTATTCCGGCGGAACCTGGACCAACAATGGTTTTGGAGACAGAGGCTGGCTTGCCATCGCCCTGGTTATTTTTGCCCTCTGGAAACCGGTTAATGCCATCTGGGGCTCCCTGCTTTTTGGAGGACTTTATATCCTTTATTTATACATTCCCGGACTCAGCCGTAGCACTCAGGAGATTTTTAAGGCTCTGCCTTATGTGGTGACCATCGTGGTGTTAATTATAACCAGTTTAAGAAAAGAAAGAGAGCACCAGCCGCCGGCAAGTCTGGGGCGGGCTTATTTCAGGGAAGAACGTTAAAAAAATAAAAAGTGTTAATTACATCCAGTCCCCGTGTTTATAAGTATTTTATAATTCTTTTCTTGATTTATGGGGAGACTGACACTATAATGATAGAGGTATAGAATGGGTAGAAACTATTCGGATTGGAGAATTTACACAGATGGATAACAAGAATCAGAATAACAAAATGCCTAAGAATACCCAGGTCATCGTTATCTGGGTAACAGCGTTTCTGATTGCGGTAGCAGGAATCTCATATCTGCATAATGCCATAACAACGAGGACAAATAAAGAATTAAGCTATGATACCTTTATGAATATGGTGGATGAAAAGCAGGTAGAGTCGGTTATTGTAGAGGACAGCAGAATCAGTATTACTCCTAAGAAGACCTGGGAGGAATATAAACCAGGTGTCAGCTATTATACGGTAAGAATGGATAACGACTTAAACCTTGCTGAGCGTCTTCGCGATGCTGGTGTAGAGACCGTAAGGACACGCCGTGATGGAAACTTTTTCATCCAGACCATTGTCAGCTATCTTCTTTTATTCGCAGCAATGGGCTTCTTATTGAACTTCATGATGCGCCGTGTAGGCGGCGGCGGACTGATGGGCGTTGGTAAAAGCAATGCCAAGGTATACGTTCAGAAAGAGACAGGAATTACTTTTAAAGATGTGGCGGGTGAAGATGAAGCCAAGGAATCTCTGACAGAGATCGTGGATTTCCTTCATAACCCTGGAAAATATACAAAGATCGGTGCCAAGCTTCCCAAGGGAGCCCTTTTAGTAGGCCCTCCCGGAACAGGAAAGACATTACTTGCCAAGGCAGTTGCAGGTGAGGCTCATGTTCCTTTCTATTCTCTTTCCGGTTCTGATTTCGTGGAAATGTTTGTAGGTGTCGGAGCATCCCGCGTCCGTGATCTTTTTAAGCAGGCACAGGAATCTGCACCCTGTATCATATTTATTGATGAGGTGGATGCCATCGGTAAGAGCCGTGATTCCAGATTCGGCGGCGGCAACGATGAGAGAGAGCAGACATTAAACCAGCTGCTTTCTGAGATGGACGGTTTTGATTCTTCCAAGGGTCTTCTGGTTCTGGCAGCGACTAACAGGCCTGAGATCCTGGATCCGGCACTGCTTCGTCCCGGCCGTTTTGACCGGCGGATTATCGTTGATAAGCCGGATTTAAAAGGACGTGTGGACATCTTAAAGGTTCATGCAAAAGACGTGCTTTTAGATGATACAGTAGACCTTGATGCAATTGCTCTTGCAACTTCCGGAGCTGTTGGTTCTGATCTGGCCAACATGATTAATGAAGGAGCCATTCTGGCGGTAAAGAACGGACGCCATTCCGTATCCCAGAAGGATTTGTTTGAGGCTGTTGAAGTTGTCCTGGTTGGTAAGGAAAAGAAAGACAGAGTTCTTAATAAGGAAGAGAGAAGAATCGTATCCTATCACGAAGTTGGTCACGCTCTTGTCAGCGCACTCCAAAAGGATGCAGAGCCGGTGCAGAAGATCACTATAGTTCCGAGAACCATGGGAGCGTTGGGATACGTTATGCATGTTCCGGAGGAAGAGAAGTTCTTAAACTCCAAGAAAGAGCTCCATGCCATGCTGGTAGGCTATTTAGCCGGACGGGCAGCAGAAGAGATTGTTTTCGATTCCATTACTACGGGTGCGGCTAATGATATCGAGCAGGCCACCAAGGTTGCACGTGCCATGATCACCCAGTACGGAATGTCGGAGAAGTTTGGACTGATCGGTCTTTCCAGCAAGGAGGATCAGTATTTAAGCGGCAGAATGGTAATGAATTGTGCAGAAGCAACTTCATCCCAGATTGATGAAGAAGTCATGAAGATGTTAAAAGAGGCTTATGAAGAGGCCAAGGGTCTTCTGATGGAAAACCGGGATATTATGGATAAGATTGCTGAGTTCTTAATAGAGAGAGAGACCATTACCGGTAAGGAATTCATGAAGATCTTCCGTGAAGCAAAAGGTATTCCGGAACCGGTTAAATCAGACGAAGTATCGGGCAATGATGATTCCTCTGAGGAGCCAAAAGACGGATTGAACGATTGGGTGAAGGAAGAAATCCGTTCTGAGACCGAGGATGGAATGGATTTATAATCATTGTAACGTTTCACAAACTGATTGTAACCCATGGATATTTTTGGTATAATATAAATAATGGCGAAGAATCAAACGGCTGTCATATAGGATGATAGCCGTTTCTTTCTGTCTGTTTTTATAGGAATAACGAAGCGATGGGAGAGGAATCAAAACAACCATGATACTGATGAATGAGATACCGGACCGGTTCTGGGGACTGTTCCGTTCCATAAACCGGTCTACCTACATAGAAGCGCTTTTAAGAATCAATGAAGAATATGAATACAGCAACTATTTTTTAAGCCGGGAGGTGTGTCTTCAGGTTTTAGAGGAGTATTTTGTCCAGAAACGGCTGGTTATCTGGCAGGATGAGCTGGAAGATGAAGCGGATGAGCTGCTGCCTCCTGCATCCAGAGTATTAAACTGGCTTTTGAGGGCCGGCTGGCTTCGCAAGGTGGATGACTATGCCTCCATGACGGTGAATATCGTAATTCCGGATTATGCTGCTGTTATGATTGAGGCATTTTTTAAATTGTCAAGCGATGAAGAGGATGAGACCCAGATTTATGTTCAGAATATTTACGCCATTCTCTTTTCTTTAAAGAATGATCCCAGGGCGGGAATCAGCCTTTTAAATACCGCTTATATCAATACAAAACGTTTGAATAAATCATTACAGGACATGCTTCACAACATGGATAAGTTCTTTGCAAATCTACTGGAGCAGAAAGCTTACGGAGAACTGTTAAAGGATCATCTGGAAGGATATGTGGAGGAGATTGTAAAAAAGAAATATCACATTTTAAAGACATCAGATAACTTTTATCTCTATAAAAACGACATTAAACGGTGGATTGGAGATCTTCGTGAAGATGTTGCATGGATGGAGGAGATGGGCCGGCGAAGTGCAAACAAGGTAACTGCGGCCGATGTGGCGGAAAAGCTGGACCAGATTGAACGGGGGTTTGATCATATCGAACACCGTATTTCCAATATGGACAAGGAACACTCACGCTATATTCGCGCCACTGTTACAAGGCTTAACTATCTTCTCAATCAGGAGGATAACATGAAGGGGCTGGTTATCCGTTTATTAAACCATCTTTCTCTGGCGAAGGATCCGGAGGAGGCAATTGAAAAAGCAGGAAACTGCATGAATTTATCCCACTTTGCAATTCTTTCTGAAAAATCCATTTACAAAAAGAGAAAGAGCCGGACAGAGTTTAAAGAGACTCTTGTACCGGATGAGGAACCGGTCCAGCTGACTGCGGAAGAGATTTTGAATCTGAACAGGGTAAAGAACCGTTACACCCGGAAGGAAATTGAAAGTTATATCGAGTCCCGCATGGTACAGGGGCGTATGGAAGTCAGGGAGGATACCGTTTGCACACCGGAGGAACTTGAAAAGCTGATTCTGGCGTATGATTACTCCATAAGGAGAAAAAGCCTTTATCAGGTGGAGGACATGGAACCGGAGCTGATTGATAACGGAAGGTACCGCTATCCCAGGCTGGTATTTGTAAGGAGGAATGACGTATGACAAATGAAGAATATCCTGGCGTTATAAGCCAGATCCCATATTATGACGGTCTTTTACAGGGGGAAAAGGCGGAGTTAAGAGATGCAATCCGGATTCTGTTAAAACAGACCTTTATTCTGGAACACAAATACGACAAACGGTCCAACCGTTTTCTCTATAACCAGGAATTTAAAACCTGCAACAGGCATCTGGAATTTATCCGGGCATATCTGACTGTCAGCGGCATAAATGTGATGGAGAACAGCCAGCTTGGTCTGATCTATATTCAGGGAGAGGACACCATGGGAGAAAAACTGCCAAAGCTTGCAACCCTTTACTTACTGGTGCTGAAACTGATTTACGATGAGCAGATGGCAGCTGTTTCCACCAGCGTCAACGTTTATACCACAATCAGCGAGATTCACGACAAGCTTGGCAATTACCGTCTGTTTCGAAAGCAGCCGTCTGTCACGGAGATCCGACGTGCCATTGCCTTGTTAAAAAAGTACCAGATTCTGGAGCCGCTTGATGTTCTGGAAGATTTAGACGGGGACAACCGCATGATCATCTATCCCAGTATCAATGTAATTCTGTTCGGTGATGATGTGAGGGCCCTGCTGGAATCATTTGAGGAAGGAGAAGAAAGCGATGACGAATCAGAATTTTGAGGCTCTGTCCAGAATACTTTTAAATAACTGGCATTACATCAACCGGAAAACCTTATCATTTCATGAAGAGATCAATTTCTTTACCGGCCATTCCGGCAGCGGAAAATCTACGGTCATTGATGCAATGCAGATCCTTCTCTATGCCAATACCGACGGAAGAGGATTTTTTAATAAGGCTGCGGCCGATGATTCAGACAGGAATTTAATCGAGTATCTGAGGGGTATGGTAAACATCGGTGAGAACAACGAATTTGCCTATTTGAGGAATCAGAATTTCTCCACTACCATTGCTTTGGAATTAAAGCGGACGGATAACGGGGAATGCCAGTGTATCGGCATCATCTTTGATGTGGAAACTGCGACCAACGATATATCGAGGAAGTTTTTCTGGCACAAAGGCCCGTTGTGGCAGAATGAATATCGTACAGGGACAAGAACCATGACGATTGAGGAGGCAACTTCTTATCTTCAGCTTCATTTTGAGAAAGATGAGTATTTTACCACTTCTCATAATGAACGGTTCCGCAGACAGCTGTATGATGTCTATCTGGGCGGACTGGATTCGGAGAAGTTTCCCATTCTGTTTAAGCGGGCTATACCGTTTCGTATGAATATCCGGCTGGAGGACTTCGTAAAGGAATATATCTGCATGGAACAGGATATTCATATTGAGGACATGCAGGAAAGCGTTATGCAGTACGGACGCATGAGAAAGAAGATTGAGGATACCTTTGTAGAGATTGGCTATTTAAAGGAGATGAGATCACTTTACGATTCGGTTATGGAAAAAGATGAGGAGATCCGGTCAAACACCTACTTCTTTCGCAGAATGGAGATTCTGGACGATCAGACCCGGATTCAGGCACTGCGGGATAAGATCCGCCTGTCGGGGGAGGAGTATGCCCGTCAGGAAGAACGGAAAGAGGGATTAGATGCCCAGATTAATGATCTGACAAAGCAGGGAGAAGAGCTTCTTCGTCAGATATCATCCACCGGATATGAAGATCTGAAAAATCAGCTGGAATCAGCCAGCGAGCTAAAGAATCATTTAAATAAAAGTGTAATGAAATGGCAGCAGACTGCAGATCGATTACATGCGTGGATTGATGAAGAATCCACCTCCAACCAGACTATATGGGATATTGAGGAATTTGAGAAGAATACCATTAATGAGGAAAAACTGACCAGGTTAAAGAAATCCATAGCCCAGATGCAGGCAGAGACGGAAGATACGAAAAAAGAGGCAGAAAGCCTTTTGAGAGATATTAAAAAAAGGGAGCGTCAGACCAGTGAGGAGCTTGCCCAGCTAAAAGCAGGAAGCAAGGCTTATCCAAAGTATCTGGAGCGGGCCAAAACCTTTCTACAGCAGCGTCTCCTTGAGAAGACAGGCAAAGCAGTGGAGGTTCACTTTCTTGCGGATCTGTTAGATATTCGGGATGAGACATGGAGGAATGCGGCAGAAGGCTATCTGGGCAATCACAAGCTGTCTCTGGTTGTAACACCTGCCTATGCAAAAGCGGCCATGGAGGTCTATGAGGAACTGGACCAGAGTGAGGCTTTCCATGTGGCAGTTCTGGATACAGAGAGGGCAGGAGAGAGCACTCATGAGGTTCTTAAGAATTCTCTTGTGGAAGAAGTGATTGTGAGAGAGTCTTATTTACAGCCTTACATGGATCTGCTCCTTGGAAAGGTGATCAAATGCGAAAGCCTTGAAGAACTTCGCAGCTGCCGCATTGGTGTAACGCCGGAATGTATGCTGTACCACTCCTTCCGTCTGCAGAACATGAATCCTGATCATTACACCAGATTTGCCTATATCGGCAAGGACAGTGTACGCCGCAGAATCCGTCTTCTGGAAAAGAATCTGGAAGCCATGGAGGCGGAGAAGAAGCCGCAGGAACTGATTATAGGGGAGTGCAGCCGGATTCTTTCTCTGGAAGCTTTAACAGAGGGGACTGAGGTTTATGTGGAGTGGCAGCAGGAAATAGCAGCTTTTAAGGATAAAGAGAAAGAAATCAAAAAGCTGGAGCAGAAACTGGAAAAACTGAAGGCCCAGAATGTAGAGGAATGGGAAAAGGAACGGAAAGCCGTTTTAAGCCTTTGTGAGGGAAAACGAGCTGAGTTAAGGGCCTTAGACCGTCTCATGGGAGATCTCCAAAGAAAAGCGGAAGAATTCCAGCGTGAAGCAGTACAGCTGGAAGAGGAACTGGTTTCAAAGGAACGTGTTCTGGAAGATGACGAAAAGCTGGAGGAAGTATTAAAAGCTTCTCTGGAGGACAAGAATGCTCCCCGCTATGACCGTTTAAAGGATAAATACTACGCGCTTTTAAAGAGAGCTGAAGAGGCGCGGGAAGAGGCATACCGTCTTCTTGTCTCATCAAGAGGCGAGTATGTGCGCAGATATCCCAACCGGAATTTTTCCCTGACTGCAGAAGATAACCGGGAATATGACCGTCTTCTGGAGCTCATGGAATGTGCAGATCTGGAAGAATATAAGAATATGGCTGCAGAACAGGCAAAGTCCGCAGTGCTTCATTTCAAAGACGACTTTATGTTTAAGATCCGAAGTGCCATCCGAGATGCGCTCCAGAGAAAGGATGAGCTGAACCGGATTATCAGCAAGCTGGACTTTGGAAAGGACAAGTATCAGTTTGTCATTGGAAAAAATAAGGGACCGGACGGCAGATATTATGACATGTTCATGGATGATTCTCTGGAAATCAATCCTTCCCAGCTGACGGATAACCTGGATAATCAGATGGATCTTTTTACTATGGAACATGAAAACCAGTACGGGGAGTTAATCAATGATCTGATCAATATCTTTATTCCGCCGGATAACGCAACTCCCGAGCAGATGGAGGAAGCAAAGCGGAATATGGATAAATATGCAGATTACCGCACCTATCTGACCTTTGACATGCAGCAGCTGATTCAGAACGAGGATGAGGTCATTAAGATCCGCCTAAGCAAGATGCTTAAGAAGAATTCCGGAGGTGAGGGGCAAAATCCTCTTTACGTGGCTCTTCTTGCCAGCTTTGCCCAGGCATACCGGATCAATGTGCCTCAGAAGATACAGAGGAATCCAACCATACGGCTGGTAGTCCTTGATGAAGCATTTTCCAAAATGGACGCAGAAAAGGTGGCAAGCTGTATCGAGCTGATCCGGGGTCTTGGCTTTCAGGCCATTATCAGCGCTACCAATGATAAGATCCAGAACTACGTGGAGAATGTGGACAAGACCTTTGTCTTTGCTAACCCAAACAAAAAATCCATTTCCATACAGGAATTTGAGAGGGAGAGTTTCACACGGCTGATGAAGGAGCTTGAAGAGGAAACGGATGACATAGTATAAAACTATACGTAAAAAATCACCTTGCCCGGCTTTTTCAAGCCGCAGCAAGGTGATTTTTTATCCCCAGGCAGGAACTGCCAGATAATATGCTGTATCGGGATCAAAATCCCAGTCTGTTTCCTTTACCCAACCGCAGTCTCCGGCCTCGTTCATAACCAGCACAAACGAGTGTCCGTCCTTTAACGCCCAGCCTATGGGACAGACCGTTTCCCCGGCGCTGACTGTGAAAGCGGGCGTGTCTCCTTCCATGGTGGCTGATACAGGAAACGGGTGGGATACCACATAATATTGACTGGGATTGTTATGGAGGAACGCATTGGTGACCAGATAATAATCCTTTTTAAAATAAATCTCCTGCGGGACCTCTTTAAATTTCCCGTCTTTGTAGGAAAAAAACAGATCTGTAAAGTAACATCCAAATTGGAGAGAGGAACCTGAAAATGGAGTGTCTGCAGAGACTGCCAGGATGCCGTCTCCTTCCGCTCTCAGACCGTTCTGACGAAACAGTTTACCATTACCGCCGCATACGGGACCTGCCAGATCCCCGATCAGCTTCAGGCTGCCGTTTTGGTAGCGGTAGAAGCTGAAAGAGAAAATGGAATCTGATTCCTGGTGTATACTCAAATGAAGTTCAATTTCTTTGTCCTTTTTATTAAGATCCAATGCCGTAAGATTGATGTTGCCCCTTATATTTTCCGGAATGGAGTTCTGGTACGTTCCGTTTATATAAAGCCTGAATTTTTTTTCATTCGGATCTTCTCTGCCATCGGTGCTGGTCCAGCGGATGGATTCACAGTTACCATCACCGTCCAGGTCCAGAAGATAATCTTTGTCAGCTTTAAGGTTGACACCATCATTGGAGATTTCCTTGTCTGGCAGCTGATTCTCCGCTGTTTTAATCAGATTCAGATTTTTCTTTTCCACCTCATTTAAGGAATCTTCTTTGAAATCAGAAGGGTCTGTCACAGGTTGATACCACGATTTACTGTTAAAATATTCCTGTAAATCAGCCGCATCGAACTTTCTTCCATGGCGGGCATAGATTTCGTTTCTTGCCAGTCTCAGAGTGGCTGGGTCTGCTTCCAGCAAGTCTCCTCCCGTGAGGCAGCTGGTGCTGCTTTCCGGAAATATATATTCCGGCTCATCCTTTGTCTCCACGGCTTCGTCCGCGGATTTTTGTGCAGCTGTCATGAGCTGTTTCCCATAGTTATTAAGCATTTTTTCAATCTGTCCATAAGGGATCAGAGTTTCCTCTGTTACAGCAGATAATAGAATTCCATCTTTTAATAGTGCAAACTGATTCAGACCGGAAGTCATGATCTGCGTAAGAAGGGAAGCGTTGGAGCCACCGGCAGATTCCTGTCCTGCGGCTGCCTGTGCAAGGGCCAGCTTCAGAGACTCCGGATCATCGGAAAGAGCGGAAAGCGTTATCTTTTTCCCTTTTTCTACATCATAGGAACTTAAATAGGTAAAAGTATCATGCCGGTCATTTCCACGGATATCTGTGCCGTTCTGTCTCAGACTTAAAATTGTTCCATCGTTTTTTAGCACCTGATAATCAAAGGTAAAAAGATAGTTATTCAGGGACGTTTTGCCTGCTGACGCCGGTGGAATATCCATCGTGTCACTGATAAAGCCGGAGCATCTTGTATCCTGATCATTCTCTCTTAAGCTCCTGTTGATGAGATACTGGGAATCGGGTTTATCAGGGATTATGACCTCCGGTACCCGGCTGTTCCACCGATATAACAGGGTACCCTGATCGGTATAAGTCTCATTATTGTCTGCAGACCAGGTTTTAACAGTGACCTGACTGCCATTTTCATTCGTGTCTGATTTTCCAGTTCCGGTACTGTTTTGTTCCTTCTTTGTGGTATCCTGATTCGTCAGGGACTCCGCCGGCGAAGAAGGGGTTTCCTCCAGCAGGGAGTTTCCTGTACATCCGGATATAGTTAAGGAAAGAGCAAGCAGTACAACTGGCAGTAATGGATGTGGTTTCATATTTTCTCAGCCCTCTTTTTTAGTATATAATGATTATACCATGCTTTCTTTTTGATAAATAGTTTTTTGATAAATTTCATGTGAAAGGCGAAAGCAGGATTACTGAAAAAATATCGAACAAATGTTTGCAATGCGGCTGATGTTGTGCTATAATGGGGAAAATGCTGAGTAACTACAGGTGCGGACTTCATATCATAAGTCCGCATTCGATTGTTGTAAGATTAAGAATTTGAGGATATAACAGGAGTACAGTATGGCGAAACAGTATATTAAGATAAGAGGTGCCAATGAGCACAACCTAAAGAACGTGAGTCTGGACATTCCCAGGAATGAGCTGGTTGTATTAACCGGTCTCAGTGGTTCCGGGAAGTCTTCCCTGGCCTTTGATACCATTTATGCGGAAGGTCAGAGGCGGTACATGGAGTCTCTATCCTCCTATGCGCGGCAGTTCCTCGGCCAGATGGAAAAACCGGATGTGGAGAGCATCGAGGGTCTGTCACCGGCTATTTCCATCGATCAGAAGTCAACCAACCGTAACCCGCGTTCTACAGTAGGTACCGTAACGGAAATTTATGATTACATGAGGCTTCTTTATGCCAGAATAGGGATTCCCCACTGTCCGAAGTGCGGAAGAGAAATCCGCAGACAGACCATAGACCAGATGGTGGATCAGATTATGGAGCTTCCGGAGCGGACCAGAATCCAGCTGCTGGCTCCGGTTGTGCGCGGACGAAAAGGGGAACATGCCAAGGTTTTAGAGAGCGCGCGTAAGAGCGGATACGTAAGAGTCCGGATTGACGGCAATCTCTATGAGCTTTCTGAAGAGATCAAGCTGGAGAAGAATATCAAGCACAGCATAGAAGTGGTGGTGGACCGTCTGGCGATCCGTGAGGGAATTGCAAAGCGTCTTACCGATTCCATTGAGACAGTGATGGAGCTGGCAGGCGGTCTGATGACCGTGGATGTCATTGATGGAGCCCCCATTCATTTCAGCCAGAGCTTTTCCTGTCCGGACTGCGGAATCAGCATCGAGGAAGTGGAGCCTAGAAGCTTCTCCTTTAATAACCCCTTTGGTGCCTGCCCGGACTGTTTCGGTTTAGGATACAAGATGGAGTTTGATGAGGACTTAATGATTCCTGATAAGAGCTTAAGCATCGATCAGGGAGCCATTACTGTGCTTGGCTGGCAGTCCTGCACGGATAAGGGCAGTTATGCACGTGCGATTCTGGACGCGCTTGCCAGGGAGTACAATTTCAAGCTTGACACTCCTTTTGAGAAGTATCCAAAGGAGATCCATGACATTCTCATCCACGGAACCAACGGCAAAGAGGTCAAGGTTTATTATAAAGGCCAGCGTGGAGAGGGAATTTATGACGTGGCATTTGAAGGACTGATCCAGAACGTTGCCAGACGATACCGGGAGACCTATTCTGAATCCTCCAAGGCAGAATATGAGACATTTATGAGGATTACACCCTGTCCTTCCTGCGGCGGTATGAGATTGAAGAAGGAATCCCTGGCTGTAACAGTAGGGGATCAGAATATATATGAAGCGACGAATATGTCCATCGTCCGTTTCCGTAATTTTATGGACCAGCTGCAGCTGACGGATATGCAGCATGCCATCGGAGACCAGATCTTAAAGGAGATCCGAGCCAGAATCTCATTCCTCATTGATGTAGGTCTGGATTATCTGACACTGACCCGCGCCACTGGAACCCTTTCCGGCGGAGAGGCTCAGAGAATCCGTCTGGCAACCCAGATCGGTTCCGGACTTGTGGGTGTGGCGTACATCTTAGATGAGCCCAGTATCGGCCTTCATCAGAGAGATAATGACAAACTGTTGAAGACGCTTCTTCACCTGCGTGATCTGGGCAACAGCGTGATCGTGGTAGAGCATGACGAGGACACCATGATGGCAGCTGACTGTATCGTGGATATCGGACCCGGAGCCGGTGAGCACGGGGGCAATGTGGTTGCGGTAGGAAATGCAAAGCAGATCATGAAGAACAAGAACTCCGTTACCGGCGCTTATTTAAGCGGTAAAATCAAAATTCCGGTTCCCCAGGAGAGAAGACAGCCTACCGGCTATCTTACAGTCAAAGGAGCCAGAGAGAACAATTTAAAGAATATCGATGTGACCTTCCCTCTGGGAGTGATGACCTGTGTCACCGGTGTTTCCGGTTCCGGTAAGAGCTCTCTGGTTAACGAGATCCTTTATAAGGCCCTTGCTAAGAAGTTAAACAGGGCAAGAACCATTCCCGGCAAGCATAAGGAGATTACAGGTACAGAACAGCTGGATAAGATTATTGCAATTGACCAGTCACCCATTGGAAGAACTCCACGGTCCAATCCCGCTACTTATACCGGCGTGTTTGATCTCATCCGTGATTTATTTGCTTCTACGGCAGATGCCAAGGCAAAAGGGTACTCCAAGGGCAGATTCAGCTTTAACGTGAAGGGCGGTCGATGTGAAGCCTGCAGCGGTGACGGTATCATCAAGATCGAGATGCATTTCCTCCCGGACGTTTATGTGCCCTGTGAGGTCTGTGGCGGCAAGCGCTATAACCGTGAGACACTGGATGTAAAATATAAAGGAAAGACAATCTACGATGTTTTAAACATGACGGTGGAGGAAGCACTGAAGTTTTTCGAGAATGTTCCTACGATTGCCAGGAAGATTTCCACGCTCAATGACGTGGGATTATCCTATATCCGTCTAGGACAGCCATCGACGGAGCTATCCGGCGGAGAAGCCCAGAGAATAAAGCTGGCTACGGAATTAAGCAAGCGCGGAACCGGCAAGACCATCTACATTCTGGACGAGCCGACGACAGGTCTTCACTTCGCTGATGTCCACAAACTGATCGAGATTCTCCGTAAGCTGTCAGATGGCGGCAATACGGTGGTTGTCATCGAACATAACTTAGACGTTATAAAAACAGCCGATTATCTTATCGATATCGGTCCGGAAGGCGGAGACAAGGGCGGGACGATTATTGCCCAGGGTACACCAGAGGAGATTATAACTTGTCCACAATCTTATACCGGTCAATATATAAAGAAATATTTAGAGAAGTAAAAGTGGCTTTGTAAGCGGAAAATCCCGGATATTTTTAAGCCCTTTGTCTCCGCCGCCTCCTGTGCAGGAACAATTACAGAAGGCGGTGGGGGCAAAGGGATTTCCCGGCATGTTTCGCTTTTTCTGTCTGATTGGTGAGAAAAAGAAGTTTAAAGGAACCTTTGGTTGTCAGATTCGACATCTTTTATCTGAAACATAGAAAATACTTGTCAAGCCATTGGAAGTAGAATATAATATTATCCAAATGCTATTTGTTGAAGCTTAAATTAGGAGGAATACCCGTGAAGAGAGAAATGATTATCGTTCTGGATTTCGGCGGACAGTACAATCAGCTGATTGCCAGAAGAGTCAGAGAATGCAACGTTTACTGTGAGGTCCATCCACACACACTGCCACTGGACAAGATTAGAGAGATGAACCCCAAAGGAATCATATTCACAGGTGGTCCAAACAGTGCATATAAGGAAGAGTCCCCTTGCTGTGAAAAAGAAATCTTTGAAATGGGAATCCCGATCCTGGGAATCTGTTATGGCTCCCAGTTAATGGCTCATATGCTGGGTGGCAAGGTTGCCACAGCTCCTGTCAGCGAATACGGAAAGACAGAAGTTCATGCAGAACCCGGCAGCAAAATATTAGAGAATGTAAGTCCGAAGACCATCTGCTGGATGAGTCATACAGATTATATAGAGAAAGCACCGGAAGGCTTTACTGTTACCGCTCATACTCCGGTATGTCCGGTTGCAGGAATGGAATGCGAGGAAAAGGGGCTTTATGCCGTTCAGTTCCACCCGGAGGTTATGCACACACAGGAAGGAACAAAAATGCTTTCCAACTTTGTTTATAATGTGTGTAAGTGTATCGGTGACTGGAAGATGGATTCCTTCGTGGAAACATCGATTCAGTCAATCAGAGATAAGGTTGGCGATGGAAAGGTTCTTTGCGCGTTGTCTGGCGGTGTGGATTCTTCTGTTGCAGCGGTTATGCTGGCAAAGGCTGTTGGTAAGCAGCTTACCTGCGTATTTGTTGATCATGGTCTGCTTCGTAAAGACGAAGGTGACGAGGTTGAGGCAGTATTTGGACCTGCAGGTCCATATGATTTAAACTTTATCCGTGTAAATGCTCAGGAACGTTTCTATGAGAAACTGAATGGGGTAGAAGATCCGGAGACAAAGCGGAAAATTATCGGTGAAGAATTTATCCGTGTTTTTGAGGATGAAGCGAAGAAGATTGGAACAGTGGACTATTTCGTTCAGGGAACGATTTATCCTGATGTGATTGAATCTGGTCTTGGTAAGTCGGCAGTGATTAAGTCCCATCATAATGTGGGTGGACTTCCTGAGCATGTTGATTTCAAGGAGATCATTGAGCCGCTTCGTCTTTTATTTAAAGACGAGGTTCGTAAAGCCGGTCTGGAGCTTGGAATTCCGGAATATCTGGTTTACCGTCAGCCATTCCCGGGTCCGGGTCTTGGCGTTAGAATTATTGGTGCGATTACACCGGAAAAGGTGCGGATTGTACAGGAGGCAGATGCGATCTATAGGGAAGAGATTGCTAAGGCAGGCGTGGATAAAGGACTGGGACAGTACTTTGCTGCACTTACGAATATGCGTTCCGTTGGATGCATGGGCGATGAGAGAACCTATGATTATGCGATTGCTTTGAGAGCAGTGTTGACTTCGGACTTTATGACTGCGGAATCAGCAGAGCTTCCCTGGGAGGTTCTGGGGGTTGTGACCAGAAGGATTGTAAATGAAGTGAAGGGCGTGAACCGGGTGCTGTATGACTGCACGGGGAAACCGCCGGCTACGATTGAGTTTGAATAAAATATTTAGAGCCAGAAAACCTTGCAAAATCAAGGGAATCTGGCTCTTTTCTTTTTGCAGTGGAACTAAAATGGAACTAGAGACAATCCTGGAGTTTTTCCGCCACCTCATCACGCTTGTGTGGGAACAGGTGGAAATAAGTGTTTAGCGTGGTTTCTACCTTCTTATGGCCCAGGCGGTCAGCTATTGCCTTCAGGGGGTAATGATTGGTCAGGTTTTTGGGGCGGATATATTGGTGCTATAATAGGCGGTGTCTGTACTGTAATTGGGGTATATTGGATAATTGAATATTCACAAGAAAATAACAAGGAAGATGTAAGGAAAAGGGTATTGCCATATATGGCTTTAACTGTTTTACACAAGGAAATATAAACTAATATATTTAATCTTTTAGGAGATTTTACCCTTAAATTACACTATGAGGATATATATACAAATGCATATAACCAGAAATACCGGAAAAGTATTCGAGAAAAAGGCAACAGAATTATTGCGGCCTGCCGCAGGGAAAAGTAATTGCACATTGAAATGGGATATGTTACCATAGTGACATGAGATAACCGTGTACAAGGTGGTGGCCTCCCAGAAGGGAGGTGATGCCAATGTTTGACTTCAAGGACTTAATGCAGTTCGGACTGTTCATCATTGCATTACTTGCCTTTATCTATTCGCTGATAAAGAAGTAAGTACATAAAAAACCGCCCCTTGTACTCTGACGGGAGTAGGGGCGATTCTTCAAACCATTATTCCGAGGTCAACCACTTTGTGGGCGGTTATCTCTTTGTAGTTATAATATATCATATCTGGATTGGTATTTCAATATTATAGAGGGAAATAAAATTCTCTGTGTTCGACTGTAGAGCGAGAAATCGTATATTATATGGGGATAAGTGAGGTATGATAGGAAGAAATAAGATCCTTGCTGTTCGATTGAAATGTCCGGATCGGGAAGCTGATAGCCCCAATAATAAGCATAGCATGATCTGGGGATTCCAGAATATTCATATTATTACACATCTATAGATTCATTAATTATGATACTTGTATCAAAAAAACTGAGATTACCACTTTGGTCGATATATACCGGGGGAATGACAGGGGTTAGCATTCCAAGAGAACTATGTGGTATGAAAATATAGAATTTAAGGAGGAAAGTATGAACAAGAAAAGTATGCATAAAAAAGAAAGAGATATTTTTTTTGAAGATGTGGACGGATATATTGTATTTGTGATAGTTACTTTAGTATTTGCAATAATAGAATTTTTAAAAATACATGTAAGTACTTTGATGAATAATTATGTATGGATTTATGAATTTGCAAAAAAAATATATTGTAATTTGGATATTAACACATTGTTTTCTACGCAGGTGATGGTAGCAGCACTCATGCTTTCTGTGGTGGCTATTATCGCCGGAAATGTTAATGATCGTTGTTTAAATGTTTCTTACAAACGTATCTTTTTTAAGTCATTTATATATAAAAACAATTATATTACGTTAGCATTTAAGATGCTTATTACAATTTTGTTAGGGGTGTTTGAATTTTTATTTGTATTAAGAGGAACTTTATTTTTTACATTGATTTGTACACTATATTTTTTGTTTCAGATGTTGGAAATGACTTATGTGATGATATCTAAGAAATCATTAATTTATATTAGGCTTTATTATTATATAAATTTTAATAGCGATGTATTAAAAATATGTGTTAATAAAGTTAGAGACTGGAAAATATCAGTAGAATCACATAATCAGTATATTATTCAAGAATTAGTACTTCTAAAGCTTATAGGAGATAAATCCAATGAAAGTGATAAAACAATGTGCAACAATCACGCTTTAGAACTAATGAGTAAAGAGAAGAAGTATTTGATAAATAATATAGATAAAAAAATAGACAAAACACACTTATTCGATGATCCAGATGATAAAACTAGTTTTCAAGTATGGCTAGAGGAGTTGTTAAGTCGATAGATAGGGATTGTACATTGATAATTAAATATTGATAGTTAGTGAATTTACTAATATTCTAATCTTTTGAATAAAATATTTTAACTTGATTTAAATCATATAACAATTCATTATACTTATTATAATCACGGTAAAACAAATCCTTTATAATAGGTGTTATGGCAATAATAATGGAAAAAATACAAATAATAATAAATATAATTTGTAAAGACATATTAAATACTTCTTCAATAGTTACAGCATCTGCTATTTTTTGCGCAGCATAAATTACGATAGGTATTATAATCGCACCCAGTGCTTTGAGTGGTTTTTTCAAGGGCAATAAGTAGTCACATTGTATTTGCGCATTAGTTGCTTCAGTTATTAACAAATCGATTGTATCTGTGTCAGCTGATTTGATATCATAGATATTTAATACTGATATTATCATATTCATTCTTTTTTGAGAGTAAAGTTTATAATGATTATCTAGCATATTTCTGAGATTTTTCTTTTTAGAATCAATTATAAAAAATATAATAAATAATAATATGGCAATTCCGTAAGTAATGAAGGCCCATATTATTTTATGTGTTACACTAAAAATGAGTCCGATTACTCCAATAACAAATAAAAGTACAATAGCTATTTTTCTGTATAAAGGAAGTTTGGTAAAAGGAATAAGATTTTTTATTTCCTTTAGTCCAAGTTTATATTCAATAAAAAAATCACAAAATCTCATAACAAATATCCTTCTTTCGTTGTTTAATTATAATCCCACTGAAACTTACACTCTCAGTTGGAAAATTCATTGATGGCTTATCAATGTCATTATCTATCTGAAATTCAAATAGAGATATCTGTAAAGGAAATTCCTCTTAAACCAGAAAAAAGATTTCATCAAATTCAATGGATAATTAAATTCATATGTCTTTTCATATTCTGAAAAGTACGGATAAAACGAATTCTCTTACCTATTGTCATAGGAAACATCCTGTATTTTTTATTAAATCTAGTATAGCAGAGTTTGCTCTGAAACTCAATAAAACTTAATGATGAATACATCATCCCTCACATACACAACTATGCAGGAAATCTGGTATTGTTTTTCTACTTTCCTATTGACAAAATGTTCACTAATAAGTAAACCAAGACACGCCGGAAAGTGCACGGAAAGGGGTTTATCATGTTAAAAATGTTAGAAAAAAATGATTTTCAAGAGATTCAGTCATGGGTACATCGTAATGCAAGACCACTAGAATATACTTTGTGGAAATTTCATTTTGAGAGTGGGAGTATAGAAGATGTATTAGCGGCGTTAGCTGTATATCAGAATGATGATGGTGGTTTTGGGAAAATTTTAGAGCCGGATAACTGGAATCCGGAATCTACACCATATAATACCGAATTCGCAATCAATATTTTAAAACAGGTTGGTTTCTATGATTTGACGCATCCGATTTATCGAGGTATTCTTAAACACCTTGAAGATACAATTTATCAAGGATTTAGTGGGTGGTTCTTTACTGTCCCTGGGAATAATGTATATCCCCATGCAATTTGGTGGACACATAATGAGAAAGAAAATAATGAACACCAGAATATTGGGATAACAGCAAGCTTATCAGGATTTATTCTTCGCCATACAGAGCCTGAAATAAAGTTATATAATAAAGCGCTGGAATATACAGAAATGTTATTTGACAAATTAAGCAGTGATGATAATTATGGTGATATGGGACTCTTGGGATATTGTTCTTTGTATGAAGATTTAAAAGAAACAGAGCTTCATGATAGATTTGATTTGAAGTTTTTAAAGGAGAAAACCTCCTTAATGATAGAGGAACATTTTCATGAATATGTTTGGACAAACCATCAGGATTTAGCAACAGTATTACCAACAACTTCTGTTTTCTACTATAAAGGAAAAGAACAAGTAGTAGCTAATGCCCTTGATGAATTGATTAATATCAGACCTAGTCAGGGTGTGTGGGGAATTCCGTGGGAATGGTATGATAATGGTTTATATGTTAGAGAATTTGCAATTAGTGAAAACTGGTGGAAATCATACAAAACCATTGAGAAAGTATTGTTTATAAGAGAACATGGAAGGTTAAGAATGGAGTAGTCATTAGTAAACTTAAGTTCCACCTCCAAAGACAGCGAGGAGATTAATTGTTTTCTCTCCCCGTTGTTTTACTCTTATAAATTTGCTGAATTCTTAATCGAGGAGGCAGTAATAATCAACACTAAATATTTGGTGCATGCGTCTAACCTTAACTCTCATTCAGACAAGATTTTACATACTATTTTTTTGATTCGGAGGCCTTCTTTGGGTACCTGCGGTAGTGTTTAATTAGATAAGTGATTCAGTCATAGAAGTTCAATTTGAGCTTCTATTTTTTATGCTCTTTAAGCTGTAATAAAACAATAACCTGATTCGGAAAAACTGAGCAGGATCAACTACGATCAGTAACTTCTGCCATAAAAGGGTTGAGATAACCCCTAAATTGTCGTCTTTTGACGCATTGAATTCATGAGATGATAATCTATATCCAGATGTCGTCCATCACTCTTATGATGTCTTCGGCATATACTGAACTTGGGTGAAATTTTAAATACAAGTGCCGTTTGTTGAGTGATAAGATTTGCATTTATTACCTTTGCGCTGTACCGTTTTATGCTCTGATTGCTGACGTATAAAATGTTACAAAAGTAGATGTACTCAATTGTTAACTAAAACATTAGCTTCAAAATTTCATTCAAAACATCTTACTCAACGTTATAATTTCGGCACTTATGTTGGAATTTACCTGAAAGAATCATATGCTCAAGACCATTGTGTCTCAATATAGACTTTGTTGATTCTTTAGTAAAAGAGGAGGTTATAAGATGATGAAAAAAGAGTTATTAAAAGAGCCCACAGACATCTATCAGGAAAGGTTCCTGGAATTATGGGAGAAACTGCACGATTCTGAAAACGGATATTTCAGTTCGAAAGGAATTCCTTATCACTCGATAGAAACTTTGATGGTTGAAGCACCTGACTATGGTCATGTAACTACCAGTGAAACGTTGAGCTATTATATCTGGCTCGAGGCTATGTATGGAAAGTTTACCGGTGATTTTTCCGAATTTAAAAAAGCCTGGGATATTACGGAAACTTATATGATCCCAACGGAAAAGGACCAGCCCAATAGTAGTATGTCCGGATACAATCCCAGTAAACCGGCAACCTATGCACCTGAATGGGAGCTTCCAAGTCTTTATCCGGCAAAATTGGACACTGGTGCAGCGGTTGGGAAGGATCCGATCTACAATGAATTGAAGTCCGCATATGGCACTTCTACTATTTACGGAATGCACTGGCTGTTAGACTCAGATAACTGGTATGGTTTTGGCAGCCGTGGGGATGGTGTGTCTGAACCGTCCTATATCAATACCTTCCAGAGAGGAAGGGAGGAATCCACCTGGGAAACAATTCCTCAGCCGTGCTGGGATGACATGCATTTCGGTGGTAAAAATGGATTCCTTGATTTATTTACCGGTGACAGCAGCTATGCAAAACAGTTCAAGTATACCGATGCACCTGATGCAGATGCACGGGCAATTCAGGCGACATACTGGGCAGACAAGTGGGCCAGTGAATATGGGGTGGATCTTGGAACCTATATTGGCAAGGCCAGTAAAATGGGTGACTATTTAAGATACGCCATGTTTGATAAATATTTCCGTAAAATCGGATCTCCAAATGCAGCTGGCTCCGGTTACGATGCAGCTCATTACCTGCTTTGCTGGTATTATGCATGGGGCGGCGGAGTAAACGCAAACTGGTCCTGGATGATTGGCTGCAGTCACAGCCATTTTGGTTACCAGAACCCTATGGCAGCCTGGATCTTGTCACAGGATGAGGAATTCAAACCTATTTCCCCAAATGGCGCAGGCGATTGGGAGAAGAGTCTGGAGAGACAGCTGGAATTCTATCAGTGGCTGCAGTCCGAGGAAGGCGGTATTGCGGGCGGTGTGTCCAATTCCAATAACGGCCGTTATGAAAGCTGGCCTTCAGAAACCGCGACCTTTTATGGCATGGGTTATCAGGAACATCCTGTTTATGCTGATCCCGGAAGCAACCAATGGTTTGGATTCCAGGCATGGTCAATGCAGCGTGTAGCAGAGTATTTTTATAAAACAAAGGATTCCAAGGCAGAGGCCTTGCTGAGCAGATGGGTTAAATGGATTAAAACAGTAGTGAAACTGGAAGAGGACGGAACGTTTGCGATCCCTGATAATTTAGTCTGGTCAGGTCAGCCTGAAACTTGGACAGGATCCTATACCGGAAATCCGAATCTGCATGTAGAAGTAAGCACCTATGGAACTGACATCGGCGTAGCGGGCTCTCTTGCCAATACCTTACTGTATTACAGTAAAGCTTCTGGTGACGATGAGGCCAGAGTGCTTGCCAAGGAATTATTAGACCGTATGTGGAGCTTGTACAAAGATGACAAAGGACTTACCGTTCCGGAAAAAAGGAATGACTACAGCCGTTTCTTTGATCAGGAGGTTTATGTACCGGAAGGCTGGAAAGGAACCATGCCAAATGGAGATGAGATGAAAAATGGAGTTAAGTTTATAGATATCCGTTCTAAATACAAAGATGATCCTGATTTTAAGAAGGTTCAGGACGCTTATAATAGTGGAACAGCCCCCGTATTAAGCTACCACCGCTTCTGGGCACAGTGTGATATTGCCATTGCCAACGGTGTATATTCCTTACTGTTTGAAGGTGGAGAACCGGTAAATAATTCTTCTATAGATCCGACATCAGCTGTTTTTGATAAAAAGGCAGGTAATCAGCAAGACATTGAAGTCACTCTTTCCTTAAACGGAAATACCTTTACAGGAATTAAAGAGGGAGATAACTATTTAACAGAAGGTGTGGAGTATACCTTAACCGATGATGCAATTGTATTGTTGAAAACTTATCTGGCAGAAAAAGAAATCGGGAAATTAAAGCTCATCTTTGATTTCAGCAAGGGGATTCATCCTGTACTTGTTGTGACTGTGACAGATACTTCAATAGCAGCCGGGGACATCAATGTACAAATGTTTAATGGAGTTACGTCAGCGCAGACAAGTGCGATTGCACCGAAAATTAAAATTTCCAACACAGGAAATACCAGTATTTTACTTTCAGATTTAAAACTAAGATACTATTACACCATAGATGGGGAAAAGGATCAGAATTTTTGGTGTGACTGGTTTTCGGCTGGCAGCAGTAATGTTACTGGTACCTTTGTAAAGATGCCGGAAACAAAGCCAGGAGCAGATTATTACCTGGAAATCGGATTTACGGATGAAGCGGGTGAACTGGCAGCAGGCCAGTCAACTGAAGTCCAGGTAAGATTTTCTAAAAATGATTGGAGTAATTATACGCAGACGGGAGATTATTCATTTTCAGAATCAGGCAGCAGTTATAGCGACTGTAAAAAAATTACAGGATATATTTCAGGCAGCCTGAAATGGGGTATGGAACCGTAATGTAAGCGTGATAGCTTTCATATAATAATTTCTGGCCCAAATATCAGAAAACTGGATTTGGGTCAGAATGATCAATAAGAACCCGGAGGTTTAGATATGAGAATAAAAAAGAATACCATGTCTGCGGCTCAGCCGTCAAAGGCACAATCAAATTATAATTACGGAGAAGCGTTACAAAAAGCAATTATGTTTTATGAATTCCAACGTTCCGGAAAGCTGCCTGCTGATATCAGGAATAACTGGAGAGGAGATTCTGGTCTGTCTGATGGTTCAGACGCAGAGATTGATTTAACCGGCGGCTGGTATGACGCAGGAGATCATGTGAAATTTAATCTCCCTATGGCTTATTCGGCGGCCATGCTGGCCTGGAGCGTATATGAGGCAGAAGATGCTTTAGAAGAAAGCGGTCAGTTAGAGTATTTATTAAAGGAAATCAAATGGGTAACTGATTATCTTATAAAATGCCACCCATCGGCAGATGTTTTTTACTACCAGGTGGGGAATGGCAATACGGATCATTCCTGGTGGGGGCCGGCAGAAGTAATGCAAATGGAAAGACCGTCTTATAGGGTAGATGTTAACAGTCCTGGTTCCACAGTATCCGCAGCTGCAGCTGCAGCTCTGGCAGCAGCTGGTGTTATCTATGCTGATCGTGATCCCGATTATGCAGAAACCTGCATTCAACATGCCAAAGAGCTTTTTTCATTTGCTGACAAAACAAAGAGTGACAGTGGTTATACCGCAGCAAACGGTTTTTACACATCTAGCAGCGGTTTCTATGATGAACTGTCCTGGTCCGGTGTATGGCTGTATTTAGCTACCAAAGATTCCGATTATCTGGACAAAGCAGAATCCTATGTACCAAACTGGAGCACAGAATCTCAATCTTCCACCATTTCCTATAAATGGGCGCAATGCTGGGATGATGTGCATTATGGCGCTGCTTTGCTTCTTGCAAAAATAACCGGAAAAGAGGTGTACAAGAACAGTACACAAATGCATCTGGATTACTGGTCAACGGGATATAACGGCAGCCGTATTTCCTATACGCCAAAAGGTCTTGCCTGGCTGGATTCCTGGGGGGCTTTAAGATATGCAACAACAACCGCTTTTTTAGCCAGCGTTTATGCTGACTGGTCAGGCTGCAGTACAAAAAAGGCGGAGACCTACAGGCAATTTGCGAAAGAGCAGGTAGATTATGCTCTGGGAAGCAGCGGCTGCAGTTTTGTGGTTGGTTATGGAATAAATTCTCCGGAAAGACCTCATCACAGGACAGCGCACAGTTCCTGGGCTGACAGTATGAACGTACCCGCATACCACAGACATACCCTTTATGGGGCTTTGGCAGGAGGACCGGATAAAGACGATAGTTATACAGATGAAATCAATAACTATGTCAATAATGAGGTCGCCTGTGATTATAATGCCGGATTTGTAGGTGTACTTGCAAAACTTTATGGAGAATACGGCGGAGATCCCATTGCAGACTTTACTGCAATGGAAGAAGTGACTAACGACGAATATTTTGTAGAAGCAGGAATTAACGCCTCAGGCAGTAACTTTATAGAAATCAAGGCTTTGCTGAATAATCGTTCGGGATGGCCTGCAAGAATGGGAGATCATTTATCATTTAAGTACTTTGTAGATATAACAGAGGCTGTAAATGCAGGCTATACAGCGGACGATTTTACAATAAAAGCAAATTATAACCAGGGAGCAGCAGTATCAAGACTTTTGCCCTGGGATGAAGCTGACAATATTTATTATGTAAATGTTGATTTTACAGGAACCAAAATTTATCCTGGAGGCCAGTCTGCATACAAAAAAGAAATTCAGTTTAGAATCGCCGGACCGGATATGGTTTCCTGGGATAATTCCAATGATCATTCTTATACAGGATTAGACGGCGCGACTTCAGGAAAAGTTGTTAAGACTAACTATATACCGGTATATGATTCTGGGGTGAAAGTATTCGGCGATGAAACTGGAAGTTCACAGACCAGTTCTTCCATCAGTCCGTTAACTGCATCTTTTGACAAAAACAATCCTGAGGATGTGCAGGTGAAACTCATATATAATGGAAATACACTTGATAATATAAAAAATGGTAATGATTTGCTGGTGAAAGATAACGATTATGTAATATCTGATGATATAGTAACCATTTTAAGCTCCTATCTGGCTGACAAATCTGTTGGTAAATTAGGATTGATCTTTGATTTCAGTGAAGGGAATGATCCTGTTTTTACAATTACCATAACGGATAGTTCGGTTATAACAACAGGAGAATTGAAAGTCCAGGCATTTCATGTGAATACACCCGACACCGTAAGCAGCATTGCAGCAAAGATCCGGCTGTATAATACGGGAATCGGAGACATCAGCCTTTCTGATGTTAAATTAAGATATTATTATACAATTGACGGAGAAAAAGAACAGCAATTCTGGTGTGACTGGTCTTCCGCGGGAACAGACAATGTGACAGGAACCTTTGTGAAAATGGGAGAGGTAAAGAGTGGTGCTGATTACTATCTGGAAATTGGTTTTAAAGAAGGAGCAGGTATCCTTTCTGCGGCGAATTTCCTGGAATTGCAGGTGCGATTTTCCAAGTCAGACTGGACGAATTATATCCAGACAGACGATTATTCCTATCAGGGTACTGGCTCCGCCTATGCTGACAGTGATAAAATAACCGCTTACCTGGCCGGGAATCTGAAATGGGGGATAGAACCTTAATTGCTTGTGTGGGGCTGGATGGGGAGCGCAGTTCATTCGCGCTCCTCTCTTTTTTTCACCTTGTGCCCGGCGTCACACATTCCAACGCAATGGGGAATGCAATTTTTTCGATGAACTATTTTGGAAGAAACTTAGACGAGAGATTCAGCGGTGATTTCTTAAAAGAGGCATTAAGAACTGCACCAAAAGAATTACCTTATAGAGGACCGGAATTCTATCAGTCTGGGGAGTACACATATAAAACAAAGATAATTGGAGATATGGAATGGTTCCAGGGGTACGAAGAAATTTTCTGCCAGAATATTAAGGTTTATGAATGCTTTTATCATGGAGGAATGTTGAAATAGGGAATATTGTGGAATTCCTGATGAAATCTATTGTTGAGCGTGCCATGGATATATGTGCACGCCCGTTTTTTATTCCCCCAGCAACCTGTTTAGAAACTCGTGCCTATGATTGATAAATAATTTAGTAACCTGATAACTTTCAGTTTCTTCATATTCACAAGACCTGATTCCATCATTATCAAACATCATTATTTCTGAATCTGGAATTCCAAGTAATATTGGGGAATGAGTAGCAATTATAAATTGTGCACCCTGTTTAGCCAGGTTTACAATTTGCATTAGTAAAGTCAGCTGCCTTTGAGGGGATAATGCTGCTTCCGGTTCATCCATCAGATATAATCCTTCATTTGAAAAAGATTGAAAATAATGAATAAAGCTTTCACCATGAGATTGTTCATGCAGAGACTTTCCGCCATATTGTCGATAAAATATTTCTTTTGGAGTGTTGTCCCGATAATCTTCTGCTTTTGTTGCCAAATTAAAAAAGCTTTCTGCACGAAAAAAATAATTGTATTTAGAACGTTTGGCACCTTTAGACAGAGTGAGAGCATTGCTTAGCTCTGAAACATCATCATAGGTTGAGAAACGATAATTTAAAGTTCCGCCTTCAGGATTGAAGCCGTAAGCGACTCCAATTGCTTCAAAGATAGAATCTTTATATTAGTATATCATGGACTGTTTAAAAGTGAAATAAATACTACCGCAACCTGACAAAATAAGGAAAAGAGCACGGACCAGCCGTGCTCTTTTCCTTATATACCTTCTTCGATTAAAAAATTACAGCTTACCGATTAAATATATCAGTAAATGCATCTAACGTTCTGTAATAGGAAGCCTTTGGAGTCCAGAGGTTTGAGAAGAGCAGAGGACTGTTTTCACGTCTCCAGGAGACATCATCGGATAATCCCCACCAGGTAAATCCTGTGATGTTGCCGCCATCCCGTTTAACTTCGCAGACTGCTTTCATAACGTCATAGACATAGGCTGCCTGTTCTGATTCAGAGCCGGCTCCGGCGTCAAATTCAGTAATCTGAATCTCTAAGCCTGCATTTTTAAATGCGGTATAAGCCTGCTTGAAATAGGAAGCGCTTGGAAATGTTGATGAAAGATGAGACTGTCCGCCTACACCGTTACATAATTTTCTGTCTGAATTAATAAACTGAATGAGTTTAATGATATTATTAGCTTCCATATATTCATTGTAATCGTTGTAGAATAAGCTAACTTTATCGGTAAGGTTAAAATAGCTTAATGTTTCATGAGCAAAACGGAAGGCTGTTTTTACAAATTGCGGACTTGTTGAAACATTTCCATAAATTCTAACCCAGTCTGAGTTGGCTGGAGAATGAAGATATTCATTTACAACGTCCCATGCATAAACGACACTGCCGTAATTGCTCAGATAGACGTGATTCATCACTGTCTTTATATAAAATTCCATACGTGCATTCATTGTATTCTGGTCCACATGACCAGCACCGGCATTGTAACCTGACCGAAACAGCCACGTAGGAGTCTGACCATGCCAGACCAGTGTGTGTGCCCGTACCCCCAGGCCATTCTCATAACATATTTTTAATACCTTATCCACTGTATCAAAATTGATTCTTGGTACAGTAGGCTCTGTATAGCCGCTGGGAATATAGTATCCCAAAGATTTCGCTTCAGCGACTGATATCAGGTTTGGCGAACTGCCGAGCAGTGCATCCGGCTTCATCTCGTTCTCAAGCGTGATACTATTGTACCGCTGCTTGATGATATTTAAAGTAGAAGAATCCTGCAACTGGCGCAGTGTTACACAAGTTCCTACCCGCTGGAAATTGGTTCCATATGTATTTAACAGATTCTGATCGGGCGTTGCTGCCTGGGTGACCCCTAAAGATGTAACAGTAAGTGCAATTGCAGAAACAACGGTTACTAGTTTTTTTGTAAATGATCTTTTCATGTAACTACCCCCTTGTATATTATTTTTTTATCTAAAAAGATTCTTTGAATCAGTATTTCTTATAATAACAGGTTTCGCTGTATTCTTAAATTTGTGCATTCCTCCTTCCTTAGCTCCCACTTATTAAAGTTACCAGATTTCAAAGATTCTTTTTGGTCTAATTTACAGATAGTAAATAAACTGCATTATTAAGTTGATGAATCTGTTACTAATCTAACATAATATATAGTTAAAACAATGAAAATGTAACTATTACGATACTGTTCGTCATTTTTTCGTAGATATTCTAGATAAGGAAGATATATTTGAAGAAACCGGAATGTTGCAGTTTAAGCAATATTCCGGTTCCTTTATCTGATTATATAGCAGGAATATCAGCCGCCTGCAGTTCTGCACACACCATATCCTGATGCGCTCTTGCTGCATCTAAGAAGTCATTTATTGCGGTCGGTGAAACCTGCTTTTTGTAATAATTCTGTAAATCCGGGAAATCCATCTTTTTCATATATTGACACCATGCTCTACATGCTTCATCACCAGTTTTACTTTTTAAAATATCTTTTAAATTGTCCCATTTTATCGGATTCTTAAGTTCCTGAAACAGAGCATTTTCACCATCTAAGTATGTATCGGCAGGTTCGAAAGAGGCGTGGCTTTTGATGCATTTAAGAGCATCAATCATCTCATAGAATGCCTGGGCAAAAATTTCTGCATTGCATCTTATAACATGGTAACCTTCCATGGACCAGTGGGGATGATATTCATAACTCATACTGCCGTCATCCGGCAAATGCCCAAGTCTGCCGTGCCCAAGACAAAAAGCAGAATAATTACTGACTCCTGCCGGAGTGCTTACGTAGTCGCTTAAGCTCGTATCTTTTTTATGAATCTTAAATCCGCTGTTTCCCACATCATTAATAAAATAGGAAGGTGTACCGGCAAAGAATTCATGTGCAAAGGTATCGGCCAGAACATGCATCCGGATACCGGTTAAATATAAAATTTTATCACTTAATGGATTAGCAGATGCAAATTTGTTAATGGTATCAGATATAATTTTTGATACCATTGTGCTGTTGTGGGTGCAAATGCATTGTAAATCAGGATAATTTCTCTTATTCATTAATACTGGATCTTTTATGTTTAAATGATTATCCAGGTTACCGGGAAGAAAATGAAAAGGCATCCAGATTTTTCTTAATTTCAATAGAGTTTCACTATTAAATGAGGAAAGATCATAAATATTATCTTTGAAAATTTCCGTATTTGTTTCACAGGTTATTATCTGATTCGCTGCAGGAATCTTTGCTGCGTTTAAATAATCTTCGGTACATTCGTCAACTGTTTGTGCTGCCCACGCAATTTTCTCGGCCTGTTCGTGAGAAAATTCTGCAATTCTTGCAGCACAATACGTCCCATAATAATGAAAATCCAAATTCATAATAATACCTCCAAATTTTATTTTTGAAAACAAGCTTGTTTTTCTGTATTCAATATAAAAAGAGCGAAAACAGATTTCAATAAATCCAGATATATGACGCACAATCAGGGATAAAAACCCAATTTAATGAGTTCCGGTATCATAATGGTTTTTTGTCCCGTTTTATCCGTTCTTTATCCAATTCTGATGAAAATGAAAATAAAACAGCGTATCTTAAAGCTATCAAAACCGTCGTACGAGAAAGGAGAAAGCAAAACATGGCTGAGGAAGCAGGCTCAAAGACAAAAACGTCACCGCCTACAGAGGGAAAGGGAAAAAGAGGATACAGGGACAGCGATTTCATACCCCTGAATGATCTTGTATATGCACCGCTCCATGCACTGGCAAAGTCTAGTGAACAGTTGAAGGCTCATGTGGTGGAAGCAATTAAGGGTATGGCGACCATCAGACAGAGCGGTCAGGAGGAAATTATCCATCTGGACTGTATTAATCTCGCTTATGATCAAATCAGGCCGGAAGCAGAAGAAGGATGCAGTGTGGACAATCTTCAGCTTCAGGTACCGCTTATGTCAATTATTCCGATTACAAATTTAAATGTGGAGAAAGCAGAAATAGGGTTTTCCGCAGAAATAAATGTTGTGAATGAAAATGAAGGAAAATGCAATATCAATGCCCGGATCTGCTCACCGGAACAGCGTGACAGTGATTTTCTGCCAAGAGTATCTTTTAAAATGCAGGTGAGTTCCATACCGGCTACGGAAGGGATTATGCGGCTGATTGATTTGCTTAGTGCAAACCAGGTAGCCAAACAGCTGGATAACACACCGGTAACCATTGATGGAAGCTTAGGTTCCGACACTCATAAGCTGATGCGGCAGCAGATTAACGAACTGAAGGCTAAGGTGAAGAAATTAAAGCAGCTGTATCAAAAGATAACAGATATGATTGCGGAACAGGAAAAGCTGCAGCAGGTAAGCAGGGCGGCATTTGATGAAAGTCCCTATGAGTTTGACCGGGATAAATTTCTTATGGCACAGTCCAATATTGCAAACCGTATCATGGAATATCAGGAACAGATTATGAGCAGCGAAATCAATTTTGGACTGGATCATGATTACAAATAAGAAAAAACCACAGGAAGAAGCGAAGAACACCAGTAGAGATCTGGAACAGTATTTCATGAATCTGACGGTAGAATTAAATTTTCGTCTTATATTTGAAAACGATTGTTTTGATTTATCACAGAAAGAGATTTTGTGGGTGGAGTACATTGCAATTGGAGAGATAGCGGGATCTGTTCCAAGGAAACAGACAATTCTACAAAAACTTCTTTCATTACTGGAAAAAATGGTGAGGTGTATGACACATGGTTTTGATAAAGCATAGAAAAGATTCATAAACCAAAAAGAAAGAAGGTATTTTTATGGCGATTGCAGAACAATTTGCAGGTCTGGAGATGGACAAATTAATCGGTGCCCCTCTTGCAGCTGCAGCAGATGCCAGTACATCACTGGCAAATTCTACGGCAGATTTTATCAACCGGGTGGGTTTTGATTCCACCGGAAAAGTACGGAATGTGGCTTTCATGTACCAGAAGCGCAGCGTGAATGAGGATGGTACCAGCAATCTGGATGAGATGAAGGTGGATGTGCCTATGCTTGCCATTGTTCCCATCCCCAATCTGCAGATCGACGAGGTGAATGTCCTGTTTGATATGGAAGTTAAGCAGAGTGAAAAAAAGGATACATCATTTGACATGGGAGCGTCATTGACCGGATCTGCGCGTATCGGTTTTATCAAAATATCCGTTACCGGCAGCGTCAGTGCCCACAGTTCCAATACAAGAAGTTCAGATAATTCTGCCAAATATCATGTAGATGTGCGCGCCACCAATCATGGTACCCCGGAAGGTCTTGCAAGAGTCCTTGATATGATGGCTGCAAATGTGGCTCCATCCCTGGTTGGTAGCTCTTTAAAGGATGGAAACGGACAGGATTTAAGCGAGAGTGCAAAAATCCGTGCAGAACGGTTAAAGGCTCTGCGCCACGATATTTCCCAGATTGAGACACGGCTTTCTGCTGCAAGAGAGACGTTTGATGGCAATGTTGCCAGATTGAAGAAAGCTGCCATTTCTCAGCTAAATACATATCAGGCAGTCTTATCCCAGAAGCTGAGCGGTCTGGATGAAACAAATGAAGCAGACCAGGAAAAATCTGACGCATACAGCCAGGTAATGAGTGAGATAAGTGCACCTTGGAATAATCTCCAGAATCAGGCTGGTGATTTAATTAAAATGCTGGCGGACAGCGGAGAAACTTCAGACGGAACTACAGTATCTGAATTGTTCGGACTGAAAGAATTAAAAGACGACAAAGCAGATAAATACCAGGAAACAGAGCTTTATTACAAGCAGCTGGCTGCTGTACAAAAGGCAGCTATAGAAGCGCAGGGCAATGTGAGCAGACTGGAGACAGAGCTGTTTGACAAAAAAGCCGAATACAGTGACGCCATTGCCGGAAAACAGCTGCCGGCGCAACAGCCTTAATTAATCGTATCTCAACACATATCTATAGGAGCTGAAGGATGAAGCAGGATGAAAAAACTGCTCTCACGGATATTCATTATGTAAAAATGGTTCCTGTCGGAAGTGTCAATCCTAATAATCCCCTTTCGGATCAATCCAGGGCAGCACAGATTGCAGTTCTCAACCGCTGTCTGAATGATTATCCGAAAGGTACGATTATTGGGAAGGATGTTACCATAGGACGTTATCTGGTGGGAGAGCACGAATTAACAATGGAAAAGGTAACCTATCATGTAGGATTCACAAGAAAACCTTCGTGGGAAGAAAATCAGGAAAGCGGGCTTTAAATATGAAAATATATGAGAACAGAGAGAAAGAAAATCTGCTCCTTCAACTGGAAGGCAGACTTGATACTACAACTGCCCCTCAGTTTGAAGCAGTAATTGAGGAAAAGACGTCTGGTATTACCGATTTACAGATTGACATGGAAAAGTTAGAATACATTTCTTCTGCCGGATTGCGGATACTGCTTGGTGCAGTAAAAAAGATGAACAAACAGGGCAGTATGGTTGTCCGCAACGTAAACAGCGAAGTCATGGAAGTGTTTAAGATAACCGGCTTTACGGAAATCTTAAATATTCAGTAGGTGTCATTATGGTAAAAGAAAGAGAAGTTAAATTAAAGAATAAAACCGGGGATACGCTTTTTCTGTTACTCAGAGAATACCGGAAAGGGGATGAGGAGGGAATGATTGCCTGTATCCGGGAAGAATATGGAGAAACTTATTTCAAAACAGACTTATATGATCCGGAGTACATAAAAAATGAGTCTGACAATCATCATATCACATTTCTGGCTGCACAAACGGAAGATAAGGAAATCGCAGGAATGATGATCTTAAAACAGTTTTATCCGGAAGAGTCCATGTGTGAGATTGCTTCCCAGATATTTCGTAAAAAGTACCGCGGTTATGGGCTTGCGCTGCCTTTCTTTCAGTATGGGCTGGAACTGTTAAAATCACGGAATTATTCAGCGGCCTACTGTCTTCCGGTAACATTTCACGACATTACACAGGTGCTCCTGTACCGGACGGGGCTCCGCGCAGCTGGCTTCATACTAAATGTCTTTGATCTGGATAAAATAACCCATTCCTATGACAATGGAAGGAACACCAAGCATTCACAGGCAATTCAGATCATGGCACTGGATAAACAGGATGCAGGAACGCTTTACCTGCCTGTTGAACATCAGAAATTTGCAGGAACGGTCTATGAGAGCCTTGGAGTGAATTACAGCGTTCATGGCGGGAAAATGATTTCTGAATGGGGGGAGTCTGGCATGCCGGATTATAGTGACATGACTTTTTCCAATGATGCGGTCCAAAGTAATCTTGAAATAAGAGTACTTGGAGTTGGCAGAGATTTTGAAAAGCGTCTTTTAAATCTGCACAGGCAGTTTCCTTTGTGCAGGAAACAGACCGCCAGCCTGCTTTTAAACTGTAACGACTGCCATGCTGTGAAAGCATATGAAATATCAAAAAAACTGGGATATTTTTTTACAGGACTTAAGCCTTTATGCAGTGAAAAGGAGTATATGGTTCTCCATAATCCAGGAGCAGTGAAGATCTATTTTGATGATTACATTGTCAGCAGCGAATTTGCGTCTTTGCTTTTGTATGTCAAATACTGCTATGAGCGGTCACAGAATATGTTTTTTGGTCTGGGAAAGGATGGATGAAACAGGAGATCAAATGAAAAAGAAAAAAAAGATTGGCAAAACCATAACCGGATTTTTACTTTTGGCAGTATTTCTTACTATGTTTCTCCACGGTTTAGTCAGTGTCTGGAGCCTGTTTTCCATGAAAAGGATTTCCATGGATACCAACCGGGAATTAGGAAAAAAGGCTGCTGAGGATGCGCAGGATGCCCTGGAGAAAATAGCAGGAGAGCAGCTGCAGAATATTGCAAAAGAAAAAGCGGCTTATATCGGGAAATCCTTTACGGAAGTGACTGCCTATGTACATGGAATTGCTTCCATGGCAGAAGAAATTTACGAAAACCCTCAGAATTATCCGGACAGAATTGTTCTGCCGCCCCAGCCGGGGTGCAGGGAATTATCCGCTCAGCTGCTGAAGTCATGGAAACAGAAGGAGGAGGCCTGGCAGAATCAGGAACTGTTAAAGATTGGCAATATTCAGGATTTATTGATTCAGTATAATGCAAACAATGAGATGGTGTCATCTGTTTACGTCGCAACTGGGTCGGGCTGGCTGATTCAGGCGGATTCCATTGCCTATAGTAAATTCAACAGTCAGGAAAAGGAACCAGTCTTTTATGAGGCGGAAAACAGACAGTGGTATCAGAGGGCACGAAGAGCGAAGCAGGGAGAAATTGTATATTCCGATGTTATTGCAGATGTGCATGGAGGGGGAGATTGTATTGTATGTGCACAACCCGTTTATCATAAGGGAAAAGTGGTGGCTGTAGCCGGAGCAGGCTCCTATCTGGACATTGTGTATCATGGAGTTTTAAAGACAGCGGTGGGAGAAAACGGTTATGCTTTTCTGGTGAATAAAAATGGACAGATTATGGTTTCTCCCCAGAAGGAAGGGGAAACTGCTGCGAAAAGCTATCTGAATTTACTGGAAAGCAAAAACAAACCACTGTCTGATATTTACCGGAAAATGACAGCAGGACAAGCTGGAATCGAAAGGCTGACAATTGATGGGAAAGATGTTTATCTTGCATATGCCCCATTAAAAGAACTGGGCTGGAGCTTTGCAACGGTTATAGATGTAGCAGAAGTGATTGCACCGGCACAGGAGAGCCATCGAATGATTTTAACGCTGACGGATGCAGTGGGCGATAATCAGGATGCGGCAATAGGAAGAATGCTGGTATCCTTTTTATTAATTACGCTTTGCGCTGCAGTGATCATCAGCGTTTTAGGAGCGGTATTTGCAGGCAGGATAACTGATCCGATCCGAAGGCTCACTGATGAGGTAAAGACCATTGGAAAAGGAGATTTAGAACACCAGATACAGATAACAACGGGAGATGAGATCGAGGATCTGGGGGAAGCCTTTAATTCCATGACATCACAGATTAAAAATTATATCTCAAATCTTTCAGAGATTACCGCAGAGAAGGAGAGAATCAGGACAGAGCTTACGGTCGCCGCCAGACTGCAGGCAGATATGCTCCCATTGTCACAGGATGCGTTCCCCGGAAGGGCGGAATTTGAACTATGGGCTCAGATGACACCGGCAAGAGAGGTGGGCGGAGATTTTTACGATTTTTTTCTGACAGATGAAGATCATCTTGTTTTTATGGTGGCTGATGTATCTGGCAAAGGAGTACCGGCGGCATTGTTCATGGTGGTAGCAAAAACATTGATACGAAGCCGCATGAAGGTTGAACCGGATCCTGCTAAGGTATTTACAGATACCAATAAAAGTCTTTATGAGAATAACAGAGACGGTATGTTTGTAACAGCATGGCTGGGAATTCTTACTTTGTCAACCGGAGATCTGGCGTATGTCAATGCAGGGCACAACCCACCGTTAATAAAGACGGGGGGCAGGGGAGAATTTTCCTGGTTAGACCAGCGGACCGGTTTCGTTCTTGCAGGCATGGAAGGATTGACATATGACCAGGCAAAGCTAAAGTTAATGCCTGGGGATCAGGTCTTTTTGTATACAGACGGAGTGACTGAGGCTCATGACACCGGGAATGAATTATATGGAGAAATACGGCTGAAAAGCAGGTTGGAGAAATCGAGTGAATTTCCTCCCGGAGATCAGATTTCGGCAGTATGGGAGGATATACAGGCATTTAAAGGGAAAGCAGAGCAGTTTGATGATATTACAATGCTTGCTCTTTGTTACAAAGGAGACGGTTATCAGAAAAATCACGGATTAGCAGATCTCTCACGTATGGCGGAAATAGAGGATTTTGTAGAGCGTATTCTGAAAGAACAAGCGGTCCGGCAGGTATCTTTTATTAAAATTATGATAGCTGTAGATGAAATTTTTTCTAATATTTGCCGTTATAGTAAAGCAAAGGAGGTAACCATTGCCTGCAAGGCTGCAGATGGAAAGATAAAACTTTTTTTTGAAGACGATGGAATCCCATTTAACCCTTTGGAAAAACCGGATCCTGATGTAACAGATGAATTGGAAGGGAGAAAAGCGGGCGGATACGGAATCTATATTGTGAAAAAAAGTATGGATTCCCTTAAGTACGAGTTTATAGCTGGGAAAAACCGTTTGCTTTTGATGAAGACATAAGGTCATAAAAAGGGGTTTCATTCACTTGGGGAGAAAAGATGATTGAAGTGAAAAAGAATTTAGAAAGGCTGGCAAGGCATGTTGTTCAATCCCTTTATATGGGTGATATAGAACATGTATCAAAGTATTCCAGTGCGAATATGAGATGGATTACGGCGGATTATGAAAGAGTGAGTTTGTCATTGAAACAGGATTTTGATGAGTATATCAGATTTTTAGGGAAACAAAAGGTTTCTATTGTACATGTGGAATATTACACCATTTTAATCACACAGCAGTTTTCTCTGGTAATTGGCAGCTACTATGCAGTGGGGAAAGACAGAATTCTGCATAATATCACTCTTTTATTTGTGATGGAAGACAGCGGTATCAAAATTAAATATCTGCATCTTTCAGAGTGGTTACCTGAAAATTACTGTCACTGGATTAAAGGATTAGATGAAAGGTTATATCATGTAAGAGAGAAGGACTTAATCTATCTGGAATCTCATCACAATCATGTGTACTGGCATTGCAGGGATGGGGTGATTGAGTCGGTAGGGTCATTAAAAAATGCAGAAACTATCCTGTCCCATAGTTTTATCCGCATTCATAAAGGCTTTATTGTACATAAAGATCATGTGATCCGGATAGGAAGGTGTTATGTGGAGATGGATAATGGAGATTCCATGCTGATACCGGAGAAAAAATTTATAGAGATCAGAAATCAGCTGGTAGCACAATAAAAGGAGGTTATTTTATGAATATGAAACAATGTTATCTGGACAGGCATCCCTGCTTTCAGGCAGGCAAAAGAATAAAGGTGAAAGGATTGATGCTGCATAGCGTCGGGTGTCCGCAGCCATCAGCCGGCAGCTTTGTTGCGCAATGGAATAGTCCGTCTGCTGCAAGGGCCTGTGTACATGGATTTATTGACGGTAATACAGGAGATGTATTTCAGACACTGCCCTGGGATTACAGAGCATGGCACTGCGGAGGTGAGGCAAATAATACGCATATCGGTGTTGAAATGTGCGAACCATCCTGCCTTCGATATACCGGCGGAGCTGCTTTTATCTGTTCCGATCCCGACGCTGCCAGGGAAGTAGTGAACAGAACTTATCATGCAGCCGTAGAATTATTCGCCTTTCTTTGTAAGCAGTATAAGCTGAATCCGTTACAGGAGGGGATTATAATCAGTCATAAGGAAGGGCATGACAGGGGCCTGGCCTCCGGTCACGGTGACCCGGAACATATCTGGAATCAGCTTAATACAGGGTATACGATGGATACGTTTCGGGCAGAAGTAGAACATGTAATGAAGGAAGCAACCGAACAGCCGGCAGCCGATACGGGAACTGGCCTTGCAGAAATACGGCCAGGTGATCATGTAAAGATTATGAGTGAAGCAGTATACTATAATGACAAGGCAATGCCGGACTGGGTAAAAACAGATACCTGGATTGTGTCATCAGTAAAAAATGACAGAGTTGTGATAGACAAAAATGACAGCGGAAGTAAATCAATCTGCAGTCCGGTAAATGTGAAATACTTAATAAAGCAGGAATCAGAAAAGGAAGAAAATCACAGGGAAGCGGCGCTTCCGGCACCGTCAGTTAATAAATCCTTCTGTATATCTGCCGCTGGAATTCAGCTGATTGCCAAATATGAGGGCTGCCGTCTGGAGGCATACAAATGTCCGGCTGGAGTCTGGACGATTGGATATGGACATACAGAAGGTGTACAGTCCGGGCAGAGAATCACACAGCAGCTGGCAATCGGGATGCTGCAGGCTGATGCTGAAAAATATGCTGATTATGTCAATTCTTATAAGAAGAATGGGATTATTTCCTTTTCATTGAACCAGAATCAATTTGACGCTTTGGCCTCATTTACCTATAACTGCGGTCCGGGCAATCTTAAGAGTCTCGTCTCCGGAAGGAGTGCCATGGAGGTTGCGGACAAATTTCCTGCTTATAATAAGGGCGGTGGAAAGGTCCTTGAGGGGCTTACCAGACGTAGAAATGAAGAAAGAGAATTGTTTTTAAAGTGAAAGCCTGAACCATAATAGATAAAGTAAACTATTTTGCTCCCCATTCCGTATTGAAACATCAGATCACATAAGGTATAACTATTACTGAGACCAGATAAAAAAACCAGCCGTAATATTTGGAGGTCAGATTATGAACAGCAGGATTTTACTTTTGGAAGACGATATCAGTTTGGTAGATGGGTTAAAATATACATTAAAACGGAATGGATTTGAAGTGGACATTGTACGCACAATCAAAGAGGCAATGGACCGGATTCCCCAAATCAGCCGGTATGATCTAATGATTCTGGATGTGACATTACCTGATGGAACAGGATTTGATGTTTGTGAAAATGTGAGGAAACAAGGCAGTCAGGTACCGATTCTTTTTTTGACCGCCTCAGATGAAGAGGTGAATGTCATCAGAGGATTAGACAGCGGTGGCGATGATTATGTGACAAAGCCCTTCAGACTGGGCGAATTGTGTTCCAGAATCAGTGCACTGCTTCGTAGGAGCGGATTAACCAATCATAATAAGGAAAATGTATTGGAGCGCGGCGATATCTGGATTGATCTTCTGGGAAGCCGTGTGATTTTGAGTGGAAAAACGCTGGATTTAACAGGCGCAGAATACCGTCTGCTTTGCCTGTTGGTAAGGAATGCCGGAAGAGTAATAACACGCAGTATGATTTTTAATGAATTGTGGGACAGTACAGGCGATTTTGTAGACGATAATACGCTATCGGTTTATGTGAGGCGGCTTCGGGAAAAGATTGAGCCAGACCCATCTCACCCGGAGCATCTGATCACAGTCCGCGGGTTTGGTTATCAATGGAATGAGGTATCTGCATGAATATATTTCGTGATAAACAGGTAAAAGGGTTTGGTATCTTTCTTATTTTCTTCGTTTTTCTGTTTTTTTTGTCCGGTATAGGATTGGCTGATATACAGAGCAAAATTGGAATGAATTTATTCTTATCTCATAATAATGCGGTTGTGACTTCCCTATTAGAGCAGGGAGTCTCAGACGATGTGATAGCAAAAGCAATTACGAACACGGCAGTAAGTGCAAAGGGAACGGATTTCCTTTCTAAGATTGGTGTAACAGAACATACTGCTATCAGGTTTCTGCCTTTTGTTTCTGAATTTCAGCGTTTTTCTGGCTTTTCCATGCTCCTGCTATGGGGGCTGATGTCTATCATACTCCTATACGGTGTATACCGATTTCTATGGATAAGGGAACAGCTTTATCTTCAGGCGGCAGACGTGATTGACCACTTTATTGAAGGGGACTTTTCCTGCCATATGCCGCAGATGCATGAGGGAACCATCTATCGTCTGTTCGCCTTGACAGAACAGCTTTCCATGATTTTGCAGTCTAAAAATGAATCAGGACATAAAACAAAAGAGTTTTTGAAAAATACAATCTCTGATATTTCCCATCAGCTGAAGACACCCCTTGCAGCGCTCACCATGTATTATGAAATCATTTCCGATGAACCGGACAACCTGGAAACAGTGAAAGAATATTCCAATAAGGCTGGTATGTCACTGAAACGAATGGAACAGCTGATTCAATCCATGTTAAAAATCACCCGTCTGGATGCGGGCAGTATTATTTTTATAAAGAACCGATGCAGAATATCGGAATTGGTTTCACTGGCTGCCAGTGAATTAACTACACGGGCAGCCAGTGAGGGGAAAGAGATTATTGTTGACAAATCTTCAGAAGAGACGATCATTTGTGACAGGCAATGGACAAGCGAGGCATTGGGAAATATCGTTAAAAATGCATTGGATCATACTGGCATTGGAGGCAGAATCCGCATTTCATGGAAAAGAAATCCTGCAATGATCCGTATTTTCATATCTGATAATGGGGATGGAATTGCCGCGGAGGATTTACCACATATTTTCAAGCGCTTTTACCGGAGTAAAAAATCGTTGGATACCCAGGGGGCAGGCCTTGGGCTTTCACTTGCAAAATCCATTGTCGAAGGGCAGGACGGCATGATTTCCGTTCAGAGCGATCAGCAGGAAGGAACTATTTTTACTGTTTCCTTTCTTACGGATATGTAAGCTGTAATTCACCGGATTGTAAGGTGTATCTGCTATCCTTTTCTGGAAAGGTGGTATTGAAATGGAGATATTAAACGTACAGCATTTATCAAAAATTTATGGGAAAGGTGAAAATCAGGTGAATGCCTTAAAGGATGTTTCTTTTACCCTGGAGCAGGGAGAATTTGCAGCTGTGGTGGGAGAATCCGGATCAGGAAAAAGCACGCTGTTAAATTGCATCGGAGCTCTGGATGCCCCTGCTTCCGGACATATCTGCATAGCGGGTAAAGATCTGTTTTCCATGAAGGAAGAGCAGCGCACGATTTTCAGAAGGCGTAATATAGGCTTTGTTTTTCAATCGTTTCAGTTAATCGCAGAATTGAGTGTTGAAGAAAATATCATGTTTCCAATACTTTTAGATTACCGCAAGCCAGATCAGGCGGCTGTAGATGAAATATTAGAGGTCCTTGGCCTGAAGGACCGCCGTCATCACCTGCCGAATCAATTATCCGGCGGACAGCAGCAGAGGGCAGCAATTGGCAGGGCGCTGATTACAAGACCAAAACTGATCCTTGCTGATGAACCGACCGGAAATTTAGACAGCAAAAACAGTCAGGATGTGGTGGATCTTCTGGTCAGGGCCTCCCGTCACTATCAACAGACGATACTGATGATTACCCATAACAACAATCTGACTGTCTCTGCGGACCGTGTGCTGCGTGTGTCGGATGGTGTACTTACGGACTGGGGAGGAAATGAGAATGAAAAGTTATCTTGATCTTGTTTCAGTCTCCGCCAAAGTCCATAAAAGACAAAACAGAATGTCAGTGTTTTGCATTGTTCTGGCTGTATTTCTGGTTGCGGTTATTTTTGGCATGGCCGATATGGCTATACGCAGTCAGATTATGCAGGTATACATGGAAGAGGGAAGCTGGCATGCAGCATTTAAAGGGTTAAGTGACGAAGAAGCAAAGATGATCTCTGCGCGTCCGGAAGTAACGGCATCCTCCTGGTATGGAGTTCTTAACTATAACGGGGATCAGGGATATACGCTAGAGGGTAAGAATGTTATTCTTTGCGGAAGTGAAGAAAGCTGGATTACAAAAATGCACACGGGAATTATTGCAGAAGGCACGTTTCCGCAGAAAGACAATGAGGTTATGATAACTAAAAATGCTAAAACCATGCTGGGGCTGGCTGTAGGAGATCCGGTTACAGTGGACGGGCCTGCTGGAGCAAGACTGCAATTTACTATTTCCGGTTTTTCGGAAGGGTCCGGCAAAACAATGGAGGAGGATTCCTACGGCATTTTTTTGACGACCAGTGAATTTCGTTCTTTATACTCTCCGGTTATAGATGGGGAACCTGCTGATTATAACAGCCTTTATTATGTTCAGTTTTCCAGACGCTGCGATATAAAAAAAGTGATCAGTGATATAAAAACCCAGTTTGGATTATCGGATCAGCAGTCATCTGAAAATACAAAACTCTTAGGCTTACTGGGGCAAAGCGGTAATTCTTTTATGATTCAGATTTATGGTTCGGCTGCTGTCTTATTTTTACTGGTTTTGCTTGCAGGCATTATGATGATCGCAAGCAGCCTAAACAGTAATGTTGCCCAGCGTACACAGTTTTTCGGCATGATACGCTGCATCGGTGCAACCCCAAAACAGGTGATGAGGATTGTTCAAAGGGAAGCGTTTGGCTGGTGCAGTATTGCCATTCCACTGGGGATTTTCATGGGAATCGTTGTAATCTGGATCTTATGTGCAATGCTTCGTTATCTCAGTCCCAAATACTTTGGAGGAATGGCTGTTTTTGGAATAAGCCTGCCAGCCATTTTATCTGGTATCTGTGTTGGAATAATGACTGTATTTTTTGCTGCCCGCTCCCCAGCAAAAAGAGCTGCTGCAGTCTCGCCGCTTGCGGCTGTCTCAGGAACCAGAAATGATGTGTCTTCAGTTCATAAAGTTATCAGAACCCCGTTTAAAATAGAAACAACCCTTGGTATTCATCACGCAGTATTAAGTAAAAAGAATTTTATATTAATGACTGGGTCGTTTTCGCTGAGTATTATTTTATTTCTTTCATTTTCCGTTACTGTCGATTTTATGCATCACTCGCTCAGACCATTAAAGCCGTGGACACCGGATATATCCATTGTAAGTCCGGATAATAGCTGCTCGATCAACGGTGCCCTGATAGACGAAGTCCGCAGGAATCCGGCGGTTAAGCGGGCATATGGCCGTATGTTCGCTTACGATGTCTCTGCCTTAATAAACGGGGAGGTCAGGAAAGTTGATTTGATTTCTTATGAGGAGAATCAATTTAATTGGGCGAAGAATTTTTTGTTGAAAGGCTCCGTTGATGAGGTTCAACAGGGAGAAAATAGCGGTTTGATCGTATTTGACCGGCAGGATTCTGTGAAGGTGGGAGATACAGTCACACTGCAGACAGGAGATCAGTCCGCAACGATCAACATTACAGGTTTACTATCTTCGGTCCCGTTTAACATTGCACCTGGAGTGGGGACTATTATTTGTTCTGAGAAAACATTCCGGCAGCTGACCGGGCAGACGGATTATACGATTATTGATCTGCAGCTGTCTAAAAATGTTACCGACTCCGATGTTGACAAAATCCACCGCCTGGCTGGAACAGGGGTCACATTCTCTGATAAACGGTCCGGCAACCGAAGCGTTATCGGTTCTTTTTACTCCTTTGGGCTATTTATTTATGGATTTATGACCGTGATTGCGTTGATTACTATTTTTAATATTGTAAATAGTACTGCCATGAGTGTTTCAGCCCGTATGAAACAGTATGGTGTTTTCCGAGCCATTGGACTAACTAACCGGCAGTTAATAAAAATGATTACTGCCGAGGCTTTCACCTATGCAGTCTCCGGGAGTATTTTGGGAGTTGTTATTGGGTTATTGCTAAATCGGTATTTGTATGCAAGCATGGTAACCTTTCATTGGGGTGAACAATGGAAGCTCCCATTTGCAGAAATGACCGTTATAATTGCAATTGTTATTTTATCTGTTATTTTAGCTGTGCAGGGTCCGGCAAAGCGGATTCGCAATATGTCTGTTGTAGACACCATCAGCAATTTATAGGTGGATGCATATAGTTATAAAACCGGAACGTTGCCTATAAAAGCAATATTCCGGTTTTTCATCCCATAAAAAAGCGGTAATTGTTGAACACTGATTTTTATATTTAGATTATAAAAAAATAATTTACTAGTTTCTAAAATGATACTTGAGCTTAGATAAAATATGTTGTATAATATATACAAAAATAGAAAGTGAGATTAAAAATAAGTGTATGAAAAGACCAAATGCATCAGATCTGGAGTTTAATACCCCGTTTATACGTCAGCGTGCCGATCCATATATATTCCGGCATGACAACGGGACTTATTATTTCACAGCTTCAGTACCGGAGTATGACAGAATCATTTTACGCAGTGCAGATACGATTAAGGGTTTACAGACTGCATACGAGCATGTGATATGGCACAAACATGAAAGTGGTGAACAGGGGAGCCATATATGGGCGCCGGAAATTCATTACTTAAATGGCTGCTGGTACATCTATTATGCTGCAGGAGAACAGGAAAACATTTGGGAGATCCGGCCTTATGTTCTGCAGTGTACAGGTCAGAATCCCATAGCAGATCCGTGGAGAGAGCTGGGCAGAATGAAGGGATCAGACGAGGATCTCTTTACATTTCAGGACTTTTCACTGGATGCGACTGTTTTCCAGCATAAGAAGGAATACTATATGGTCTGGGCAGAGAAAACCGGCACTGGAAAAAAGATATCCCATTTGTATCTTTCTAAGATGAAGACACCCTGGAAACTATCAGGAGAACATATTCTTTTGTCCACTCCGGATTATGACTGGGAGCGGAGAAGTTTCTGGGTAAATGAGGGACCGGCCGTTTTAAAGCACGGCAGGCGGATTTATCTGACCTACTCTGCCAGTGATACGGGAAGTAATTACTGCATTGGAATGTTAACCATTGATGAGGCTGAGGACGTAATGGACCCACACGCATGGAAGAAATACCGGAAGCCTGTATTAGCAACGGATGAAACAAAGCACATCTTCGGACCTGGTCATAATTCTTTTGTAAAAGGAGAAGATAAGGCCACTGATTATTGTATTTATCACGGGAGAGAATATGGTGAAATAGACGGAAATGCTCTCTATGATCCAAACCGGCACACAATGATCATGAAAGTGAGGTGGAATGAAGAGGGGGAACCGGTGTTTTCTTTTGGTGTGTAATTTTTTGTCTGAATGTTTAGAAAAAACTAAATTAATTCAATATAATGTAAAGGAGAAACAATATGAAGCGTAAATTATCAATTTTTCTGGCTGGTGCCGTAACAGCGGCAATGGTTTTATCTGGATGCAGTTCCGCATCAGGAACAGATCCAAAAGCTGATGCAAAGGAATCTGCTGCAGATGACAAAAAAGAAGTAGTAAATACAGTGGGTCCGGACTCCGGCACACACATGAATATGTGGTCGTTTGTTGAGCTGCATAATACATTTTATGCGGATATGCTGGAAAGATGGAATAAAGAGAATCCGGACCGCCAGATTCAGATTACCTTCACAACTTATCCATTTGCCGATATGCATAATAAACTGATTATGGCATTACAGACGGGGCAGGGTGCACCGGATCTCTGTGATGTGGAGATCGGTCAGTTTCCTAACTTCCTTCAGGGAGATATACAGCTTTATCCGTTGAACGATGCAATGAAGCCATATGAGGGTGATCTGGTACAGTCCAGATTAGATGTTTATTCAAAAGATGGGAACTATTATGGAGCACCGACCCATGTAGGTGCTACAGTCATGTATTACAATACGGAAATACTGGATCAGTATGGGATTGATTATACAAAAATAAAGACATGGGATGACTACACGGAAGCAGGAAGAAAAATAAACGAGGCCTCAGATGGAAAAGTAAAGATGACCAGTGTGGATACAGCAGGGATTGACTGGCTGTCTATTGCAATGTCTGAGTATGGAGAAGACTGGGCAGCCGGTAAGGATGGTACCCAAAACGTAGAACTGGAATCCGTGAAAAATATGCTTACCATGCAGCAGACCTGGCTGACTGACGGAATTGCCATGATCTCACCGGCCGGGCATATTGATTTAGAAGAAGGATACCAGAATATACTGGACGGAAATATTGCTTCCTTCCCGAAAGCATTATGGTATATGAGCCGCTTTTTAAACTATATGCCAGAAATGAAAGGAAAGATTGCTATGGCGCCATTGCCGGTATTTAAAGAGGGTCAGAACCGCTCCGTGGGTATTGGAGGAACTGGAACCGTAGTAACAAAACAATCTTCGGATCCGGAACTGGCAGCAGATTTTATTACATATGCAAAATGTTCTTCAGAAGGAAGCGGTCAGATCTGGGAGCAGCTTGGTTTTGATGTTTGTAATACCAAACTATGGACGGATGATAAGGTGACGAAGAATTCCTCAAATAAATATATCAGCTTTTTTAAGACAAATCCTTTTGACGTTTTAAATGAGATTAAATCAGAAATTAATACTCTGAGCATTACAAAGATGACTCCATCCATTAATGATTATTTCTGTACCACTACCTTAAACGAGGTTCTGGAGGATGGTAAAGATGTGGATGAGGCTTTAAAAGAAGCCCAGGATTATCTGGAACTGGAAGAGTAGTTTGTTATACAGTGGAGGGGAAATGAATGAAAATTAAACGGATTTTCTATTCGCAGAAAGCAGCTCCTTTTATATTTGTGCTTCCTTTTATATTGAGTTTTACAATATTCTGGATTTATCCTCTGTTCAGTACGGTTAAAATGAGTTTTCAAAATATTCTTCCGGGACAGATTGAATGGATCGGGTTTGCAAATTATGGGAAGCTGCTAAGAGACACTACGTTTCATACAGCTGTTAAAAACAGCCTTACATATATGTTTTTTTCTATTGTATTACTGATTCCTTTTCCAATGATGTATGCTGTTTTAATGGATAGCAATCTGGTCAGAGCAAAAGGATTCTGGAAAGGGGCTTTGTATTTGCCTGCCCTTACATCAGTCGTAATTTCTGGTACATTATTCCGTCTGATGTTTTCGGAACTTCCAACGGGCCAGATGAATGTTTTTCTTAGCTATCTTGGGAAGGCACCGATTCCCTGGCTGAAAGAAAAAAATTCTGCAATGTTTGCATTATTAATCCTTTGCTGCTGGAGGTGGACCGGCGTGAATATGCTGTATTTCTTATCCGGTCTCAAAAGTATTGATACCACCCTGTATGAGTCTGCATCCATAGACGGGGCAACTGCATGGAACAAATTCCGTTATATTACCATTCCTCTGTTAAGACCAACCACAATCTATGTACTGACCATAAGCGTCTATGCAGGACTGTCCATGTTTTTGGAAAGCTTTATGCTTTGGGCAGGAAATGCTTCGCCGAAAAACATTGGTCTTACCATTGTCGGATACCTTTATAAAAGAGGAATTGAAAAGAATCAGATGGGATATGCCTCGGCTGTAGGTCTGACTCTCCTTGCGATGGCTCTTATTATTAATGTGGTCCAGCTGATTCTGAACGGGACTTTTAAAGAGGAGGAAAAATAATTATGAATATTAATAAGAATAAACTCCTTTCCATATTGTCATCGGCAGCCTTTGCATTTCTGAGCTTTCTGGTATTGTTTCCGGTCTTGGCAGGGGCTTTGGCTTCTTTTCGGCCCGGCAGAGAATTAATACGGCGCGGACTCAGCATTAATCTGGATATTTCCACATTGTCATTTAGCAACTATAACTATCTTTTTTCCTGGAACGCGGATTCAAAAAAGTATTTCATGTGGTTTAAAAACAGCATGGTACTGACTCTGCTTACGGTAGTGCTAACGTTAATTATCTGCTATTTTGTGGCATATGGTCTGTCCATGTATGATTACAGGCTGAAAAATGTACTGTTCTTTCTGGTGATTGCAACCATGATGGTTCCGTTTGAAATCCTGATGCTGCCTCTGTATCAGGAGATGATAGATTTGAAGCTGATTGATACGACTGCAGGAGTCATTCTTCCTGGTTTATGCAGTGCCTCTACCATCTTTTTCTTCCGTCAGTACATGATTTCCCTGCCAAAGGAATTGCTGGATGCAGGACGGATCGATGGAGCCACTGAGTTTGGAATCTGTGTGAAGATCATGCTGCCATTAACCAAGCCGGCATTTGCAGCCATGGGGATTTTATGTGCTATGGGGTCATGGAATAACATGCTCTGGCCCATGATGGTATTCCGGGATTCGGGAAGATTTACGCTGCCCATCGGTCTGAATACTCTGCTGACGCCTTATGGTAATAACTATGATTTATTGATTGCTGGGTCCATGTTTGCAATTCTTCCGGTATTGGTAGTATTTTTATGCTTTCAGAATTATTTTATTGAAGGTATGACAGCCGGTGCAGTGAAGGGGTGATTGAATGAGAAGTGAAAAGAAACAGATAAAAACAGTTAAGTTTGGTGCTGCAGTATTGGTTATGATCCTGTTTATATCAGGCATTATTGCTATTGCAGCAGGGGGAGCCAATGTGCCACCGAGACGGGTATCTGTGCACGACCCGTCCATAATCAGGGCCAAAAACGGAGAATATTATATTTTTGGTTCTCATCTGGCAGGCGCTAAATCAAAGGATCTGGTGGATTGGGAATCTCTTGGCACAGATTATGAGAATGTTACGGATAACTGGCTTTTTGGAAATGTAAAAGAGAATCTGGCAGAATCATTTCGCTGGGCAGGTTATGATGACGGAGACTGTGCAGGTGGGAAATATGCCGTATGGGCGCCGGATGTGATCTGGAATCCCTATTATATTAACAGTGACGGAACAAAAGGGGCATATATGATTTATTACAGTGCCTCTTCCACATGGCGCCGCTCCTGCATTGGTTATGCAGTGTCACAAGATATAGAGGGGCCTTATACCTATGTGGGCACAGTAGTCTATTCCGGTTTTACGAAAAATGGAAAGCCGGATGGAAATAGTCAAAGAAATACCCGTTGGGATACTGATGCCATTCATATTAAAAAACTGATTGATACCGGAAGGTTGAAAAATGGTATAAGCCAGAAGTGGTTTACCGGGGAAGAGTGGAATCATAACTATTGTCCCAACGCCATAGATCCCACACTTTTTTTTGATGCAGAAGGTCAAAAGCTCTATATGGTTTATGGTTCCTGGTCCGGAGGAATCTATCTGCTGGAAATGGACCGGGAGACAGGAGATGCAAAGTATCCCGGAGCGGATTCTGTTGATAAAATAAGCAGAAATTACGTGGACCGGTATTTTGGTATTCACCTGGCAGGCGGAAACCATCAGTCAGGAGAAGGACCGTATATTGTCTATGATGATGAAGCCGGATATTATTATTTATATGAGACATATGGAGCATTGACTGCCAATGGAGGCTATAACATGCGCATGTTCCGGTCAAAAGAGGTCACCGGGCCTTATCTGGATGCAGCAGGAAATCATGCAGCGGACAGTTATAGGAATAATGATCAGTATGGCGTTAAGCTGATGGGTAATTATAAGCTTTCCGGCACCAATACAGGGTATAAAGCAGCCGGACATAACTCGGCGTTTATTGATAAAGGCGGGCAGCATTATCTGATTTACCACCAGAGGTTTGATCAGGGTACGGAATATCACGAAGTACGGGTTCACCAGCAATTTCTCAATCAAATGGGATGGCCGGTGACAGCTGTATATGAGAACCGAAATGAAAAGGCTGGCCATTATCCGGACAGCGATATTACAGGTACCTATGAATTTATTAATCATGGTATGGATACTTCCCCCGGAATGATCAGTCCAAAATCAATTACTTTACTGGCGGATGGAAAAATTGGCGGTGACAGGGAAGGAACGTGGAAAAAAATAAAAGGTGACCGGTATGATTATATCACCATCAATATGGGGGACACAGAGTATCATGGCGTATTCTTTAAGCAGCATACCGAAAAAACAGCGGCAGAACAGGTGATGACGTTCACTGCGGTTGGAGATAACAACACGTGCATATGGGGGAGCAGAGAGAAATGAGCTGTACAGTATAATTAAAAAACAGTATTGTATGAAAACACGAATTCATGTATGATGATAGTTAGATGAAATAGAGGTTTTTCATAGTATACTGCGCATCTGCACGAAAGGATTTGTTATGCTGCATATTAAAAATGTTGAGGAAGGGCTGAAGATTTATATCGCTCTGGGATCGGAACTTAGAATTAAGATTATAAAGCTTTTAATTGAGCACACCGAGCTGAATATGAATGAACTGGCGTCCAGTTTAGGTGTGACTAATGGAGCATTGACCAGTCATATTAAGAAACTGGAGGACTGTGGCCTTATTTGTGTGATTTCAGAACACAATGGTCACGGGAACCAGAAAATATGCCGTGTGAATGTGGATAAACTATTGGTGGATATAGCTCCGAAACAAAGCGATGATGGAAAAAACACCTATACCACGGACATTAAAGTTGGTTATTTTTCCGATTATGAGGTTCTTCCCACATGCGGTCTGGCCAGCAGCCGGGCAATTATTGGAGAAGTAGATGATCCCCGTTATTTTGCCCATCCGGACAGGTATCAGGCTGACATTGTCTGGTTTACCAAAGGATACGTTGAATATGTAATTCCAAATTTGCTGCCTCCTCTTCAAAAAATCGACCAGATTACATTTTCTGTGGAAATCGGGAGTGAAGCACCTGGAATTAACAATGACTGGCCTTCCGATATTACCATCAGCATTAACAATGTGGAAATTGGAATGTGGACCAGTCCGGGGGATTTCGGTGATGTACCGGGGATTTTTACTCCGGACTGGTGGTTCCCCAATTGGAATCAGTATGGCCTTCTTAAGATGATTGTGGTCAATCAGTATGGGACCTTTATTGATGGTTTAAAGATTTCTTCCATTACCATTGATGATTTTAAACTGGACAAACGCAGCCCCATTAAATTAAAGTTCCAGGTAAAAGAAGATGCTGTAAATGCAGGCGGATTGACCATATTTGGAAGCACCTTTGGAAATTATAACCAGGATATTAAAGTCCGGGTTCACTATAGCCCAATAAAAGGGAAAAGTGAAGATTAATATAATAAACAGAAAAATACCAGGAAATGATCATTTTAAGTGAATCATTTCCCGGTATTTTTTATTTTGTATTCGCCATTTTATTTAATTCATTTGTTAAGGCTAAAACCTCTTCCACACTGGCTGTGGTTTCCTCGATTCCAGATGACTGCTGTTCGGTGTTTTTCATCGTGGAATTGGAAAACTCAAGTGTCTTCGTAATAGATTGCTGTATGTCTTCGGTCAGCTGCACGACTTTGGTTGCAGTATCTTTTGAATTCTGGGAAAGCTTTTGGATCTCGGTGGCAACCACTGCAAAGCCTTTTCCTGCTTCACCGGCCCGTGCTGCTTCAATGGAAGCGTTAAGACCCAGCAGCTTCGTCTGATCTGCGATACTCTTGATTGAATTAAGGATAGTGTTGATCTCTTCGGATATTTGTTTCACATTTAAGATCTCTTTGTTCAGATCATTCTGATTCTCAACGACTTGAATGGAGGATGCTGCCAGTTCTTCCATTGTTGCCTCGATAACGGAAAATTGATCGACCAGATCTTTACTCATGGATTTTAATTTGTATTTCTGATAACCGATCTGGGAAAGTGAGTTGGCAACAATAAAAAGTACTTCCGCAGCTGCCTGAATATTTTTTTCTGAAGTAATGTTCACTTCATGAAGCGCATTTATGTATTGATCTTCATTGACTCCGATTTCTCTTGCAACCCGTCGGAATTCATCGTCATTGGGCTTTTTGCTTAAAATCTGCCCGCCCAGAATTGTGCCGATCAGCTCGCCTTCCACGATGATGGGGGCTGCAAAATCGATGAGACCGGAATGGCATTTAAAGATATAGGGTCTTCCCAGTCTGACTGCTTCCTGACCGCCCTTTTTATGGGAGGCGGCACAACGGTCATCTCCAGCCTTCGTCGAATGAGTGTATTGTGCGCAAATTCTTGTGTAAGAGCTAGGATTAGTAACCGGATTTCCCTGCCGGTCTACTGCAACGCTTGCAAGATTCATACTGTCTGCAAAATTATCGAGGAATTTTTGCAGCAGACTTATTTCCATAACATCTGAAAGATTGATTTCTGAAAGTGTCTTATAAACATTGTCATTTTTATCCATCTTCATAATATGTCCTCCGTGAATGTTGAAATTTAATTAAAAATGTTGAAAAATGTCGAAAGATTTTACGTAAATTTTACCACAAAATTATTAATTTGTATATATAATTTGATAAAAAAATATTGATTGTGGTTCTCAAATGGTAATTCTTACCAATAATCAGACTTAATCGATAGAATTACTATGTAAGTCGAAACATTCTCTGGTACCGGTAGCTTTAATGATAATGAAAAATATGGTGTAAGGTTGACATTACAATTAAAATATCATATACTTTATGTAAGGTAAACATGACAACGAGAAAGGAACAAATATGAAAAACCGGATCAGGCAATTGCGAGAGGAAAAGGGACTCACTCAGGAACAGCTTGGAGAGCTGGTAGGAACTTCCAGACAGGCCATCAATGCAATTGAGACAGAGAAGTTTGAACCGTCCATCTGGCTTGCTTATGATATTGCCAGTGTGTTTGAACGTCCCATTGAGGATGTATTTTTATTTAATCAAAGTGAAAGAAAATCAAGAGCGGATAAAAGCAGGGGGGATAAGAATGGCTGTCAGGAAGCTGCGTTATAATGAGGATGAGCTTCTTCGGAAACGCTGTAAAGAAGTAACTGTTATCGATGACAGGATCAGACAGAATCTTGATGACATGCTGGAGACCCTTCATCATACGGAAAACGGAGCTGCCATAGCAGCCAATCAGGTAGGAATCTGTAAGAGGCTGGTAGTAATTGATTACTGTGACCGCCTGCTAAAACTGGTAAATCCGAGAATAATCGGGTGCAGTGGGGAACAGGAGTGTATCGAAGGCTGTCTTAGTTTTCCTGACCGTTTTGTAAAGACCATACGCCCGCAGAAAGTCACCATCGAGGCACTGGATGAGAACGGGAATGAAATCATGGTCACAGGAGAAGATGAACTGGCCAAATGCTTCTGTCATGAACTTGAGCATTTAGACGGTATTATATTTTTAGATAAAGCCATAGAAGAAATAGAACTTTAGAATATAAGGAGTGGACACCTGTCGAAAGGTTAAAAACCCAGTTACCCCGGATTGGTGCAGATTGCAAGCCGGTTTCATTGACAGAATTTGGGGAATGTAATAAAATAATAGTTGTGCTTGAATTCATCATACTGAGCCTGATAAACAGGACCTGGATGATTTCATAAAAAAGGGGGATTACGAAAGATGGGCAATTCAGTGACAGGAAATGAAATACTGGATTCTTTTTATTCGGTTATACCGTATTTAATGTATTTATTTGATGATGATGTATCCTTTGCTTTAACCGATAACGAGAGATTTATTCATGTGTGGAATGGCAAAAAGTTAAAGTTCCAGATTAGTCCCGGTGACGCTGTTCCCACAGGAGGCGCAATCAGGGAAGCATTAGATTATGGCAGGGTAGTAATAAAAGATGTGCCGGCTCATGTGTATGGCGTTCCTTTTAAATCCTATGCAGTACCGATAACGGAAAATAACAAGGTAATCGGTATTCTGACTTTGGGAAGAAGTCTGGAAAAGAGGAATCATTTAATAGAACTGATTAACAGTCTGACTGCAGGAGCAGACCAGATTACCGGATCTACCAATGATGTGAGCAAGGGAATGGAACAGCTTAAGCATATGAATGGTGAGATATCGGTTAAAGTGACAGAAGCCAATGAAAGTACAAAGAATACGGACTCCATTCTGGATTTTGTTAAGGACGTGGCAACCCAGTCGAATTTACTGGGACTGAATGCAGCCATTGAGGCTGCCCGTGCAGGAGAAGCAGGAAGAGGTTTTTCCGTAGTTGCAGGAGAGATCCGTAAGATGTCGGCGTCCACCAGCGAATCCATTGGTCAGATCGACGGAGTTTTGAAGAACATCAATGAATCCATTACTGTGATTAACACAAGGATCAATGAATCCAATCAGATTTTTACGAAGGAAACGGAAGAATTTCAGAAGATACTCAATTCCATTGAGGAATTAAACGGAACAGCAAAGCAGCTGGAATCACTTCTGGAGCATCTGTAAAGCCGCTAAAGAGATAGGGATAGAGCCAAAGGAGGCACTATCTCTATTCTTATGTTTTAAAATTCAGATATTATGAGAACCGTGAGAGAGGGAATAACACATGAAGATTAAAAAATCAAAAGTTGCTGTTGTAGGCTGCGGACTGGTAGGGTCCTCTACTGCATTCAGTCTGGTAACCCAGGGAGTATGTGACGAAATTTTAATGATTGATATCAACAAAGAAAGAGCATTAGGGGAGGTACTTGATTTAAGGGATACAATCAAATATCTGGACCGTAATGTAAAAGTACGCACAGCCAGTTATGCAGACTGCTCGGATGTGGATATTATCGTAATTACAGCAGGAGCACCACCCCAGAAAGGACAGACCAGACTGGATACGGTGGAGGTCAGTGGCAAAATTGTAAAAACCATCGTTGAGCCTGTCATGGCAAGTGGTTTTGATGGGATTTTCATTGTAGTTTCCAATCCGGTTGATATCATTGCCCATTATGTCTATAAGCTGTCCGGACTTCCAAAGAATCAGGTTATCGGTACAGGAAGCTCCTTAGATACGTCAAGACTTCAGAATTTTATAGCAGAGTTAGTGAATGTGGACCCCAGAAGTGTCTATGCCTATTCCATGGGTGAACACGGCGATTCCCAGATGGTGCCATGGTCCAGCGTGACTGTAGCCGGCAAATCATTCAATGATATCATTCATGATAATCAGGATCTGGTGGGTGAAGTAGATCTTGATGAAATTGTGAAGAAGACAACCAGGGAAGGCTGGGAGATCTACAATAGAAAAGGAACCACCTATTATGGTATTGCTACGGCATGTGCAGGAATCATCAAGGCGATTCTTTACGATGAGAACCGGATCATCCCGGTATCCACCCTGCTGGAGGGAGAGTATGGGGAGAGGGATGTATTTGCAGGAGTGCCTACGATCTTAAACCGCACCGGTGCTGCAGATATCCTGGAGATTCACATGACAGAAGAAGAACTTGATAAATTTCATCAGTCGGTGGAGATACTTCGCAATAATTTCATATTTAGCTGATTTTTCTGACTATGATCTGGCATATCTGGCAACCATATGATTAGACGATGGAAGTCAGGAGGATTGCGCTAAATGTCAGATGTAAAGACCCGTTTTGCAGTATTAAGAGACAGCACAAGAGAGATCTGTATCAATGTTTGTTGTATAAAAAAACGTAAATTTTTTGCAGGCTGGTACTTTAAAATGCAGAACAAAGATACGGTTCTTGCGCTGATTCCCGGACTTAGTATGGATGGCAGGGGGAGAAGCTATCCTTTTGTCCAGGTCATTTGGAACGAAAGAGCCTGTTGTCTGGATTTTAAGGAAGAGGATTTAATGATTGACCGCAGACAGCAGATGATTATGCTGGATAATAATATTTTTTCCCGCAGAGGGATAAAAGTGAATATAAAGACAGAGGAACTTTCGTTACAGGGAATTGTCCGTTTTGGTCCTGTCACCCCAATCCGGTATTCCATTATGGGCCCCTTTCAGATCATGCCTTTTATGGAATGCAAGCATGAGATAATCAGCATGTCTCACAGGCTGTCTGGAAAGATCAGACTGAACGGCAGAATTGTGGATTTTGGCGGAGGACTGGGGTATATAGAAGGCGATAAGGGAAAGTCATTTCCGGAAAGTTATCTTTGGCTCCAGTGCAATGACTTTTTGGAAAATGCTTCTGTTATGGTTTCTGTGGCTAAAATTCCATGGCTGGGAATCCGGTTTGAAGGCTGCATCTGCGTTATCATGTATCAGGGTAAAGAATACAGGTTTGCGACCTATTTAGGAGCCAGGGTGGTGAGCAAAAGAGAGACTGCTGTGATCATAAAACAGCGGAGATATGTTTTGAAAGTATTTCTTTCCAACCAGAAACGAAAGGACGAAAAACGATTTGCCCATAAACTTCTGGCGCCCAATCAGGGCGCAATGAGCCGGTTAATCAAGGAGGAGCATCTTGTGCGGGGCAGATTTTTGCTGTATAAAGGAGAAGAAATTATCTTTGATCTTTCCAGCAGTTCTGTTAGTTTTGAAGCTGATTTATAATATAGCAAGCCGTTATCTTACAATTTGTTAAGATAACGGCTTGCTTTCTGAATAAATATTAAGTTGGAATTGGGTTTTTTGGTTGCTATAATAGAATCAGAAGTACATACAATAACAAATCGAAAGAGGGGATTTGAGATGAAGAAAGCAAGAAAATTAAGTATTTCTACAAGGTTGAAACGGGTATTTGCAATTCTGGTTTTTATAATTTTTTTATCTTCCGTCTTTTCGCTGGTGAGTTTTCGTACCATTGGCAATAATATGACAACGTTCTACCGCATTCAGTATGAGACCACGAAAAAACAAATGGAGATTCGAAAAGATGTTCAGACAATTAATAAACGGATCCTTTGGGCCGCTATTTGTGAAGATGATTCTGTGACTGCAGAACAGAAAGCTGATATTGAAGGCAGATATGAAAAAATAGTGAAATACATAGGAGTGATAAAGGAAAATCTAAAGGATAAACAGACGGGGGAAGCTCTGGACCAGGCATTTGATGATTTCCAGAAGGATACGGCAGCCCTGATATCCCTGCTGGAGAAGAATGATACAAAAGGAGCATTGGAATATTATCAGACTACGTTTAACGATGCATCAGAGGAATTGGCTGATGCTCTGGATAAAACCGGCACTCAGGCAGATGAGGCTGCTCTTGCCAAATACACAAACAGCCAGAGGGTTGAAAATCTGGCAACCGTCTGTCTGGCATTCTTTTCCCTTATATCCCTTGCTATTGCGCTGCTTATGGGAAAACGGCTGACAAAATCCATTGCTGTTCCTTTAAAAGAGATCCAGAATGCAGCAGAGGAGTTTGCAAAAGGAAATTTACATACGCAGATTGCCTGTGAATCCGATGACGAGATTGGACAGGCGGCGCGGGGGCTAAGAGTTTCCATGGAGAAGATCGGCTGCTATATTATGGAAATTGACACTGTGATGGAGCAGATGGCAGGGGGCAATTTTAATGTTGACTTTTCTAATGAATTTATCGGAGATTTTAGTAATATTGAAACTTCCCTGCATCGCTTTACAGAAAAAATATCCGGAAGTTTTGCTAAGATGAATGATGCAGCTAATCAGGTATCTGATGGTTCCAGCCAGATATCAGAGTCTGCGCGGATTTTGGCGGTGGGAGCTGAAAACCAGGCAGGTATCGCAAACGATTTATCAGAGTCTGTCTCCCGTATCACAGAGCAGATTGGTGGAAATGCGGAATTGTCAAAGGCGATTCAGCTGGAAATGGAGCGGATTGCACGGGATATTTATGCAGAGAACCAGAATATGAAGGAAATGGTTGCTGCCATGAGCAGTATAAAGAAAACCTCTGAGGAAATCAGTAAGATGATTGTAACCATCGATGATATTGCCATGCAGACCAATCTTCTTGCATTAAATGCCTCCATTGAGGCAGCAAGAGCCGGAGAAGCAGGGAGAGGGTTTGCTGTCGTGGCTGGTCAGGTCAGTCTTTTGGCGAGCCAGAGTAAAGAAGCTGCGAAGAATTCCTCTGATTTAATAGAGGCATCTTTAAAAGCAGTGGAAGAGGGAACCGTTATAGCAGACCGGGCTGCCGGCAATTTAGATGGAGTATCAAAGGAAAGCAGTCAGATTATGGATAAGGTCCGCAGCATAGCAAATGCTTCCCAGGATCAGGCCAAATTTGCAAAAATGATTGAGAATGGAATCGGACAGATCTCCATGGAGGTAGATAACAGTGCAGCATCTGCGGAAGAAAATTCAGCTTCCAGCCAGGAGCTTGCCGGACAGGCACAGAATTTAAAAGCACTACTTGGTCAGTTTCGGCTGAAAAGATAAATGAAAAAAGCGATACATGGGTGTGATCAGGCCTGTGTATTGCTTTTTTTATGGAGTGAAAATAATGGCAAACAGTATATAACAGTTGACAACAGTTATATACTGTTATATACTGTTTATTGAGGAGGGGTGATATGAAAATAATTATAAATAATTCATCCATGCAGCCCCTGTACGAACAGATCACGGATCAGATTAAGAGAGCAGTTATGCAGGGGACATTAAAAGAAGGTGATAATCTTCCGTCCGTCCGGACTTTGGCAAAGGAACTGCGTATCAGTGCTTTAACTGTGAAAAAATCCTATGATAACCTGGAACAGGAAGGTTTTATCGTGACGGTTCATGGAAAGGGAAGCTTTATCGCTTACACCAGTAAGGAATTTATACTGGAGGGAAAGAAAAAAGAGATAGAAATCGATATGGAAGCAGCAATCCGCAAGGGCAGAAGCTGCGGAATGAAGGATGAGGAACTGACGGAGTTGTTTTATTTAATTTTGGAGGATTGATGATGTTGTTAAAATTGGAAAATATTCAGAAAACGTATGGAGATTTTACGCTGAACTGTTCTCTGGACCTTCAGCCGGGATATATTACCGGGCTGATTGGACCGAATGGTGCGGGAAAAACCACCGTATTTAAATCGGCACTTGGTCTGATTTCACTGGATGGAGGTACAGTATCCATATTTGAAAAACCTTTTAACCAGTTGTCCCTCACGGAAAGACAGGATATGGGAGTGGTACTGGCAGATTCCGGATTCAGCGGGTATTTAACGGTTCAGGATATTACCAGAATAATGAAAAGGCTGTATCATTCGTTTGATTCAGAGTGGTTTATAAAAAAATGCGAAGAATCCGGTCTGCCGCTTAAAAAACGGGTGAAGGAATTTTCTTCCGGAATGAAGGCCAGAGTGAAGGTACTGGCTGCCATGTCCCATGAAGCCAGGCTTCTTATTCTTGATGAACCGACGGCCGGGCTTGACGTTCTTGCCAGAGAGGAACTGCTGGATATCATCCGGGAGTACATGGAGTCAGGAGACCGTTCCATACTGATCAGTTCCCATATCTCTACGGATTTAGAGCAGCTGTGTGACGATCTTTATCTCATTGATAAGGGAGCGATTGTTCTGCACGAGGAAACGGATGTGCTTCTTGGCAGTTATGGTCTTTTGAAAGCAACCCAGGAACAGTATCAGGACCTGGATAAGAGATATATTCTCCGCCAAAAAAAGGAGACTTACGGCTATCGTCTTCTTACAGATAAGATCCAGTATTACCGGGATAATCAGCCGGATATTATAATGGAAAAGGGAAGTGTTGATGAAGTGATAACGATGATGATAAAGGGGGAACGGTTATGAGAGGGTTGTTAATAAAAGATTTTTTGCTTTTGAAAAATCAGTCGCGCATCTTCCTGCTTTATATCTTTTTGTCAATGGGAATGCTTCTGGCAGATATTAATCCGGTTTTTGTCATTAATTATGCAACTTTACTTTTTTGCATGTTTACGATCAGCTCTATTAGTTACGATGAATTTGACAATGGATATGCTTTTTTGTTTACCCTTCCTATCACCAGGGAGCAGTATACGGCAGAGAAGTATGTATTTGGTATCCTTTCGGGATGTTTAGCCTGGCTGGTTGTGACCATAATTACAGTTATCATGAATGTTTTAAGAGGAAGAGCGGATGCTTTGGAAATTGCAGTTTCGGCGCTTGTGTTTCTCTTTTTAGCTTTCCTGTTCCTGTCTGTAGTAATTCCGGTACAGTTGAAGTTCGGTCAGGAAAAAGGAAGAACTGCTATGATTTTAGTCGTTGGATTAATCTTTGCCGCCACATTTCTTGCAGTGAGAACCGCAAAAATGTTTCAGGTGGACTTATCCGCAGCGGCTGAAAGGTTAGCGTCGCTTCATCTGGGGCCAGTTATTGCAGTCCTGCTTGTGGCCAGCGTAACAGCAATGATTATATCTTACCTGATTTCCGTCAGAATCATAAGGAAAAAGCAATTCTGACAGAATCTGGATTATTCAGTCATAAAAAGGGGAAGATAAGAGGAGAAAGTACCGGAGTGTAGTTCAATGAATATTCTTCTTCTTTTTATGGCATGGATGCCGATCTTAATCGGATCCATAGGGATTGGTTTCATATCTTATTATTTTTATAAATGGGCAAAAGGAATCCGTTTAGTCAGATACCGGCTGGCAGGTGAAATCTGTTTTGTGCTGGTTCTGCTGTATTTCGTGATCTTTTTTCTCAGCACTGTTTTTGTATACCGCAATCACGCAAAAAGGCGGTTCTGTGCTGCCTGGGAGTCGTGTGATATTCCCGCTTATACAGACGGTCAAAGTAGCTGGTGCTTTCAAAACCCGTGCTTTCAGCAATATCTGTGATAGACCGGTCTGTGTGAAGAAGAAGTTTTTTTGCCTGATTCAGCCGGTATTTATTTAAATATTCAATGGGAGAAAGAGGGACAGAACACTGAAAGCAGCGGAGGGCTTCCCTCTTGCTGACGCCCACCGAATGGGCAATGTCTTCCAGGGTCAGTCTCTTTTCATAATTTTCTTCAATAAAATGGGTCATTCGTTTAAAACGGGCCTGGGAAAGGCGGTTAATTCCTGCATTTTCCATAGTGGCAAATTCAACCCTGTGTTTAAACAGTACAGACCAGATCTGGCAGACCTGTGCATGTACCTCAAGCTCCCAGGTCTCCGTCTGGTTACTGCACAGACGGTAAAGGTCAGACAGAGCAGACAGTAAATGGCTCTGCCATGGACTTTTGCCTCTTAATACAATGTGGGATATGCCGGAGAAAAGGAATGGAGCTATGAATTTTTCATAGATAGAACTTCCTTCTCCTGCGATAAATTCCGGAGCAAACAGTACATTTGGAATAATTGCGGTACCAGTTGACTGAAAACGGTGCATAACACCGGAATTAATAAAGACACCGTCACCCGGTTCCAGTATGTAATGGATATTTCCGATGGAACAATGTACGATTCCCTCGGTCACCGATACCAGTTCAAATTCCCTGTGCCAGTGCCAGTCAATGCAGCGGTTGTCAAACTTTCCCACATCTTCATAATAGTATTGAAACGGAAAGTCTGCAAAACCATGGGAGACCAGCTCCATCATGGATTCATCAGTCAGTATTTTTGTATTTTGCATAGAGCGTTCTCCTTTATGTAATCGGCTAAATTGTATCATATGCTGGCGGTAAATTGCAAGATTTGAATTACCAATTGCGATATAATACAATAAATACATAGGGGAGGGTCAATATGTGAAGGTGAGTTATAAAAATACCATTTATGCATGCTTTTTAAGCTATATTGTTCAGGCAATTGTCAATAATTTTGTTCCGCTGCTGTTTCTTCATTTTCAATGGGAATATGGGATATCATTATCCAGAATTACCCTTCTGGTTACGGTGAATTTTGGTGTGCAGCTGTTGGTGGATCTTTTATCGGCTGCATTTATTGACAGGGTGGGATACCGGATCTCCATGGTTGCAGCACACCTTATGGCAGCAGCCGGTCTGATTTTATTAACGGTTTTGCCGGGAATCGCTTCTGTTTCCTGGGTAGGATTACTGTTGGCTGTTGTGATTTATGCCATTGGAGGAGGTCTTTTAGAGGTCCTTGTCAGTCCCATTGTGGAAGCCTGTCCTACAGATAATAAAGAAAAAGCCATGAGTATGCTGCACTCCTTCTATTGCTGGGGGCATGTGGGTGTGGTTCTGATCTCCACTTTGTTTTTTCGGATCTTTGGGATTGGAAACTGGAAGATACTGGCGCTTTTCTGGGCGGTTGTACCGGCTGTGTGCATGGTTTTATTTTTTCGTGTGCCCATTGCTTCTCTTGGAAAAGAGGAGGAGGGAATGTCCTTTGGCACATTGATTGGGAAAAAGCTGTTTTGGATCTTTATGATTCTTATGGTCTGTGCTGGAGCAAGTGAGCAGGCAGTCAGCCAGTGGGCATCGGCCTTTGCAGAAGAGGGACTTGGTGTGACAAAAACCATTGGAGATCTGGCTGGTCCTATGCTGTTTGCCATTATGATGGGGATATCCAGAGCTGTTTATGGGCAGTACGGGGAAAGATGGGAACTGAAAAAGGTTATGGTGGCCAGTGGTGTTCTCTGTATTGGATCTTATTTTTTAATTACCTGCGCGCCCTATCCGGTACTTGGACTGATCGGGTGCGGACTTTGTGGTTTTTCAGTTGGGATTATGTGGCCTGGGACATTCAGTCTGGCTGCCGCTTCAATTCGGGGCGGGGGCACCGCCATGTTTGCATTCCTGGCATTAGCCGGTGATCTTGGATGTTCGGGGGGGCCCACGCTTGTAGGAATAGTTTCCGGGTGGTTTGGCAGCAATTTGAAGATCGGCATATTTTCTGCAATCGTCTTTCCTCTTATTCTCGTAGTCGTACTTATAAGATTTTTAGCAGCAAAAGAAATGTGACTTTGATTGGCTTAAAATAATAGAAAACGGAGGAAGCGGTTCGTTCATGAACCACTTCCTCCGTTTTTCTAATACACCACTTCCTCAAACCCGTCTGTAGAAGGAAACGTGATTGTTACAGCCTGTCCCGGATTGTTATAGTCCAGGTTTACATTCATATCAAGTGCTATGGTCTCTTCATCCTCGGTGATAATCATGGAAATCAGGATGGATTCTTTGGAGAAGTAGCCTTCCGGACTAAATACTGCTTTACCGTTCACTCCAGTGATTTTAAAGTCTGAATCTGTAAGAGAAGGCCATACTTTATCGTAGAAATTGTTTAAATACTGTTCCAGGCCGCCTGCCTCTGTGGAGTAAAACAGTACGTTATTACCTGCCTTATCCTTGGCGATCTGCACGTTGTTCAGAAATTCAGAAAACTGACCCGTAAGTCCGCCAAGGGTGAGATGCTTTGTCATATCTTCGTATCCGATATTCATTTTATACTTACTGCTGTCTCCGGAATCGGAGTAGTAACAGCCGTTGGTATAAAAGGAGCTTTCCGTTTTTTCTACTCCTAAAGACTTTATATTGCTTTTGGATAAAAATTCCATATTGGGAGTATTGATATCATGGTACTTCATCTGCATATTCATAATAATCGGAATCTGCAGCCAGTCGTAATATAAATCCATGGTAATATCTGCGTTGATATCCTGCCCTGGTAGAGAAGTACTTTTCTTGTCAGCCTCATGGTAAAGAAGCACTCCCTCTTTCTTCATCTCAAGAGCAGTTGACGGGTTAGATGCTCTTAATCGTATGATTCCATCATCAGTCCAGGCACCGTTTTCGTTCACAGTGCGGCCATCGGGTGTCATAGCATTCGTAACCAGAATTCCGTTATCATCAAAATAGTAACACTCTGCCATTCCGTCTTTGTCTGAATCGATCCACTTCCACGCAGATGCTGTATACGTATGGTCGTCTTCCTTCCAACGCCAGCCTTCGGAATCCTGCTTCCAGGTTCCGGCCATTGCGGTAGATGCAACGGAGAGTGACAGAAGTGAGGCAGCAGCAAATACTTTCATCAGTTTTTTCATGCCTTTTATTCCTCCTGCTTTGCCATTGATAGGGAAACTATTCATGGCCTGAAAGTATTTTAACATAATTTTCCATTAACAACAAGTTTTTTAACTGTTCCATAAGCTCCAGATCTGAGTCTTTCAGCTTCAGGTTCGTAGTCAGAGTCTTTCCTTCCGGTGATGTAACCTGAATTTCTATCCGGCTGGCTTTTTTTAGTGAAATATGCAAATTTTGGAACCTAACATGTATAATTTTGACCCATTGGTTGAGAAACTGTTGGAAACATGGTATAAGCTTAAAAGGTATAATTATTAATGATTGTAACTTTTAGCCAGTATTTGCTTGTGCTGGATATGACAGATATTATATAATAAAGCCAAAGTAACATTCTCTAATCGTATACTTGCGCTGCTTTGCTTATTTTAAAGGAGAATATATTTATGACTAGTAAAGAAATCATTAAAGAGATTATTGGACCTGTTTTAAGGCCCATTGGATTTGTATCTGGTGAAAACATAGATAGCTGCTGGTTTGTCAGGAAATTCAAAAACAGTAAGGGAGAAACGGCAAGGCAGGTGGTTGAGTTTAACAGCAAAGTATGGGAAAAAAAGCTGTTTATGGTCATTCATTGCTATTCAGGAAGAAACAGCAGCTACCAGACCAGTGATTTTGTGCCGGATAGCAGGGACGAGGGGATTACATATTCCTCAATAAGAGAATACAGACAGGCAGTAAAAACTTACGCGGAAATTCTGAACGTATATGGTCCGGATTTTTTCGAGAAGATTGCACAGCCGCCGGTGGACAATGATTATTTCCGGGAAGAAGATGACTTTAGACTTTTTGAAAAACATGAATTGTTAGCTAAAAAGTTTGCGACAGAGCATCATCTGGATCTGTCTGAGATCACGACGGAAGATGCAGTAAATATAATTAAAAAAATGATATTGGAAAAGCAGGGAGAGTCTTTTGAAAATTGCCGGGATTTGATTTTGGAATTGTCGGCGTTTTATGGATGTGTGCTGAAAAAGAGACATAGATGCATATGGGTGATGCATAACTGCAGAACACACTTTACATGTACGCTGGATTCCAGCTCCAAAACCATACCCTCAAGATACGTACATAATGACATCCATGTGGCATGGAAGAATGGTGTGGACAGGCTGGATTCCTTAATAATCTGATATTTTCATGTATAAACCAATTTTGAAGATGAGACCTGTAAATGCAAAAAAGTTGGTTATTATATGGGCTGCTGTCACCCAATTATAGCATATTCAATCCATTAAGGTCTTTCCAGCTTATATGAGAAATGATATAATGAAAAAAGCAAAGATAAAAACACAGCACATGGCGTTTGTCATGGTGATCCGGTTGGTAGTCCGGACGGAAACGGTTTACCTCCGTTTCTAAGTAACCCTCCTCCTGGTCGTCCGTTCTTTGTCGAAACAATAAAAGGAGGAATTGTTATGGACAAGGTTTCGGTTAGATTTTCAGTATTTTTTGAGGAGCCATTCTGGGTAGGCATTCTGGAGCGGGAAACGGATGGTAAGCTGTCTGTAAGTAAAGTTACATTTGGCGCAGAGCCTAAGGATTATGAGGTAAATGAATTTCTCCGCAAGAATTACTACAGGCTGAGGTTTAGTCCGGCTGTTGAAGCTTCTGTAAAAGCAAGCAGGAGGAATCCAAAACGGATTCTGAGGGAGGTACGCAGGCAGATTCAAAACACAGGAATCAGCACGAAATCCCAGCAGGCTTTGAAATTGCAGCAGGAAGAAGGAAAGCTGGAGCGTAAACTTTTATCCCGGGAAGCAAGGGAGACAAAAGCGCAGCAAAGGTTTGAACAGAAACAGCAAAAGAAAAAGGAGAAGCACAGGGGCAGATAATGCCCCTTTCTCTTTGGATAAAAACAGGAAGAGATTGTTTGTTGCGTGGTGCATGGCCAAAGGGTATAATTGAATCTATATTGACAAAAGCAGGTGAAAGAATGTACATAGCAGATTTACATATCCATTCCCGGTATTCCATGGCAACCAGTAAGGATTGCACACCGGAACAACTGGATCTCTGGGCCAGACGAAAGGGCATCGGGATTCTTGGCACCGGAGATTTTACTCACCCGGCATGGCGGGAGGAATTAAAAGAAAAACTGATTCCTGCGGAGGAAGGACTTTATGTGTTAAAGGCAGAGTACCGCCTGGAGGATGAAAGCACCTCTGATTCTCTGATTCCCCGTTTTGTTGTTACAGGAGAAATCAGTTCTATTTATAAAAAGAATGAAAAGACAAGAAAGGTACACAGCCTCATTCTGCTGCCTGGACTGGAAGCAGCAGAAAAACTCTCCATGGGACACCCCATTTCTCCCTGTTTGGAGCATGTTCTGGCTTTGATACGATAGAAGAGTGTTTCGAGGATCTGACACCCTATATACATACATTAGAAACCGGACTTTCTTCTGATCCTTCCATGATCTGGGGGATATCGGCTCTGGACCGTTTTCAGCTGATCTCCAATTCCGATGCTCATTCTCCGGCAAAGCTTGGCAGGGAAGCCAGTCTGTTAGACATTAATCTGTCCTTTGACAGACTTTCTCAGGCGTTAAATACGGGCAGAGGCTTAATGGGAACCATAGAATTTTTTCCTGAGGAAGGGAAATATTTCCATGACGGTCACAGAAAATGTGGTATTTGTTTCTCGCCTTCTGAGGCAGAGCAGCATTCAGGCAAGTGTCCGGTATGCGGCAGGAAGCTGACTATGGGAGTATCCCACCGGATCAGGCAGCTTGCTGACCGGGAAGAAGGGTTTGAGACGGCGCAGGGGAAGCCGTTTGAAAGTCTGGTACCGCTCCCAGAGGTGATTGCAGCCTGCCTTGGGTATTCGGCGGCAAGCAAAAAGGTTCAGAATCAGTATTTTGAACTTTTGCGCAGACTGGGACCGGAGTTTGACATCTTAAGAGCGGTTCCCCTGGAAGATATCAGACTGATATCGGATCCTTTGATTGCAGAGGGGGTAAGCCGGCTTCGGGAAGGAAACGTGAAACGGATACCGGGGTATGACGGGGAATATGGAATAATAAAGCTGTTTGATTCTGAAGAAATTTCCCCTGGCAAAAGATGAGGAAAGGAATACAACGCAGATGACAGAAGAGAAAGCTGTAGGGATTTAACATAATTACCGACAATGCATAAAAGGAGACGAGACAATGAAATTAATGTTTAAACAACGCTTTTTTTCCTGGTTTGACAGTTATGATATCTATGACGAGACTGGCAGTCCAGTTTTTACAGTCAGCGGTAAACCTGCCTGGGGACACAAACTGGAAATCTATGATAAAAACGGCAGTCATCTGGCTACTTTAAAAGAGCAGATATTTACGTTTCTTCCTCGGTTTTATATTATAATAAACGGTGAAACAGTTGGTACAATAACAAAAGAATTTACTTTTTTCAGGCCCTCTTTTAACATCGACTGTAATGGCTGGGAAGTAAAAGGCGATTTTTTTGAATGGGATTATTCGATACATTCCAGAGAGGGCCGTATTGTGGCGCAGATAGAAAAACAGCTGTTTCGATTTACGGATACATATATCATTGATGTAGAAGAGGAGAGAGATGCTCTGTTATCATTAATGGTGGTTCTTGCCATTGATGCTGTTAAATGCAGTCAGGATAATAAATAAAAATGAAGCACCGCTCCGCCATTCATTCAATCAGGTGGAACGGTGCTTTTTATGTGATATCAAATGTTAATCTGGCATATTTACATATAATTCTTTCCTGCTTCACAGTAACATAAAACAACTTCTTTCGGATAAATTTAAGAAATTGTAATAAATCAATGGATGCCAATCTGGAAATTATATGGTAATATAATATAGGACTACGCTGCCTTAAACGCAGTTTTTTTCATGAAACAATCGGATTTGAGTATGGAGGCCCAAATGAAGCAAAGGAAATTTCACTTACACTTAACATTGTTCGGAACATTGGTATTGGCACTGGTACTTGTTTTGCTGTTTCAGACCTTAAAAGGGAGAGCAGAGCCGATCTTCGATGATAATACCACAACCACGTATTATGCAAAAACTGTCCTTGGTACAGCGCCGGATTTAAAGGCAGAACGGTATTTTAATAAGGAGACCTACGATCTTTCCGGCTTCACATTTGATATCAGCCAGTGTGACTGGAATATAGCGGGTACATACAGGGTTCCGGTCATGTATGATGGAAAGAAAACCAATTGTGTAGTGCAGGTAGAAGTACGGGCCTCAGGGGAAGACATAACAGAGACGGCTTCAGATATTAATGAAAATGCGGTTTTAAGAGAGCAGTAAGGAGGGAACGGACATGGCGCATCAGAACTTAACTACCCTTTGCTACATTGAAGATGAGGGGCGCTATCTCATGCTTCACCGGATTAAAAAGAAGAATGATATGAATCAGGACAAATGGCTGGGAGTCGGCGGTCATCTGGAAGAGGGGGAAAGCCCGGAAGATTGCCTTTTAAGAGAAGTGAAAGAGGAGACCGGTCTGACTCTTTTATCTTATAAACTCAGGGGATTCATAACCTTTGTGTCAGATCAGTATCCTGATGTATATATGTTTTTATATACTGCGGACAGCTATGAAGGCTTACTGACAGACTGCCAGGAGGGAGTGCTTGAATGGGTGCCGGTTGAAAAGATCCACAGTCTTCCCATATGGGAAGGGGATCGTATTTTTTTTGAACTTTTAAAGGATCAGATTCCGTTTTTTTCTCTGAAAATGCAGTATCACAAAGAGGAATTAAAGGCCGCTTTTTTAAACGGAGCACCACTGGAACTTTTGGAAGAAAGGGATATCAATGGGCAGACCACCGGTGCGGTGCGGGCCCGCTTTATGATGCACCGGGATGGAATGCTTCATGGAACCTCCCATGTATGGATTGTGAGACCCAATGATAAAAGCGGATTTGATCTGCTTTTGCAGAAACGAAGTGCAGGCAAGGATGCTTATCCCGGATGTTACGACATTTCTTCTGCAGGGCACATTCCGGCAGGTGATGATTTTCTTGTATCGGCTGTCAGGGAGCTGTCAGAAGAACTGGGGCTTGATGCAGAACCGGAGGAGCTTGCCTATGTAGGACTTCATGAGGAACAGGAAGAAGCTGAATTTTACGGCAGACTGTTCCGTAATCACGAAGTCAGCCATGTTTATGTATATGAAAAACCGGTGGATGAATGTCAGCTAGTGCTTCAGAAAGAAGAAGTGGAATCAGTACTCTGGATGGATTATGAGGAATGCTTAAGTCAGATGAGAGACGGAACTCTGGTTCACTGTTTAAATGAAAAAGAGCTTTACATGCTTGCGCAGTGGTACCAGAAAAAGGGATTGACCGGACAAGATAAATTGTGATATAGTAGAAGAATCATAGAAAACAGGAAGTGTGTTTATGTTAATTGTGTCCTATCATGGAGCGTAAATCAGAATCATAATTTGAACAGGAATATGAAACAGAAGGAAGGCAGTTTTTTGCACTCCTTAGTTTGTGTACCTGTTTAGCCCATGAAGATACAAAACTGACTGACAGGATTATTGGACCTGTAGGACGAGGATTTGTAGTCTTACAGGTCTTTTTTTGTGTATCAAAACAGGCCTGGCTGATTGCTCCATGAATCTATAGTAACTTAATAAAGACAGATCAGGGAGAATAACATGAATCACACATTTAAGATATTAGAGTTTAACCGAATTTTAGATAAATTAGAAGAACTGGCTCTTACAGATGGTGCAAAAGAACAGATCAGGAATTTAACTCCGGAACTGAACGAAGCCAGGGTGAGGAAAAATCTTCGGGACACCACGCAGGCAAGAATGATCCTGGACCGTATGGGGCTGCCGCCGGCAGTGGCCATGAACGGCCTTTTGGCGATTTTTAAATCCGTTATGCAGGAAAGTCTTTTGATGCCGGAGGAATTGGAATTCATCGGAACCATGTTGACAGGGGTAAAGCGATATAAGGATTACTTAAACCGATGCAAATATTTACAATTGAGTCTGGCCTATTATGAAGAGAACTTAAATCCGTTAGAGGACCTTGCAAAGGAATTATATGAAAGTATCAGGAACAAGCGGGTGGATGACTCGGCCAGCAAATATTTAAGAAGCATTCGCCAGGATATCGTCCGTATGGAAGAGAAGCTGAGAACAAAGGCTGAGACCATGCTTCGGGGCAATAAAAAGTATTTTTCTGATTCCTATGTTACCATCAGGAATGGTAAGATATGCCTGCCGGTGAAAAAGGAATACAAACCGGCGGTGCCGGGAAGCGTCATTGACCAGTCCGCTACCGGTTCCACCCTGTTTATAGAACCATCTGCCATTTCTGTGTTAAATGGAGAACTGGAGAATTTAAGAATTGAAGAGGAGAATGAAACCAGGAGAATTCTCTATACTCTTACAGCTCTGGTAGAAGAACAACTGCCAGTACTCACAGAGAACATGCAGGTCCTGGAGAAACTTGATTTCCTTTTTGCAAAAGCAAAACTCAGTGCGGATATGAATGGAGTGGAGCCGGAGATCCGTACAGAACGGATTATACAGATTGTCGAGGGGCGTCATCCGTTTATGAACCCGGATCAGGTGGTCCCTTTAAACTTTGAACTGGGGAAAAATGGCAGAGGAATTGTTATAACAGGACCCAACACAGGAGGTAAAACCGTTTCCATTAAGACGGTAGGGCTTTTTTCCATCATGGCCCAGTGCGGACTTCATATACCATGCAAAGAAGGACAGCTCAGTCTGTTTAACCAGGTGCTCTGTGACATCGGAGATGGTCAGAATATAACGGAAAACTTATCCACCTTTTCATCCCACATCGTAAATGTGCTGGGTATTCTTGAAAAAGCAGACCGGGAAAGCCTTGTGATACTGGATGAACTGGGGTCAGGAACCGATCCTGCAGAAGGAATGGGAATTGCGATTGCCATACTGGAAGAGTTAAGAAGGTGCGGCTGCTTATTCCTTGCAACCACCCACTATCCCGAAGTGAAAACCTATGCAAAAGAAGCGGAAGGAGTCACCAATGCACGTATGGCGTTTGACCGGGAATCCTTAAGACCTTTATACAGACTGGAAATCGGAGAGGCGGGAGAGAGCTGCGCTTTATATATAGCAGGAAGGCTGGGTATGCCGGAACACATGATAAAACGGGCGGAGCGGTATGCCTATGGGATTCAGGAGACGGAACCGGAGCCGGAAAGAAAACGGGAAGCCCATCAAAGATCCGGAGGTCCCAGAATAGAAAATATAAAAAAGTTATCAGATAATCAGATCGCCATGCAGACGAAATTTACCATTGGTGACAGTGTGCTTGTTTTACCGGATAAAAAAATCGGAATTGTCTGCACACCTGCCAATGATAAGGGTGTGGTCCGGGTTCAGATGCCGGATAAGAAGATCTGGATTAACCACAAGCGGATTAAGCTGTTAGTCGCAGCCGAAGAGCTTTACCCGGAAGATTATGATTTTTCGATTCTGTTTGATACGGTGGAAAACAGAAAAGCAAGGCACAAAATGGAAAAAGGGTATCAGGAAGGTCTGGAGATCCGCAATGACGGGGCTGAGACCCTCCCGAAGTAAATTAACAAGGTTTTGGAGGATCGCAGTTTTTTTTGCGGTCCTCTTCACAAATCCTGTAATCGTAAGGCAGCTCAAACGGATCATCGTTTAATTCAGCCAGTATTAGCCGGAAAATCTGTACATGGCACAGTTCGTCTGCTATAATCCGGTTTAAGATGGCTTTGATTCGGCAGTCATGAATCCACTGGCATTGCCACTGGTATTTCTTGATTGCTTCCAGCTCTCCGTTCAAGGCATTGGATACCAAAGCCCCGATATTGGTGGGATAATGATTACAGGAAGGACTCCAGTATCTCATGCGCCCATTTTGCCAGCTCCATAGCCGGGGATCCGTTCCCAGCATAATACAAAGCTCGCCGAAGACATTGAGATGATGCATCTCCTCAATGCTGATTCTGTGAAAACATTCTGCAATATCATAAAAATACCGTTTCGTAATCATACTGTTGTATACATATAGGCTGATTGCGGACATTTCCGAATTACAGTCCCCGATATTGGATAGCATGGCTTTGGCATAAAGTTCATTGACCGTCACAATTTCAACAGCAGGCCAGGGGGATTTGTCAGCAAAAACAAGAGTAGAAAGATCCATTTAATACCTCCCATAGAGTTGTTCTATTAAAATATATCAGCAGACCAAGGGAGTATGACTGAAATAATCATAAGAAAAGAAAGGCGGTGGTTCGATGAATGACGAACGATCATTCCAAAGAGCACTGGAGGAGTTTAATCCCATTAACCAACAGGAAGAAGCAGATAAAAGACTGTTTTTAAAACTTCTGTCAGAAGGAGATTCCATATTCTTCCGGGAAAATGCGGCTGCTCATATCTCAGCTTCTGGCTGGGTGGTGAATCAGACCATGGATCAGGTGCTTATGGCATATCATAATATTTATCATTCCTGGGCATGGACCGGGGGTCATGCAGACGGAGAAAAAGATCTTTTATCCGTTGCCGTACGGGAAGCGAAAGAGGAGACCGGAATCAGGACTGTTACGCCTGTGATGGATAAAATCTTTTCCCTGGAAGTTTTAACAGTAGATGGACACGAAAAGAACGGCGTCTACGTTTCTTCCCACCTTCATCTGAATGTGACCTACTTACTGAAGGGGGATGACAGAGAGCACATCAGAAGCAAGGAGGACGAAAACAGCAAAGTCGGCTGGTTTTCATTCAATAAGTGTCTGGAAGCAGTCAATGAACCGTGGATGAAGGAACGTATCTATAAAAAGTTGATAAAAAAAATGGAAATGCTGTTTCCATTTGTTAGATTTTGATTTATAATAAAGATATCAATGGATGAAGTTTTGCCAGATAAGACAGCGAGGTGTTATATATGAAAATTGTTTATGCAATCGTCAGTTCCGATGATGGAAACCGGGTGACCGACGTTCTGAATGAACACCAGTTCAGTGTCACAAAACTTGCCACAACAGGCGGTTTCTTAAAAAAAGGCAACTCAACATTAATGATCGGTACCGATGACGGACAGGTAGAAGAAGTTATCACGCTGATCAAGGATACTTGTGGTAAACGTCAGAAAATTACATGCAACGTTCCTGCACCTAATATCGCCTCAGTATCAGCTGGATATATGATGATGCCCATGACTGTGGAGCTGGGCGGAGCTACTATATTTGTTACAGATGTAGAACGTTTTGAGAAAATTTAATGATATGACAAAGGGATTGCGCAGCAATCCCTTTTCGTAACAGGAGGAATTTATATGTCAGAAACCAAACGGGTATTTATAATTGTACTGGACAGTTTTGGAATCGGTGAGGCACCGGATGCAGCGGAGTTCCATGACGAGGGGAGCAACACCCTTGGAACCATCGCAAAAGCAGAAGAATTTTATACTCCGAATCTGAAAAAAATGGGTATGTTTAATATTGATGGTGTAACAGCCGGTGAAAAAGAGAAGGAACCGGCAGGGTCCTTCGGAAGAATGACCGAGCGGTCCCAGGGAAAGGATACCACCATCGGCCACTGGGAGATCGCTGGGATTATTTCAGAGGAGCCTCTTCCCACTTATCCCCAGGGGTTTCCGGATGAAGTTCTTGATGAGTTTAAGAAGCAGACTGGAAGAGGTGTTCTCTGCAATAAGCCTTACTCCGGCACAGATGTTATCCGGGATTTTGGCAAGCAGCACGTAGAGACCGGGGATTTAATTGTCTATACTTCTGCAGACAGCGTTTTTCAGATCGCTGCCCATGAGGAAGTGGTGCCGCTTAATGAACTGTATCGTTACTGTAAGATTGCCAGAGAGATCTTAAAAGGAATACATGGTGTGGGCAGAGTCATCGCCAGACCTTTTATCGGCGTATATCCTGATTATAAAAGGACGCCCCACCGTCACGATTTTTCCCTTATTCCGCCTAAGACCACCATGCTTGACTGCCTGGATAAAGCCGGTCTTGATACCATCGGAGTAGGAAAAATCTACGATATTTTTGCAGGAAAGAGCATTCAGAAAACCACATCCATCGTGAACAATAACGATGGGATGGTACAGACATTGAAAGCACAGCAGGATGATTTCCGTGGGCTCTGTTTCGTAAATCTGGTGGATTTTGATATGGTTTACGGCCACCGCAACGATGTAAAGGGATATGCAAAAGCAGCCACTGAGTTTGACGTTCAGCTTGGACAGTTTATGGAAGCTATGAGACCAGATGATGTTTTAATCATTACTGCAGATCACGGCTGCGACCCGGGTACTCCCAGCACGGACCATTCCAGGGAATATACCCCCATGCTAATCTATGGACAGGGCATTAAAGCGGGAGTTTCCATCGGAACAAGAGATACCTTTGCGGATATCGCAGCTACGGTATTGGATTTATTTGGATTAGAGGGAGAAATTGCCGGAACCAGCTTTTTAGGTGAAGTGGCAAAATAACAGGAGGTGTTTCATTGAAGCTTGACGAGACGATAGTCCGGATGCTGACAGAGGAAGCTTACCAGGCACAGAAAAAGGCGTATGTTCCTTACTCTGGTTTCATGGTGGGCGCTGCACTTCTTGCAAAGAACGGGACTGTATACAAGGGCTGCAACATCGAGAATGCATCTTTTTCACCTACCAACTGTGCAGAACGTACGGCGTTTTTCAAGGCTGTGTCTGAAGGTGTGAAGGAGTTTGATGCCATTGCAATTGTAGGAAATAAAAGAGGGGAAAAGGGAGATATCTGCCCTCCGTGCGGTGTCTGCCGTCAGGTGATGGCAGAATTCTGTGACCCGGACGAATTCCAGGTAATCCTGGCAGCAGAAGACAAGAATGCTGTCTACACATTAAGAGAACTGCTTCCCCTGGGATTTACAAAGAAAGATCTGGAATCCGACGGAACATGAGGGAGGTTTAATGAAATATGAGGATGTATGATTTAATTTCTAAGAAACGAAACGGAGAGACCTTAACAGAAGGAGAAATCCGTTCCATGATTGATGGCTATGTAAGGGGAGAAATCCCGGATTATCAGATGTCTGCCATGCTGATGGCAATTTATTTCAGAGGAATGAGCGATACAGAAACTGCAGTCCTTACAGATGCAGTTGCCCATTCCGGAGACATGGTGGATTTAACTCCAATTGAAGGTATTAAAGTGGATAAGCATTCCACCGGAGGCGTAGGAGACAAAACGACGCTTGTTGTTGCTCCCATTGTGGCAGCCTGCGGTGTTAAGGTAGCGAAGATGTCAGGAAGGGGACTTGGCCATACAGGCGGAACAGTGGATAAGCTGGAATCCATTCCGGGCATGAGAACAACGCTGACAGAGGAAGAATTCTTTGATGTTGTCAATACCACCGGACTGTCAGTGATCGGACAGTCCGGCAATCTGGCACCTGGAGATAAAAAACTGTATGCGCTCAGAGATGTTACCGCAACCGTGGAGAGCATTCCCCTGATTGCAGCTTCCATTATGAGCAAGAAACTGGCAGCAGGAAGTGACTGTATTCTTCTTGATGTGAAAACCGGAAGCGGTGCATTTATGAAGACGCTTGAAGACTCTGTTACTCTGGCTGAAAAGATGGTGGCAATCGGAGAGCATGCAGGAAAGAAGACCATGGCTCTCATTACCAATATGGACATTCCCCTTGGTAATCTAATTGGAAACAGCCTGGAGGTCATAGAAGCCGTAGAGACCTTAAAGGGCAGGGGACCGGAAGATTTAACAGAGGTCTGCCTGAATCTGGCGGCCGGAATGCTCTGGCTGGCAGGTAAGGGAACTGAGGAGGAATGTATGGCTATGGCGAGGAAGGTGATTTCAGACGGCAGTGCCTTAAATCGTCTGGCAGCCATGGTGAAAGCCCAGGGAGGAGACCCCTCCGTGATCTCAGACCCAGCCCTTTTTGCGAAAGCACCGTTTCAACGGGAAGTAAAGGCAATCAGAAAAGGATATCTGGCACATATGAACACAGAACAGTGTGGAATTGCGTCTTCCATGCTGGGGGCAGGAAGGATCACCAAAGAAAGCCTCATTGATTATACAGCAGGTATCGCGCTGAAGAAGAAGGTGGGGCAGGAAGTGGAGGAAGGCGAAACTATTGCCATACTCTACACCTCCAGACAGGAGTTGTTTGACGCCGCAGAAGAGGAATTTGTGAAGGCAGTTACCCTTTCCGGAATAAGACCGGAACCGGAACCTCTTATTTATGCAAGAGTGACCAGAGAAGGCGTGAAGAACCTCATAGGATAGAAAGGATAAGACAATGACCGATTTAGAGATGTTAAAATATGTAGACCATACCCAGTTAAAGGCGTTTGCCACATGGGAGGATATAAAAGAACTGTGTAAGGAGGCTGTGGAATATAAAACTGCCACGGTATGCATTCCCCCCTGCTATATCAGCCGGGCACACAAGGAATTTCCAACCCTTGCAATCTGTACCGTCGTAGGCTTCCCGCTTGGTTATTCCGTAACGGAGTCTAAGGTACTGGAGACGAAAAAAGCCATTGAAGACGGAGCACAGGAAGTTGATATGGTAGTCAATATCAGCGACGTAAAAAACAGGGATTACAAAAAGGTAGAAGATGAGATTGCAGAGCTTAAAAAAGCTGTTGGCGATAAGGTTCTAAAGGTGATTATAGAAGCCTGCTATCTAACTGAGGAAGAGAAGATTGCCATGTGCAAGGCTGTTACCGAAGCGGGAGCTGATTATATCAAGACATCCACCGGATTTGGAACTGGTGGTGCGACTCTTGAGGATATCGAACTATTTAAAAAGTATATCGGACCAGATGTGAAGATCAAAGCAGCCGGGGGAGTCCGGACTCTGGAAGATTTAAGGGCTTTCATTGAAGCGGGCTGCGACCGTGTGGGAGCAAGTGCGGCGGTAAAGCTGGCGGCACAGAATAAATAAAGTAATGCATGGAAGAAATACCCCTAAAATATCTGACAGTATGGAACTGAAGCTTGTTTAGGAGTATTATTTTCTGACAAATATATAAAATGTACCAATAATGTTCCGCCGTTCCTTGGGTATTTTTCACGAAAATGTGTAAAATATCAAAAAACACTGACAAAATATCTCGAAAAGTGTTACACTATAAGTATAGACTTATACTATTTTATGTAACAGTGTGTTGGTATTCTGACAGGAGGAATGAATAATGTTTCAGGTAAATGATTTAGTTGTATTCGGCAGCCATGGAATCTGTGAGGTAAAGGAGATAGGGAATCTATGCATGTTTGCGGCAGATGATGAGAGAACCTACTATACCTTAAAGCCTCTCTATGAAGATCATCAAAGTGCCGTTTACACGCCTGTAGATAACCTAAAAACAACCATCAGACCCGCTGCGACCAGGGAGGAAGCAATGAATCTCATTGATCATATACCTAGTATTGAGACAATCTGGGCTATGGATGAAAGAGAGCGGGAAGGTATTTTTAAAGATATCATGCTCAAATGTGAGTGTACCGGGTGGATGCAGATTGTAAAGACCCTGTATTTGAAGAAGAAAAAGAGACTTGCAGAGGGAAAGAAGAACACTGCTAAGGATGATTTCTATTTTAATAAGGCAGAGGATCTGCTGTATGGGGAACTGGCAGCAGCACTGGAAGTGGATAAAGAAGGAATTAAGGATATGGTCATAAGCCGTGTCTATTCGGAAGAAGTAAATTAAAAGATGTCCTCCCGCAGTAACTGGGAGGACATCTTTTCCGTTAATGATAGATTTTTTTTTGTTCATAAATGGGTTCGCAGGTAAGGTGAATCCCCAATTTCTTAAATGTCTTTACATCTACATCAGAAAGCAGGACAGATGTGTGGGCATCTGTTCCTTTTAATTTAGGAAGCTGCTCCAGCGCGATCTGTGCATTGACATCAGTAGCTGCAGAAGCGGACAGCGCAATCAGCACCTCATCGGTGTGAAGCCTTGGATTTCTGCTTCCTAAATACATTACCTTTAGTTTTTGAATCGGTTCAATGGCAGATGGTGAAATTAAATGAACATCGTGTGGAATATTACCCAAAATCTTTATGGCATTTAACAAAAGGGCTGCAGAGGCTCCCAGTAAATGGGTGGTTTTTCCTGTCACAATGGTACCGTCATCCAGTAAAAGCGCAGCGGCAGGCGATCCGTTTTTTTGGGCAAGTTCATTAGCGGCACCTACGGTTTTTCTCTTTTCCGTACTAATTTTGGCCTGCTTCATCAAAAGCTCGATTTTATATACCTCATCCTTAGATCCCATGTCTTTCGCCAGACGGGACAAAGCCTGATAATACCGTCTGATGATTTCCTGTCGGGAGGCTTCCCTGCAGATTTCGTCATCTACGATACAATGGCCTGCCATATTCACACCCATATCAGTAGGGGATTTGTAGTGGCATTCTCCATAGATTCCTTCAAAGATAGCGATTAATACCGGGAAAATTTCCACATCCCGGTTATAATTTACCGTAGTTTCTCCATAAGCTTCCAAATGGAAGGGGTCGATCATATTCACGTCATTTAAATCGGCAGTAGCAGCTTCGTATGCCAGATTCACCGGATGCTTAAGTGGAATATTCCAGATGGGAAAGGTCTCAAATTTGGCATATCCGGCTTTGATTCCCCGCTTGTTTTCATGATAGAGCTGTGACAGGCAGGTTGCCATCTTTCCACTGCCAGGTCCCGGTGCAGTTATGATGACGAGAGGTCTGGAAGTTTCTATATAATCATTTCTTCCAAATCCTTCATCACTGACGATGAAGGGAATGTTAGCGGGATATCCGTCAATGATATAATGGCGGTATACTTTAATCCCCATAGATTCCAACTTTCCTTTGAACAGATCTGCAGCTTTCTGGCCGGAGTACTGAGTGATAACAACACTTCCAACATACAGTCCCTCGTCGGTAAAAGACTGGATTAGGCGGAATACATCCACATCATACGTGATCCCAAGATCATGGCGGATCTTGTTCTTTTCAATGTCAGCTGCGCTGATGGCAATCACGATCTCTGCCTGTTCAGAAAGCTGCATCAGCATGCGAAGCTTGCTGTCCGGTTCAAATCCTGGAAGCACCCTGGAAGCGTGGTAATCGTCAAAGAGTTTTCCGCCGAATTCCAGATAGAGTTTATCCCCGAACTGGCTGATCCGCTCCTTGATATGCTCTGACTGCATGGTTAAATACTTGTTGTTATCAAATCCTGGTTTCATTTGTCCCTCCGTGGCATGTTCATTTTCACAATACTATCGATTGTAACATAGAACCCTGTAAAATGCCATGGCTTTTATCTGTCCATATTTGCTGGAAAGTCTTTACAACACGCTCTAAACGTGTTAAAACGTTGTAGTAAGAAGGAGGAGAATCATGTTTAAAATAGGAAGAAACGATCCGTGCTGGTGCGGCAGCGGAAAGAAATATAAAGCCTGTCATCTGGAGTTTGACAGAAAACTTGAGAACTACGAAATCATGGGGGAGGAGGTGCCGGATCACTCCATGATTAAAACACCGGCCCAGATTGAAGGAATACGCCGCGCAGGCGTAGTTAACAATCAGATTCTTGATCTGGTAGGAGAGAAGATCCGTCCAGGAATCAGTACCGAGGATTTAAATACTCTGGTCCACGAAACGACCCTCCGTATGGGCGGAATTCCAGCGCCCCTTAACTTTGAGGGATATCCCAAAAGCGTCTGTACATCTATTAATGAGGTGGTCTGCCATGGGATCCCTGATCCAAAACGGATTTTAAAAGAAGGGGACATTATTAACGTGGATGTAACCACCATTGTGGACGGCTATTACGCAGACGCCTCCAGAATGTACTGCATGGGAGAAGTATCCCCGGAAGCCGAAAGACTGGTCCGTGTCACAAAAGAAAGCGTGGATCTGGCCTTAAAAGAGGCCAGAGCATGGGGACACTTAGGAGATATCGGTGCGGTCATTTCAGAATATATCTATGCCAATGGCTTTACGGTGGTGAGAGAGATCGGCGGTCATGGGGTAGGAGTAGAATTTCATGAGGAGCCATGGGTCAGCCATATCGGAACAAGAGGTACGGATATGCTTTTGGTTCCGGGAATGATTTTTACCATTGAGCCTATGGTTAACGCTGGAAAGGCCGATGTGGTGCAGGATGATACCGATGGCTGGACCATCTATACAAAGGATGGAAGTTTGTCAGCACAGTGGGAGTATACCATATTAATTACAGAGGAAGGGCCGGAGGTGCTTGCCAGATAATGGAGGAAAAACGCTGCTTTTGGGTGGATGAATCATCCCCCATCTATGTGAAATACCATGATGAGGAATGGGGAGTCCCTGTTTACGACGATCAGAAGCTGTATGAGATGTTTCTATTAGAAACCTTTCAGGCAGGGCTTTCCTGGATTACCGTGTTAAAAAAACGGGAAGCGTTCCGGGAGGCCTTTGACGGATTTAATCCGGAAAAGGTTTCTGCATACAAAGAAGAGAAGTTAAATGAGCTGATGGAGAACCCAGGCATTATCAGAAACAGAAGAAAAGTCGAGGCTGCCGTAAAGAACACCCGTATATTCATAGCAATACAAAAGGAATTCGGATCATTTTCAAACTATTTATGGGGATTTACAGACGGGGAAATCATTGTGAACCAGGATGATAATTTTTCGGTAAAAACAGACCTGTCTGACCAGATATCAAAGGATATGAAAAAAAGAGGCATGTCATTTGTGGGATCTGTAACCATCTATTCCTATCTTCAGGCGGTGGGAATAGTCAATGACCACGAGCTGTCATGCATCTGCAGGCAGAAGCCGGTCTATGAAATAACTGGTTATTAAGAGACGAATCACACTGCTGCATCCGGAATATTAAATTTTTATTTGGAAAATTTTACAAAATGTGGTAAAATATTAAATAATTATTACAAAGAGACACTGAAAACCATAGAGAAAGAGAAAGTGAAATGATGAAACGATGGCTTTTGGCAGTAATTGTATGCTCATTAGTAGCAGCCGGATGCGGTAGATACAAAGAATTACCCGAGACAATAGAAAGCGGTAAGACCAGTGATGAAGTGACGGAGGATTCCAGTGAAAGCACCCAGGCAGAGACTGTGGGGACATCAGTGCTCCCACAGAAAAAGCCGGTTAAAGTAAAAGGAATCTATATCTCTGGATATATGGCGGGATCGGAGGGCTTTCAGGCCATCCTTGATAAGGTTAAGGGTACGGAAATCAACGCTGTCGTGATTGATGTAAAGAACGATGACGGCAGAATTACATTTGCTATGGACGATGCTCCCACAGTGAAGGAAATCGGTGCGGAGAAAAAGTATATCCGGGACATGCCGGCTATGATGGCCCAGTTAAAAGAAAGAGGAATCTATACCATTGCCAGGGTAGTTGCGTTCAGGGATCCTTATCTGGCGGAGCAGAAGCCTGAGTGGAGCCTGAAAAATAAAGATGGAAGTCTGCACAGAGATAATCAGGGACTTGCCTGGGTAAACCCCTATTGTCCTGAAGTCTGGGATTATCTGGTTGAGGTGGGAGAAGCCGCATCAGAGGCCGGCTTTGATGAAGTTCAGTTTGACTATATCCGGTTTTCCACAGACAGCTCGATGAAGCAGGTAGCCTTTGACGAAAATGAGACTAAGGGCCGTTCAAAAACAGATATTATTACAGAATTTATTCAATATGCCTATGAGAAACTCTCTGCCCGCAATATTACGGTTTCTGCCGATGTGTTCGGAACCATCATAGGAAGTAATGTGGATGCCCAGGCGGTAGGACAGGTTTACAGTGACATGGCAGACCATCTTGATTATATCTGTCCCATGATTTATCCATCCCATTATGGTGACGGCAATTTCGGTATTGACCATCCGGACACAAAACCTTACGATACCATTCGTGCAGCTTTAAATCTTTCCAAGAGTGATCTGGAAAAGACCCGTAAGGATGGAGCCAGCCAGGCGATTGTCCGTCCGTGGCTTCAGGATTTCACGGCTTCTTATCTGAAACATCACATATCATACGGGAAAAAGGAAGTAAGAGACCAGATAAAGGCTGTTTACGATGCTGGCTATGACGAGTGGATTCTTTGGAGCGCTTCCAACCGGTACACCTGGGATGCCTTGCTGTCAGAGGAAGAGGCTAAAGAGGAAGCAGAGAAAATAGCCCGGTTGAGAGCGACGGAGGAAGAAGAATCGAAAGCGGCGGCTGAAGCCAAAGCAGAAGCTGAGGCAAAAACTGCGGTTGAGACAAAAGCGGCTGCAGAGACAAAACCGGTACCGTACAAAGTTGAGAGCCAGGCGGAAAAGAGTCTGGAGGGATCGGTTGCGGCAGAAGAGACAGCTGCACAGGAATCCCAGGCTGGGGAAGAGTCACAGAAGAGCAAAAAAAGGAGTAAGCCGCCTGTTGTGATCGTGACCACAGGCGGTTCCAGAAATGAAAAGTGAGGAAAGCGATGGAGAGAACACCAAGACCAGGAGAATTCTACAGACATTTTAAGGATAAGATGTATCAGGTGATAGCGGTTGCCATTCATTCCGAAACAAGAGAGAAGATGGTGGTATATCAGGCTCTGTACGGAACCTTTGATGTTTATGTACGTCCTCTCTCCATGTTCACCAGTGAGGTGGATCATGAAAAATACCCGGATGTTCTTCAGAAATACCGGTTTGAACGGGTTGACTTAGCGGCAGCCAGTGATGAGAGCCAGCCGGAAGAAGAACAGAAAGAAGAGACAACGAAAAAAGAGACAACGAAAGAAGAACATGACGGTCCCAACAAAAATCTGCTTGCATTTCTTGACGCAGAGACGTATTATGAGAAGTTAGAGGTATTAAGGACCTTAAAAGATAAGTTTACGGCGGAAGAGCTTCTTGCGATCTGCGAGATTATGGATATCGGGAGAGCGGATTCGGAGCCGGAAGAGAAGTATTATGCAGTGGAGCGTTATTTAGAACTGCAGATCAAATACGACGGAACAAGATTGAGGTGATTCGAACCAGGTGGACCACATCGAATTTAATATAGAAGAAGAGTTGAAAAAACTGCCGTCCCAGCCTGGCGTGTATATTATGCACGATAAGCGGGACGAAATTATCTATGTGGGAAAAGCGATCAGCTTAAAGAACAGGGTCAGGCAGTATTTTCAAAGCAGCAGAAATAAGACGGCAAAGATCGAACAGATGGTGTCGAGAATCGCCCGTTTTGAATACATTATAACAGACTCAGAGCTGGAAGCGCTTGTGCTGGAATGCAATTTAATCAAGGAGCACCGGCCCCGTTATAATACCATGTTAAAGGATGATAAGACTTATCCTTACATTAAGGTTACCGTGTACGAGGAATTTCCCAGGGTTCTGTTTTCCAGAGATATGAAGAAGGATAAAAGCAGGTATTTTGGCCCCTATACCAGTGCAGGAGCGGTGAAAGATACCATTGAGCTGATTCACAAGCTGTATCAGATCAGGACCTGCAGCCGTAATCTTCCCAGAGATATCGGGAAGGAAAGACCCTGCTTAAACTATCATATCAAGCAGTGTCAGGCGCCCTGCCAGGGATATATCAGTCAGGAAGATTATGGAGTGTCCATAAGTAAGGTGATTGATTTTCTTGGAGGGAAATACGCTCCGGTCATTACCATGCTGGAAGAAAAGATGCAGGCTGCATCGGATGAGATGGATTATGAAAAAGCCATTGAATACAGAGATTTGTTAACCAGTGTAAAACAGATCGCCCAAAAACAGAAGATCACGGACAGCGGTATGGAAGACCGGGATATAATAGCCATGGCAAAAGATGAAAAAGATGCTGTGGTCCAGGTCTTTTTTGTGCGTGAAGGGAAACTGATCGGAAGAGAACATTTTCATGTGAATGTAGCCACGGCAGAAGATAATGGTCAGATTTTAACCAGCTTTGTGAAACAGTTCTATTCAGGAACACCCTTTGTACCAAGAGAGATATGGGTGCAGACCCAGCTTGAGGAAGATGGCGTGATCGGGGAATGGCTGTCTGCCAAACGGGGACAGAAGGTTAAACTTATGGTTCCTAAGAAAGGGCAGAAAGAACGCCTTATGGAGCTGGCAGAAAAGAATGCGGCTCTGGTGCTTTCCCAGGATAAGGAAAAGATCAAACGGGAAGAGCTTCGCACGGTAGGCGCCATGAATGAAGTGGGAAGTCTTTTGGGACTTTCTGATGTAAAACGGATTGAGGCATTTGATATTTCCAATATAAGCGGTTTTGAGTCGGTAGGGTCCATGATCGTGTATGAAAACGGCAGACCCAAACGCAATGATTACAGGAAATTCAAGATTAAGTGGGTAAAGGGAGCCAACGATTACGCTTCCATGAATGAGGTCCTGACCAGAAGATTTTCCCACGGTTTACAGGAAGCAGAAAGCTTAAGGGAAAAGGGTGTTGAAGAAGAATTAGGAAGCTTTACCCGTTTCCCTGACTTGATCATGATGGATGGAGGAAAAGGGCAGGTGAACATCGCCCTGGAGGCGTTGGAGCGGCTGGGGCTTGTCATTCCTGTATGTGGAATGGTAAAAGATGACAATCACCGGACCAGGGGGCTGTACTATAACAATGTGGAAATTCCCATTGACCGGCATTCGGAAGGGTTTAAACTGATCACACGAATTCAGGATGAAGCCCACCGGTTTGCCATAGAATATCACAGAAGTTTAAGAAGCAAAGGGCAGGTAAAATCCATACTCGATGATATTCCCAATATCGGACCTGGCAGAAGAAAGGCTTTAATGCGCCGGTTTAAGGGTCTGGAAGCAGTGAGAGAGGCTACGCTTGAGGAACTGGAAGCAACGGAAGGTATGAATTCCCGCTCTGCTAAAAGCGTGTATGAATTCTTTCATAATTAGTCCCACAGCTTTTCAAAACATAAAATCTGTGTTAGTATGAAAAAAAACAGATGAAAAGGAGCATTTCACCATGCATGGAGTAGCAATCACAGATCTGATTGAAAAAATGAATCTCCGGAATATGACCCCGGAGATCGATGCGGAGAAAATTGTGCTCAGCCACCCGGATGTAAACCGTCCGGCTCTTCAGCTGGCCGGTTTTTTCGATCACTTTGATAATGAACGGGTTCAGATAATCGGATATGTAGAGCAGGAATATATCCACCAGATGAATCATGAAAGAAAGATGGAGATGTACGACAAGCTGCTCTCCTATCAGATTCCGTGCCTGGTATACAGCCGCAGTCAGAGTCCGGATGAGGATTTGCTGGCACTCTGCAACCATTATGGAATCCCATGCCTTGTTTCGGATAAGACCACCTCTGATCTGATGGCAGAAGTTATCCGATGGCTGAAGGTGAAGCTGGCACCCTGTATCAGTATTCACGGCGTTTTAGTTGACGTATTTGGTGAAGGTGTGCTGATTATGGGAGAGAGCGGCATCGGTAAAAGCGAAGCGGCACTGGAGTTAATTAAAAGGGGACATCGTCTTGTAACGGATGACGTGGTAGAGATCCGCAAGGTGAGTGACGATACCTTAATTGGAAGTGCACCGGAAATCACAAGGCATTTTATTGAATTACGCGGAATCGGAATTATTGATGTGAAGACATTGTTCGGTGTGGAAAGCGTAAAGGACACTCAGTCCATAGATATGGTTATTAAGCTGGAAGACTGGGATAAGGATAAAGAGTACGACAGACTGGGAATTGAGGACAATTATACGGAGTTTTTAGGAAATCAGGTGGTATGCCATTCCATTCCTGTACGTCCGGGCCGTAATCTGGCCATTATCGTTGAATCAGCTGCCGTCAATTACAGACAGAAGAAGATGGGGTACAACGCGGCGCAGGAATTATATAACCGCGTACAGGCAAACCTTTCTAGAAAACAGGATGATTGAGGTGTCTGATGACTGGAATTTATGAAAAACTTCTTGGTGCGACCGATAAAAACCATATAAAAGCAGGAGAAGAGATGCGCAGGCATACCTCTTTCCGGGTTGGGGGACCGGCAGACTGCTTTGTTACTCCTGGAGATGAACACGAGCTTGCTGCAGTTATTAAGATCTGCAGACAGGAAAAAGTGCCTTATTTTATATTAGGCAACGGAAGTAATCTTCTGGTGGGGGATCAGGGTTTTGACGGGGTGGTTATCTCTATGGACAGCTTTAATGTCTGTGATGTAAATCAGGAGACAGGGATGATAAAAGCCGGAGCAGGTCTTTCTCTGGCGAGAATTGCACAGGAAGCATATAAGGCATCACTGACAGGCTTTGAGTTCGCTGCCGGAATTCCGGGAACACTGGGGGGAGCCGTAGTCATGAATGCCGGTGCATATGGTTCGGAGATGAAAGAGGTACTGCGCAGCGTAAGAGTGGTTACAGGGGATGGACAGATCAAAGAAATCCCTGCCTGCGAGCTTTCTCTGGGTTACCGGACCAGCTGCATTATACCAAACCAGTATGTGGTGTCAGAAGCATTTCTTCGGTTAAAAGAAGGCGATCCGGTTTCTATCAAAAACCGTATGGATGAACTGGCACGCAGAAGAAAAGAAAAACAGCCTCTGGAATTTCCCAGTGCAGGTAGTACCTTTAAGCGCCCGGAAGGACATTATGCCGGGAAGCTGATTGAAGATGCCGGGCTTCGGGGATTCTCCGTAGGAGGTGCTCAGGTTTCAGAGAAGCACTGCGGATTTGTGATCAATAAGGATCAGGCTACTGCTGCGGATATTATAGCCCTGTGCGAAGAAGTAAAAAGCAGGGTATACAAAAATTCCGGAGTGATGCTTGAGATGGAAGTAAAGACACTGGGGAAGTTTTAACGGAGCAAAGGAGTAAACAGTGAGGCTTGTAATTGTGACAGGCATGTCAGGTGCGGGGAAGACACAGGCGCTCAAGATGTTGGAGGATATGGGATTTTATTGTGTGGATAATCTTCCCATACCGCTTATTGAGACATTTGCAGAGCTGACCTTAAAGAATCCTCAGGGAATCCAGAACGCCGCACTGGGAATTGACATCAGAAGCGGGGAAGACTTATCGGTTTTAAACAGGATCTTTGATGAATGGTCCAGAAACCGTGTGCCGTTTGAGATTCTTTTCCTGGATGCCGGAGATGAAATACTAATTAAGCGGTATAAGGAAACCAGAAGAGCCCATCCCCTTGCAGCAGGCGGAAGAATTGACAGCGGAATAAAAAAAGAACGTGGGAAGCTTGCTTTCTTAAAGGAAGAAGCGGATTATATCATCGATACCAGCAAGCTTCTCACAAAAGAACTGAGGCAGGAACTGGAAAAGATTTTTATGAAGCATGAATCTTACCGGAATCTATACATTACCATTCTTTCCTTCGGTTTTAAATATGGAATTCCATCCGATGCTGATCTGGTGTTTGATGTGAGATTTCTGCCCAATCCCTATTATGTGGATGAGCTGAAAAACAGGACAGGGGAAGAAAAAGCAGTGCGGGACTATGTGATGCAGCATGGAACCGCTGATCTGTTTTTGAACAAGCTTTATGATATGCTGGAATTTCTTCTTCCCAACTATGTTCTGGAGGGAAAGAACCAGCTGGTGATTGCCATCGGCTGTACAGGAGGTAAGCATCGTTCCGTAACCATCGCAAAAGCGGTTTATGAAAAATTTAGATCAAGAGCAGAATTTGGTATTAAAATCGAACATCGGGATATTGATAAGGATAATACAGGAAAAAAGGTGGTCTAGGTATGTCGTTTTCTTCTAAACTAAAAGAAGAGCTTTCCAGGCAGATCAGCCCGGCAAGGCATTGTCAGATCGCAGAAATGGCTGCGATCATCAGCCTTTGCGGTAAGATAATCATATCGGAAGAAGACCGCTATACAATTAAAATTCATACAGAAAATGTGGCAGTTGCAAGAAAGTACTTTACATTATTGAAAAAAACATTTAATATTAGTACTGATGTCTCTATTAGAAGAAATGCCTACTTAAACAGAAACCGTACGTTTACAGTGACAATCCGGGAACACGAGGATGCCATTCGGGTACTTCATGCAACAAAGCTCCTTGACGAGAACGGGGAAGTAGGAGAGAATTTAAATGTAGTGAAGAACGTGGTGATCCAGCAGTCCTGCTGCAGGAGAGCATTTATACGCGGGGCATTCCTTTCATCAGGATCGATCAGTGATCCGGAGAAGTTCTATCATTATGAAATCGTATGTACTACAGAAGAAAAAGCAGAGCAGTTAAAGTCTATTATTGCAACCTTTGAGCTTGACGCAAAGATCGTAAAGAGAAAGCGGTATTTTGTAGTCTATATCAAGGAGGGCAGCCAGATTGTTGATATTTTAAATGTTATGGAGGCTCCGATTACTTTAATGGAGCTGGAGAACATCAGAATATTAAAGGACATGCGCAACAGCGTAAACAGGCAGGTTAACTGTGAAACTGCTAATATTAATAAAACGGTATCAGCTGCCGTAAAGCAGATAGAAGATATAGAATATATCAAAGATACAATCGGACTTAAGGATCTTCCGGACAACTTAAGGGAGATTGCCAGAGAGAGACTGGAAAGACCGGACGCAACATTAAAAGAGCTTGGAGAAGCTCTGGACCCTCCTGTTGGTAAATCAGGAGTGAACCACCGACTTAGAAAGCTTTGTGATTTAGCAGGGCGGCTGCGCGGGACAGGCGTGGGCAGCGGAGCGGAACAGATCCGTTCAGAGGAATGAGGAGGATAATTATGGTAAGAAAAACAGTCACCGTGGAACTTGCATCAGGCTTGGAAGCGAGACCAGTTGCTATGCTGGTTCAGGTTGCCAGCCAGTATGAAAGCAATATTTATGTTGAAATTGAATCAAAAAGAGTGAATGCCAAAAGTATTATGGGAATGATGACTCTCGGTCTTGCAGCTGGAGAGCAGATCACAATTACTGCAGACGGAGCCGATGAAGAAATTGCAGTCGGTGAGATTGAGAAATACTTAAGCAATCAGGAATAATATTTTGGATAATAATGTGTTTTGAGGCGGAGACTGCCATTGTCTGACAATGGAAGCTCCGCCTCTTATATCTTCTTTTTTAATTGCTGAATTGAAAAAGTGAATTCCAGTGATCCTTATTTTGGGGCATATGCAGAGACCTAACGGGTGATATGCCCCAAATAGCATAGAAGGGATCATGAAATTGAAGAAATGGGGCATATGCAGGAAAAAGATTTCACCTATGCCCCGCAGCTAAAGAACGGTGGGGCATAAATAAGGTGAAGATAGCTGATATGTCCCCAATAGTGATAGAGAAGGTCGGAAAGTTGGAGAAACGGGGTAGAGGGAGGAAAAAGTAATAATCTATGCCCCGGATACCATGTGTATATGATAGATTATATAAATGCTGTGCAGAGGTAAATGGTAGTATAAAATATTTTCAGAAGCTGCCTTTTTATGTTATAATAAGAGAAATGAGGATAGAAGGAGATAAGACAGATGGCATTTACACATTTGCATGTCCATACAGAGTACAGTCTGCTTGATGGGTCCTGCAAGATTAAGGAGCTGACAGCCAGAGCGAAGGAACTTGGGATGGATAGTATGGCAATCACAGACCATGGCGTCATGTATGGTGTGATTGATTTTTACAGGGCCGCGAAGGATGCGGGCATCAAACCCATAATCGGCTGTGAGGTGTACGTGACATCCGGTTCCAGATTTGACAGAGAGCTTGCAGGCGGCGAAGACCGGTATTACCATCTGGTTCTTCTGGCTGAGAATAATCAGGGCTATCAGAATTTAATGAAGATTGTTTCCAAAGGTTTTGTCGATGGATTTTATTATAAACCAAGAGTGGATTATGAGGTGTTACGGGAATATCATGAAGGGGTGATTGCTCTGAGTGCCTGTCTGGCAGGAGAGGTGCAGCGTTATATCGGCAGAGGCCAGTATGAAAAGGGGAAGGAAACCGCTCTTAAGTATCAGGAGATATTCGGAGAGGGTAACTTTTTCCTTGAGCTGCAGGATCATGGTATACCCATGCAGAAAACAGTGAATCAGGGCCTGGTCCGGATGAGCTCGGAGACTGGAATTGAGCTGGTGGCGACCAACGATATCCACTATACTTATGCAGAAGATGCCACGCCCCACGACATTCTTTTGTGTATACAGACCGGTAAGAAAGTGGCAGATGAGAACCGTATGCGTTATGAGGGCGGACAGTATTACTGCAAGTCAGAAGAGGAGATGAAGAAGCTTTTCTCCTATGCAGTCCAGGCTGTAGAGAACACCCATAAGATCGCAGAGCGGTGTAATGTGGAGATTGAGTTCGGAGTCACCAAACTGCCGAAGTACGATGTCCCGGAAGGCTTTGATTCGTGGAGCTATCTAAACAAATTGTGTACAGAGGGCTTTGAGAACCACTATCCGGAGGATGACGGGACTTTACGGGAGCGTCTCTCCTATGAGCTTGAAGTCATTCATACTATGGGGTATGTGGATTACTTCCTGATTGTGTGGGATTTCATTCATTATGCCAGATCCAAAGATATTATGGTAGGACCGGGCAGAGGCTCTGCAGCCGGAAGTATTGTTTCCTACTGTCTTGGGATTACGGACATTGATCCCATACGTTATAACCTTCTCTTTGAACGTTTCCTGAATCCGGAACGTGTTTCCATGCCTGATATAGACGTGGACTTCTGCTATGAGCGGCGTCAGGAAGTCATTGACTATGTGGTAGAAAAGTATGGTAAGGATCAGGTGGTTCAGATTGTTACCTTTGGTACCCTGGCTGCGAAGGGTGTGGTAAGAGACGTAGGAAGAGTTCTGGATATGCCTTACGCCCGCTGTGATGCCATTGCAAAGATGATTCCGGGTGATCTTGGCATGACACTGGAAAAGGCGTTAAAACAAAGCCCTGACCTGCGTAATGCTTATAACGAGGATCCGGAGGTAAAATACTTAATTGATATGTCCATGCGTCTGGAGGGGCTGCCAAGGCACACTTCCATGCATGCGGCTGGAGTTGTGATCAGCCGGAATTCCGTTGACGAATACGTTCCCCTGTCAAGAGCGGCAGACGGAACCATCACTACCCAGTTTACCATGACCACATTAGAGGAACTGGGGCTTTTAAAGATGGACTTCCTGGGACTGCGAACCTTAACCGTGATCCAGAATGCGGTTCTGGCAGTGGAGAAGAACCGGGATATAATCCTTGATATGGACCAGATTGATTACAATGATAAGGCAGTGCTGGATTCCATCGGAACCGGAAAGGATGACGGCGTATTCCAGCTGGAGAGTTCCGGAATGAAGAGTTTCATGAAGGAATTAAAGCCGGAGAGCCTGGAGGATATTATTGCGGGTATTTCCCTCTACCGGCCAGGTCCCATGGATTTTATTCCCAAATACTTAAAAGGCAAGAATGACCGGAATTCCATCACCTATGACTGTCCTCAGCTGGAGCACATATTGGGTCCTACTCACGGATGTATCGTATATCAGGAACAGGTTATGCAGATTGTCCGCGATCTGGCCGGGTACACCATGGGACGAAGCGACCTGGTGCGCCGTGCCATGTCTAAGAAGAAAACCTACGTTATGGAGAAGGAACGCCAGAATTTTGTATACGGGAATCCCGAAGAAGGCGTAACCGGCTGTATCTCCAATGGAATTGACGAAAAGGTTGCCAATCAGATCTACGATGAGATGATTGATTTCGCCAAATATGCCTTTAATAAATCCCATGCTGCTGCTTATGCATTGGTATCCTATCAGACAGCATTTTTAAAATACTATTACCCTCAGGAGTATATGGCTGCATTACTTACTTCTGTTATGGACAATGTGTCTAAGGTCTCGGAATATATCTTAAGCTGCAGGCAGATGGGAATTCCCATACTTCCGCCGGATATCAATGAAGGAGAAAGCGGATTCTCCGTTTCAGGACAGTCCATACGGTACGGACTGTCCGCAATTAAAAGCGTGGGAAAATCCGTTGTGGAGATGATTGTGGCAGAGCGGGTACGGAATGGACTCTATCATGATATAGAAGATTTTATTGACCGTATGAGCAACAAAGAGGTGAACAAGCGGACGCTGGAGAATTTCATCAAATCAGGAGCGCTGGATACACTTCCTGGTACGAGAAAGCAGAAACTTTTCATAGCTCCGGAGCTTCTTGACCAGAGGAGTAAGGAACGCAAGAATACCATGGAAGGGCAGATCACCCTGTTTGATCTTGCCGGTGAGGAAGAGAAAAGCAACTATCAGATCACCTTTCCTGATGTTGGAGAGTTTCAGAAGGAGGACATGCTTGCCTTTGAAAAAGAGACGCTTGGAATCTATGTAAGCGGCCATCCGCTGGAGGCATATGAGGCAACATGGAAAAACCACATTACGGCTGTGACTGTGGATTTCATTGTAGATGAGGAAACCCAGAAAACCAATGTCCAGGACGGAGCTCATGTTACAGTAGGTGGTATGATTACCGCCAAAACCGTAAAAACTACCAGAAACAACAAGATGATGGCATTTATCATGCTGGAAGATCTTGTTGGTTCCGTAGAAGTGATTGTATTTCCAAAGGACTATGAAAGTAAACGAGAGCTGTTTACGGAGGACTCCAAAGTGTTTATTCAGGGAAGAGCCTCTATTGGAGATGATCCGGTGGGCAAGCTGATCTGTGAGCGGGTGATTCCGTTTTCTGAAATTCCCAAAGAGCTGTGGCTGAAATTCCCTGATAAAGAGACGTATGCTGCCGGGGAGCGGGACATCCTTGAACAGCTAAGAGAATCCGAAGGCAATGATTCCGTAATCATCTATCTGGAGAGTGAGCGTGCGAAAAAGGTGCTCCCATCCAACTGGAATGTAGATGCCTCAGACGGTCTTGTGGATATTTTAACCAAAAAACTTGGTGAAAAAAATGTCAGGCTTGTAGAAAAAAAACTTGAAAAGATTGGGAAAATGAATTAGAATACAACATGTACGAAATGTAAAACTTACAAAACAGAGATCCGTGAATCAGGAGGAAGTTACTATGGCAAAACAAGTGAAAACCATCGGCGTATTAACCAGCGGCGGCGACGCACCAGGTATGAATGCTGCGATCCGTGCTGTTGTCAGAACTGCGATCCATAAGGGATTGATAGTAAAGGGGATTATGAGGGGATACGCGGGCCTTCTGCAGGAAGAGATTGTCGATATGAACAGTACCAGTGTATCGGAAATCATTCATAGGGGCGGAACCATTCTTTATACAGCAAGATGTCAGGAATTTACTACAGCAGCAGGCCAGAAAAAAGGTGCTGAGATCTGTAAAAAACATAACATTGACGGTATCGTAGTCATCGGCGGAGACGGATCATTCCGCGGTGCCGGTAAGCTTTCTGCACTTGGAATCAACACCATCGGACTTCCTGGAACAATTGATTTGGATATTGCATGTACGGATTATACCATTGGTTTTGATACAGCAGTGAATACTGCCATGGAAGCCATTGATAAGGTCCGTGATACATCTACCTCCCATGAACGCTGCAGCATTATTGAAGTAATGGGAAGAAATGCCGGATATATTGCTTTGTGGTGCGGTTTTGCCAATGGAGCAGAGGATATCCTTTTACCAGAGCGGTATGACGGAGATGAGCAGGCATTAATTAACCGCATCATCGAGAACAGAAAGCGCGGTAAGAAGCATCATATCATCATCAATGCAGAAGGAATCGGTCATTCCTCTTCTATGGCAAAGAGAATTGAGGCAGCTACCGGCATTGAGACGAGAGCTACCATTCTGGGCCACATGCAGAGAGGCGGAGCACCTACGTGTAAGGACCGTGTTTACGCTTCCATTATGGGATCCAGAGCAGTGGAACTGCTTTGTGATGGCAAGAGCAACCGTGTTGTTGGTTATAAGCACGGTGAATTTGTTGATTTCGACATCCAGGAAGCATTGGCGATGACCAAGGATATTCCGGAAGATCAGTTTCAGATCAGCAAGATGCTGGTTCGTTAATATAGACAAAGATGCATAAAAGGGCGGGACAGCCGAAGGAGTCAGACTCCGGCAGTCCCGCCTGTTTTGCCGTTTACAGATATTCCAGCCAGGTTTTAGCTAATGAGATCCAGTTCTGGCACTGGGGCACGATACACCGGCCATCGTCGCCGGAAACTTCACTGTTAGCCAAAGACAGTCCGTGGCAGCCAGCAGGATAGATGTGCATCTCCACACTGACACCGTGATCCGTCAGTGCATCTGCCAGTAAGTAGCTGTTTTTTACCGGTACCGCATCATCGGTTGAGGTGTGCCATAAAAAGACAGGCGGTGTATGGGCTCCCACCTGATGTTCAAGAGAGACCAGGCTGCGCAGGGTTTCATCTTCTGCATCTGCTCCCAATAAATTAAGGAAAGAACCCTCGTGGCAGCAGGGACCGGAGGAAATCACCGGATACGCCAGAATCATGCCGTTCGGTTTGATATCATCTGGAGTTAACTCCAACGGTTTATATAAAAATTCCTGATTCCAGAATGCCCCTAAACTGCAGGCTAGATGACCACCCGCTGAGAAGCCGCAGACAATGATTTTTTCCGGATCAACCAGCCATTCTTTCGCATGGGAACGGACCAGAGAAACAGCAGAAGCCAGTTCCATCTGCGGATATGGAAATACATCCGGAGCAATGCTATAGTGAAGAACGAATGCATGGCAGCCCATGGATAAAAACTGCATCGCCACCGGTTCTCCTTCTCTGTCAGATAAGTGCCCGTAGCCGCCGCCCGGACAGATGATGACTGCCGGACGCCTGCGGTTTGGAGAGACAGAAATTGAATCTAGGAGATAGGCGTTTAAGTACGCTTTGGCTTTTGATTTCTTTTTTCCTGCCTGGTCTTCTGTAATGCTGATTTGTTCTCTAAACTGATTCATAGATTTGCACTCCTTTTTGGTATCAGATTATACTTTGCCATCTTATCACCGATGCCCTTTTTATTCAACACTTTAATTTTGCAGTCGGGCAGGAATGCCCCGCCAGATAATCTGATTCGTGACAAGGAGGAAAAACCATGCTATGATAAAAAATAAGTTTCACAGATGTACATGGAGGGAAGCGGAATCTGGGAAACAGAAGATACATGTATAAAGAGAGGAAAAGAACATGGATGCAATTGAAAGGTATATCAAAGAACTGATGGAAAAAAGCACACCGGACTGCCCGGTATGGAACATTGAGAAGATTCTCCAGGGAGAGAAGTCCGGCTGGAATTATATTGACGGCTGTATGATCAAGGCGATTCTGGAGATGTATTCTATCACGAAGGATTCTAACTATCTGGAGTTTGCAGATACATTTATTGATTACCGTGTAAAGGAAGACGGGTCCATTGACGGATACGATGTAGAAGAACTGAATATTGATAATGTTAATGCAGGAAAAACCTTGTTTGAACTGTATGACCTGACCGGCAAGGAGAAGTACCGAAAGGCGATTGACCTGGTTTACAGCCAGATTGAGAGAATGCCCAGAACAGAAGAAGGGAATTTCTGGCACAAAAATATTTACCCCAATCAGGTCTGGCTTGATGGTCTTTATATGTGCCAGCCGTTTTATATGGAATATGAGGTACGGTTCAATAACAGAAAAAACTGCGAAGATATTTACAGCCAGTTTGCCAATGTAGCAAAGGATATGAAGGATTCTGAAACCGGACTTTACTATCACGCCTACGATTCCTCCAGAGAGATGTTCTGGTGCGATAAAGTGACAGGACTTTCCCAGAATTTCTGGCTGAGGGCACTGGGCTGGTATGCCATGGCGCTTTTAGATACCATGGATAAGGATGATCATAAGGAACAGGATTCCTTACTTCAGATGAAAGAAGCGTTCCGTTCACTGATTGATTCCATGTTAAAATATCAGGATCCAACCGGTATGTGGTATCAGGTGGTCAACTTAGGCGGCATGGATAAAAATTATCTGGAAACCAGCGGAAGCGCAATCTTTTCCTATGCAATCTTAAAAGGGGTTCGTTTGGGTTACCTGCCAAAATCTTATGCAGAATACGGAAAAAAAGCGTTTGAGGGAATCTGCCGGACCTATCTTCATATAGAAGAAGGAAATATGAGCTTAGGCGGAATCTGCCTGGTAGCCGGACTGGGAGGAAAAGACAGGAGAAGCGGAACCTTTGATTATTATATGTCTGAGCCTGTGGTAAAAGACGATGCCAAGGGCGTAGGTCCGTTCCTTCTTGCATATACTGAGATGAAACGGTGCGGCTGGCAGTACCAGCTGTAAGAAAAGGGGAATGAGGCGGAGCTGGCCTCATTCCCTTTTTAACTTAAACTGTTCTGTGCAAATTTCTTGGGGGAAATTCCCGTCTTCTTTGTAAAAGCTTTAAAAAAGTTGCTGTAATCATTAAAGCCGCACATGCTGTAGACTTCGTTTACACTGTATCCACCTGCCAGCAGCGTCTGTGCCAGCTCGATTCTCCTGGTTGTGATGTAGGAATTAATCGTAGTTCCTGTCCCCTTTTTAAAAAGTCTGCAAAGATAAGAGGTGCTTAAATAAAAATGGGCTGCGATCTCTCCAATACTTAAGGAGGAATCAATGTTGTGATGGATATAAGTGATGATATCTGCGACTTTGCTGTTAAAATACTGTCTCTGTTCTTCTGATTGTTCGCCCAGTGCTGCGTCTGTTGCACATTTCGTTAAAAATACCATAAATTCTGCAAAAGCTGATCGTTCTTCCACATCATGGCCAAAGCCGTCCTCTGCTGCCAGTTTATTAAAATAATAGGTGAACCTCCGCTGCTGTCCCTGGCTTAAATGGACCCGGTGGGAAAAGCCACCCGGGCGGTGTGTAAAACAGTAGGTTAAATCCGTATGCTCGGTGGAAATCGATTTTAAGTAATCCGGATCAATAAAAACAGCATACCGTTCATGAGGGATGGAAGATTCCATCTGAAGGATCTGGTGCTTCTCCCGGGGGTTAATCATGAATAAATCGCCAGGTTCTATGCGGTAATTGTTTTCTTCAATCAGGAAAGTCCTACCGCCGCTGATGGAAAAGTAAAATTCGCAGCAGTGATGGCTGTGCATGCTTAAAACCGTGCTTTCCTTATGCAGATGGGCAATAGAAAAATAATGGCTGTCAAAACAGCGGTCAATTCCGTCCGAATATGAAGTAAGTACTTTCATTATTTGCATTCTCCTTGGCTATTAGTACTAAAATAATAGCACAGGATGTCAAAATATGCAATATTTTGAGCTGTATTTGAAATGAATTATACGCTAATAGATGTTATAATATTAAAAAAGTGGAGTGTAAGCGCTTACGCAAAAGTACAACATTTTATATAAAAATGCGGAAACATTTACATGGAGCTTTAAAGAACTCATTTATGAGGGAGAAAAAAAGGAGAGAAAAAGATGAGAAAAATCAAACAGTGGACAGCAATGGGGTTAGCGACTGTTATGGCAATGTCTCTATCTGCCTGTGGGTCAAGCAAGAACACTGCTGAGACAACCACTGCTGCACCTGCAGAAACAACTGCCGCTGCAGCAGGAGAAACAGCAGCAGAAACTGACACGACTTCCGGAGAGCCGGTAGAACTTAAGTTTTCCTGGTGGGGCGGCGATTCCAGACATGCTGCTACAGAAGAAGCAATCAAAGCTTTCATGGCTAAATATCCGAACATTACTGTAACTCCTGAGTACGGCGCATGGACCGGATGGGAGGAGAAACAGTCCTTAAATATTTTAGGCGGCAACGCTGCTGATGTTATGCAGGTTAACTGGAACTGGATTGAGTCTTATAGCCAGGGCGGAAAATCTTTCGCAAACCTGGAGGATTACTCAAGCGTTCTTGATTTAACACAGTTTTCACCAGAAAGCCTGGATCTTTGCAAGGTAGATAACAAATTAATGGCAGTTCCGATTTCTTTAACCGGCCGTCTGTTCTACTGGAACAAGACCGCTTTTGATGAGGTTGGTGCTGCACTTCCTACTGATCTTGATTCCTTATACAAGGCAGGAGAAGCATTTAAGGCAAAAGATCCTGAGATGTATCCGCTGGCACTTGGCGAATATGACCGCATGATCCTTATGGTTTACTACCTGGAATCCAAGTACGGCAAGAACTGGGTAGAGGATGGCGCAATTAACTATTCCGAAGATGAAATTAAAGACGGTATGGACTTTATTACAGGACTGGAAGAGAAACATGTAATTCCGACTCTGGCTACTATCAGCGGTGATATGGCTGATTCTCTTGATAAGAATGCAAAATGGATTGACGGCAAATATGCTGGTATCTTTGAGTGGGATTCCTCAGCTTCCAAGTTCAAAAAAGCTCTTGAAGGCAGCGTTAACAAACCTGGTCAGGAATTCGTAGTTGGAGAATTCATTAAGATGGGCGACAACAACGGCGGATTTACAAAGATCTCCATGGCATTTGCAGTTGCTGCAAGCTCCGAGCATCCGAAGGAAGCAGCTATGCTGATCAACTTCCTGTTAAATGATGAAGAAGGCGTTAAGATCTGTTCCACTCAGAGAGGTATCCCATGCTCTGCTAAGGGCTTAAAGATTCTTCAGGATAACAAGCTTGGTGATCCTCTTACCATTGAAGCAAACACAAAGGTTATGAACTACAGCAAGTTCACTCTGGACAGCAAATTTGAGCACAATGACTTAAAGGCTAATCCAGATGGTGTTTACTACAAAGTATTTGGTAAGTTAAGCTCAAAAGAACTGGATTCTGCAGCAGCAGCAAAAGAACTGGTTAAGGGTGTTACTGATACACTTGAGAACTAATTTTCTTTCAAATTAAGATAAGATATTTTCATAAGAGCCGCCATAGTTCTATGGCGGCTCCCATAAAGAAAAGGGCAGACAAAACGTCATGGATTGCAAAAATGAGACATTAAAACCATATCAGCTTATGGGAGCAGTACAAATGTATGGTGCGACTGGAGAAGATGAGTACAAAGAATATGTAATGGCTCATCTAAGCAGACTGGAGACTGCACAAGGGATGGCAGTAAGTCTGCCGGAACAGGATTATCCCGCTTATTTTTTCGCTTTGGACCAAACTGGTCATGAGAAATACAGACATAAGATAGAAGATGTCATGAAAACCCCGGAGTGGACTTTGGAGCTCATGCCGTTTATAACAGCGTATGATACGAGATACAAGAGTAAAGAGCATTATAATGATATTGTGGTAAAGTTTCGTAATAAAGAGAAGTTTATTGGTAAAGATATGGTATTACTGATTGATACGATTGCTCAGATGTCAGAAGAGATCTATGAATATTATAGGGAATTAAGGGATTTATTTAAGGTTATAATCAAGGAGAAGATGAAAGACCTCCCCCATTCTTCTGAAATGATAGAAATTGGTTATTCCATTTTGAAAGCATGTAACATTGGAGTGCTGCAGAAAGAAAAATACGGTAATTTCGGGGAACTTGTATGGGAAACTATTTCGGGGATTGATAATAAAACAGATACAGATTTATATGAGATGATCTGTGCGCAGCATATAATTTTTAATT